>DATCSF010000220.1:0-4669 GCA_036568625.1 Rhodanobacteraceae bacterium | reverse complement strand
CTTGAAACCACACCCGGACCCCGCGTCGCAGCATCTGAAATGACGAAAATTTGTCGTCATTCCGGGGTCGCGCGTAGCGCGGAACCCGGAACCTAGCGATTTTTGACGGACGTAGTCGATCGAACACCAAAGTCACTGGGTTCCGGCTTTCGCCGGAATGACGAAAAACAAAAACCTCGGGGCACCCCAAGACCGCCGAAATCCGCCACTCGAAACCACACCCGGACGCTGCGTCGCAACGTCTGTCGTCATCCCGGACCCCGCGTCGCAGCATCTGAAATGACGAAAATTTGTCGTCATCCCGGACGCCGCGTCGCAGCATCTGAAATGACGAAAAATTTGCCGTCGCCCCGGACCCCGCGTCGCAGCGTCTGAAATGACGAAAAATTTGTCGTCATCCCGGACGCCGCGAAGCGGCGATCCGGGACCCAGCGACTTTCTTGACGGGACGTAGTCGATCGAACACCAAAATCACTGGGTATACTCGCGCCATCCTTGGCGCTCGCCCTGCGGGCCATCGGCCATGCCGGTGTTCGCTTCGGCATCCTGCCTTCGCAGTCCGGCTTTCGCCGGAATGACGAAAAACAAAAACCCGGGGCACCCTCATGACCGCCGAAATCCGCCAGTTCGAAACCCCTCCCGGCCCCGGCCGCATGGCCACCCCGCAACTGCGTACGCTGGTGGTGTGCGACATCGCCGATTCCACGGCGCTGGTCGAGCGCATGGGCGACCAGAATGCCGCCAACATCATCCGCAAGCACGATCGCCTCGCGCGCGCATTGGTGGAACAGCACCGCGGCCGCGAAATCGACAAGACCGACGGCTTCCTCTTGATGTTCGAGCGCCCCATCCAGGCCGCCGCGTTCGCGCTGGATTACCAGCGCGGCCTGAAGCACATGTCCGCCGCCGAAGGCGTGGTGGTGCGCGCGCGGGTCGGCATCCACATGGGCGACGTGGTCGTCTGGGAAAACGCGCCGGAAGACGTCGCGCGCGGCGCCAAGCCCACCGAAGTGGAAGGGCTGGTCAAGCCGGTCGCGGCACGCCTCGCGCAATTGGCGCGGCCGCAGCAGATCCTGATGTCGTCCGCCGCCGCCGGCATCGCGCATCGCGCCGAGGGCGAACTCGGCCACGACGCGGCCGCGCGCGTGCAATGGAAAACCCATGGCCGCTATCGCTTCAAGGGCCTGCCCGATCCCATCGAAGTGGTGGAAACCGGCGAAACCGATGTGGCCCCGCTGCACGCGCCGAAATCCGTGCGTACCGCCAGGCGCATCCTGCCGTGGTGGCGGCGTCCCATCACGCTGGTGGCCGAAGCCGCGATGCTGCTGATCGCGGTCGGCGTCACCACGTGGTTCCTGCTGCAGAGTCCGCCCACGCTGGCGTTCGCCGCGCGCGACTGGGTGGTGGTCGGCAACCTGCACAACCTCACCGGCGACAAGCTGTACGACCAGTCGGTCGATTCCGCGCTGCGCATCAGCCTGGACCAGTCGCAATACGTCAACGTGCTGCCGGAACTCTCGGTGCAGCAGACGCTGCAGCGGATGGAATTGAACCCCGACAAGACCGACGTCACCCGCGCCATCGGCGCGCAGGTCGCGCTGCGCGAAGGCGCGCGCGCGCTGATCCTGCCCACCGTCGCCGACGTCGGCGGCCGCGTGCGCGTCACCGCGGAAGTGATCGACCCCAACACCCAGGCCACGGTGTACTCGGTGTCCGCCGACGGCCTCGGCGCGCAATCCGTGCTGCCCTCGCTGGACAGCGTCAGCAAGCAGTTGCGCTGCAAGCTGGGCGAAGCGCTGGCGATGGTGTCCAAGCAATCGCAGCCGCTGGCGCAGGTGGCGACGCCGGACTTGAATGCGTTGAAGGCGTATTCGCTGGGGGATCGCTCTTACGCGACTGCCAATTTCAAGGCTGCTGAAGCTTATTTCGCCGAGGCCCTGCGCATCGATCCGCATTTTGCACTGGCGCATATCGGGCTAGCCAATATCTTCGATAGCGAAGATCAGCCGGCCAAGGCTATGACGGAAATTCGCGCAGCCCAAGCTGATCATGCACGTCTGTCTGCGCGCGATGCACTATACGTTGATGCACGGGCAACCAGATATACCAACCCGCGACAGGGATTGGAAAAATGGAAGTTGTTGGCGACCATTTACCCGGATTATTTTCCAGGAATGGGTGCTTATGCCTACTTTCTTTCTCTGTACGCCAACGATTTCGACGAAGCAATCCCCTATCTTGAACAATCGGCATCGCCCAAGAATCCCCATCGGGCAACCAGCGAATATTTGCTGGGTGCACAATACGTGGAAGCAGGTCAGTACACCAAGGCGGTGCGGGCATTCTCACAATCGGTCGCCGACGGCGCCCATTATCAAAACTCCCTTTACGCAAGTGCGTATGCCGCTCAACGGAAGTTCAAAGAAGCCGTAGATCTGCTCAAGCGCGGTAAATCGTCTGGCGCTGGCAGTTTCGATGTCATCAACAACAGCACAACCATTGCAATGGCGCTGGATCAGGGTAACTGGGCATATGCAGACAAGTTGCTTGCGATGACGCGCAAACAGGCAGCATTGCTAGGCCCGCGCATCGCTGGGCGCTATGCTGGCATGGCGCTAAGCCTGCGTGCACTGGATGGCACGCCTGTCAAAACCCAAGTTGCGGCACTCGAGGATTACTTTTCCACTCAGGAAAAGGCGCTTGCGCAGGCTGATCTGGTCGATCGATTCGAATTGAGGTTCCAGATTGCGTTGGCGGCGTATCTTGCTGCGCGCGCCGGCGATACAAGATTTGCAAAGCGGGCATTGGTCGCGAGTGGCCCGGAATCCGAAGCAGACACGCCGGTTCTCGACAACTTGCGTGGTGTGGCGAAGGCCGAAATCGAACGTGCATCAGGCAATCCGCAGAATGCACTCACAATCTTGAAGCCGCTGGTCAACGGCAGTGAGTTGTACATCACACACGTGGCGTTGATGGATGCCTACGCCGATGCCCACAACAACGCCAGTGCACTGGTCGAAGCTCGTTGGCTGTCAAGTCATCGTGGACGCGCGTACGTGGAAAGCAACATGCTGTTCACGCTCACGCCATTCAACGTCGTTGAGTCGGATCTTTCGCTATTGCGAGCAGCCGAATTGTCCAACACTTCGGAGGGTGCAGTCGAAGCGCGACATTCTCTCGCAGCGTTCGAGAGTGCATGGCCTACTGCGATGCGACTGCCTTGGATTGCACCACGGATTGACAAGCTGCGTCACCAACTGTGACACGCAACCTTGCTTACCGGCTAGATCCCATATCCAATTGAGGATTGGGTATGACCATCATCAGGCAGTTTTCAGCCGCCATGTTGTTCAGCTCCCCATGCGCTTTCATGAAATGATCCTTGTCGGCCAAACTGGTTGATGCTAGGCACGACGCCTTGAGGTTTACGATGGTGTTCAGCGGCACGCCCAACTCGGCCAGCGCGGCGGCGGGCTTCTGTTCGTAACGGCTGCGGAAGTCGTCGTCAGTGGCAAGCTTGTGCAACAGCGCAAGCGAGTGCTCGCGCGACAATTTCGAATCGGCCATAACTGCTTCCCCGGATAGATTGGCAGGGGCCATGCAAGTCCCCTGCCAACGCCAGCAGTAGCGCTAGTCGCGCGTACCGAAATTCATCTTGACCGAGGGAACAATCATTGCAATGCAGCAATCTGCTGCTGCGTTGGTCAGTTCTATACGCGCGTTGCTAAAGTGGGCTTTGTCAGCCAGTGGCTGAGCCATCAAGCACGACGCCTTGAGATTCACGATAGTTTCCAAGGGCACGCCGAGTTCGGCCAGTGCTGCGGCGGGCTTCTGCTCGTAACGGCTGCGGAAGTCGTCGTCGGTGGCGAGCTTGTGCAGCAGGGCGAGCGAATGCTCGCGTGAAAGCTTCTCGTCGGTTTGCAGCGACACGACGGGCGCGGCAACGGTTTCAGTAACTACATTCGACATGGAATCCTCCTTTGAATGGGAGTGGGCCGGCTTGCTGGAAGTCGAGCGCGGCTAAACTAACATGATTTTTGGGATAGTCATGCAAGTACGCCGTTGCGCGATGGTGCTGGTCGAGCCGCGCGAATCCGTCGATTTCGATCTTGCCGAACTTGCGCTGGGCGAAACCGGTGTGCGCGAACGGCTCGGCTGGCTGGCGCTGGCCGCGCATTGCGACGAAGAGATTCCGCTGGATGCCGCCGAAGTCGCCGCGTTGGGTGCGCTGTCGCCTGGTCATTGGCGATCACTGGATGACTTGTCGCAGCGGCATCCGCGCGCGGTGCTGGAAGCATTGCTGGCGAAAGGCTTGCTGATCGCGCAGGAACCCGCGGACGAAGCGTCACGCCGGTTCGCGCAATCCGACGATGCGGTGCGCGCGGTGCACTGGCGCGGGTTGTCCGCCATCGCGCATCGTCATACGCGCTGGCGCGACGTCGATACCGAAGAAGCCGAGCGGCTGTTCTCCGAAGCCAGTCCACAGACGTTCCTGGAACGCCTGGGTCCGGCGTTGCCGGTGGTGCCCGCACGCGCGCCGGCGGCGTCGCGCCTGCCGCTGGAAAAACCGTCGCCGTCGCCGCTGGATGCGTTGATGGATCGGCGCGTCACCTGCCGCAATTACGATCCCGCGCCATTGTCGTTCGATGCGTTTTCCGCGGTGCTGTAT
>DATCSF010000219.1:0-9929 GCA_036568625.1 Rhodanobacteraceae bacterium | reverse complement strand
GGCTGGATGCTGTTGTCGTATCACAAACACGCGACGGCATCCTCGCAACTGCCGGGGTTCCCGCCTGCGAACGCCGCCGATGAGAATCCGCGCACGTTCTGGGTCGCGGCGAATGCCAACCCCGGCCAGACGCTGACGCTCGACCTCGGCGGCCCACGCACGGTGCGCGCGGTGCAGGTCAATTACGCCGATTACAAATCCGGCCGCTACGGCGACGCGCCGGATATCGTCACGCAGTTCCGCCTCGAAGGCTCGCGCGACGGCAAGCGCTGGACCACGCTCGCCGATCTTTCGCATTCGAAGCGGGATCGTGCGAATGCCTACGTCGAACTCGACCGACCGGCGCGTATCCGCTACGTGCGCTACGTGCACGTGCACGTCGGCGCGCAGCATCTGGCGATCTCGGACCTGCGCGTGTTCGGCAATGCCGACGGGCGGCCGCCGGCCGCGCCGGAGCTGGTATCCGCGACCCGCCTGTCCGACGCGCGGGATGCCGAGATCGTGTGGAAGCCGGTGCCGGGTGCGGTCGGCTACAACGTGCGCTGGGGACTCGCGCCCGACCGCCTGTACGAAACCTATCAGCGCTTCGCCGACCAGCCGACCAAGTTGACGCTGACCGCGCTCAACAAGGGCGTGCGCTACGTCGTCGCGGTCGAAGCCTTCGACGAGCGTGGCGTTTCCAAACTCTCGCGCAAGCTGGTGCTGGAGCCCTGATCCGCCGCGAGCGAGTCAGGGCGACAGCCATCGTTACACCGTGATCGGGTTCGGCTTGCCCGGATCGAGATTCCACATCTTGATCGCGCGCTCCACGTCCTTGGTGGTCAGCACGCCGTCTTCGGCGAGTGACGCGATCGCGGCGTGCGCGATCCAGTGCGCGTTCACCTCGAAGAAGTCGAGCAGGTTGGCGCGGGCATCGCTGCGGCCGTAGCCGTCGGTGCCGAGCACCGTGAAACGCCGGCCGTGCGGGACGAACGCGCGGACCTGGTCGGCGAATGCGCGCACGTAGTCGGTGGCCGCGACCACCGGACCTTCGTGTTTTTCCAGGCACTCAGCGACATAGGCCTTGCGTTGTTCCTTCGGATTCGGATGCAGCCGGTTCCAGCGTTCGGCGGCGAAGCCGTCGCGGGAAAGCTCGGTGAAGCTGGGGCACGACCAGACGTCGGCCTTGACCCCGAACTCCTTGTCCAGCAACTCCGCGGCCTTGATGGCTTCGCGCAGCACCACGCCGCAAGCCAGCAGTTGCACCCGCCGCGCCTTGGCCTGGCTCTTGCCCTTGCTTTCGGTTTTGCTCCCGCTCTTGCCTTTTGCGGTTCCCGAGTCCCGGAACAAGTACATCCCCTTGATGATGCCTTCCGCGCAATCTTTCGGAATGTCGGGATGCGTGTAGTTTTCGTTCATCGCGGTGACGTAATAGAACACGTCCTCCTGCTCGTGCAGCATGCGGCGGATGCCGTCCTGCATGATCACCGCGACTTCGTAGGAGAAGGTCGGGTCGTAGGCCTTGCAGTTGGGCACCACGCCCGCGATCAGCATCGAATCGCCATCGGCGTGCTGCAGGCCCTCGCCCGCGAAGCTGCGCCCGGCGGTCGCACCCAGGAGGAAACCGCGGGTGCGCTGGTCGCCCGCGGCCCAGATCAGGTCGCCGATGCGGCGGAAACCGAAGCACGAATAAAAGATGAAGAACGGCAGCATCGGCTGGTCGGACACCGAATAGCTGGTGCCCGCCGCGATCCACGCCGACACGCCGCCTGCCTCGGAGATGCCTTCCTGCAATACCTGGCCGTCTTCGGCCTCGCGGTAGTACAGCAACTGGTCGGCATCCTGCGGGCGGTATTTCTGGCCGCCCGGCGCGTAGATGCCGATCTGCCGGAACATGCCTTCCATGCCGAACGTGCGCGCCTCGTCCACCACGATCGGCACCACGTGCGGCGCGATCTGCTTGTCGCGCAGCAGCAGGTTCATGCCGCGCACGATCGCCATGGTGGTGGAAATCTCGCGCTCGCCGGTGCCCTTGGTGATTGCTTCGAACGTGTCGAGTCCAGGCACGGACAAGCTCTTGCTGGACTTCTCGCGGCGGTACGGCAGAGAGCCGCCGAGCTCCCTGCGCCGCGCCAGCATGTATTGCACTTCCGGCGAATCGGGGCCTGGGTGGTAGTACGGCACCGAGTCGATGTCTTCGCCGTCGAGCTGCTTGTCGTCGATCGGAATGTGGAATCGGTCGCGGAAAATCTTCACCGCGTCCTGGTGCATCTTCTTGGCCTGGTGCGCGATGTTCAGCGACTCGCCCGCCGCGCCCATGCCATAGCCCTTCACCGTCTTGGCCAGGATCACGGTTGGCATGCCTTCGGTCTGCACGGCCGCGTGGTAGGCAGCGTACACCTTGTGCGGATCGTGGCCGCCACGATTGAGGCGCCAGATGTCCTCGTCGGACAGGTTGGCGACCATCGCCGCGGTTTCGGGATACTTGCCGAAGAAGTGTTCGCGCGTGTAGGCGCCGCCGAATGCCTTGCAGGCCTGGTATTCGCCGTCGACCGTTTCCATCATCAGTTTGCGCAGCACGCCGCGGGTGTCGCGTGCCAGAAGCGGATCCCAGTAACTGCCCCAGATCAGCTTGATGACGTTCCAGCCGGCGCCGCGGAACACGCCCTCGAGTTCCTGGATGATCTTGCCGTTGCCGCGCACGGGGCCGTCGAGCCGCTGCAGGTTGCAGTTGATCACGAAGATCAGGTTGTCGAGTTTTTCGCGCCCGGCCACGGAAATCGCACCCAGCGATTCGGGCTCGTCGCACTCGCCGTCGCCGAGGAAGCACCAGACCTTGCGGTCGGTCTTCGGCATCAGGCCGCGCGCTTCCAGGTACTTCATGAATTGCGCCTGGTAGATCGCCTGGATGGGACCCAGGCCCATCGACACCGTCGGCACCTGCCAGTAATCGGGCATCAGCCACGGGTGCGGATACGACGAGAGCGCCGTGCCGGGCCGGTTGGCCGCTTCCATGCGGTAGTTGTCCAGTTGCTCCGTGCTGATGCGGCCTTCGAGGAACGAACGCGCATACAGGCCGGGGCTGGAATGGCCCTGGTAGCAGATCAGGTCACCCGGGTGGTCTTCCGACGGTGCGCGCCAGAAGTGGTTGAAGCCGACGTCGTACAGCGTGGCCGACGAGGCGAAGCTCGCAATGTGCCCGCCCAGCGAGCCGGGCCTGCGGTTGGCGCGCACCACCATCGCCATTGCGTTCCAGCGGATCAGGCAGCGGATGCGCCATTCCATCGCGGCATCGCCGGGCGACTTCGCCTCGAGCTGCGGCGGAATCGTGTTGACGTATTCGGTGGTGGGTGAGAACGGCAGGTAGCCGCCGGCGCGGCGCGTTTCGTCGACCAGTTTTTCCAGCAACTGGTGCGCGCGCTCGGTGCCCTCGGCGTTGATCACCGCCTCGATGGATTCCACCCATTCGCGGGTTTCGCGCGGATCGGGATCCTGATCCATGAATTCGCGTGCCAAAGCGTTCATCGTTTGCTCCTGTGCGCGTTCGTTCGCGCGGTTTTCTTGACGGTCTTGGTGGGTGCGGTTTTCTTGCCGGCGTCTCGTCGTGCGCGCGCCTTGCGTTTCACGATTTCGCGCGGTGCGCGGATCTGCGCTTCGACGCAGGCGATCGCGCTCATGTTCACCACGCGCCGCACGGTGGCCTGAGGCGTCAGCACGTGCGCGGGTTTGGCCACGCCCATCAGGATCGGGCCGATCACCACACCGTCGGACATCGAGCGGGTGATGTTGAACGCGGCGTTGGCGGCGGCGAGGTTGGGGAACACGAACACGTTGGCGCGGCCGGTGAGACGGGAATTCGGGAACACACGCGAGCGCAGGTCGGGGTCCAGCGCGACGTCGGCCTGCATTTCTCCTTCGACCTCGAGATCGGGCGCGCGTTCGCGCAGGATGCGCAGCACCTGCTGCATCTTCAGCGCGGTCGTGGTCATCCGGCTGCCGAAGTTGGAGCCGGCGATCAGCGCGACACGCGCCTCCACGCCCAGCAGTTTCAGGCGCAGCGTGGCCTGCAGCGTGGCCTCGGCAATCTGTTCGGGATCGGGATCGTGCTGCATGTGGGTATCGAGGAAGAACGTCAAGCCTTTGTCGTTGGCAACAGCCGCCATCGACGAGAGCGTTTCCACGCCGCGGTCCGGCCCGATGATGTCGCGGATGTACGCGGCCTTGCGCTGGTAGCGGCCGACCACCCCGCAGATCAACGCGTCGGCATCGCCGCGCGCCACCATCAGTGCCGCGATCACGGTGGGACGCGACCGCACCACGGACTTCGCGGAAGCGGGGGTCACGCCGCGGCGCTGCATCAGGTCGTAGTAATGCTGCCAGTAATCGTCGAACCGCGGATCGGAATGGATGTTGCAGAGTTCGAAATCGCGACCGGCCTGCAGGCGCAGGCCGATGCGTTCGATACGACGATTGATGACTTCGGGACGCCCGATCAGGATCGGCCGGACCAGTCCCTCGTCCACCACCGTTTGCACCGCGCGCAGCACGGTTTCCTCTTCGCCCTCGGCGTAGGCCACCCGCATCGGGTGCGCGCGCGCGCGTTCGAACACCGGCTTCATCGCCAGCCCGGTGCGGAACACGAACTGGCTGAGCTTTTCGGTATAGGTGCGAAGATCGGCCAGCGGCCGGGTGGCGATGCCGGACTCCATCGCGGCTTTCGCGACCGCCGGCGCCACCTGCACCAGCAGGCGCGGGTCGAACGGGCGCGGGATCAGGTAATCCGCGCCGAAGTGCGGCACCTTGCCGCCGTAGGCGCGTTGCGCGACATCAGAGGCTTCGCGGCGTGCGAGTTGCGCGATCGCATGCACGCAGGCAACCGTCATCGCCTCATTGATGCCGGTGGCGCCGACGTCCAGCGCGCCGCGGAAGATGTACGGAAAGCACAAAGCGTTGTTGACCTGGTTCGGATAGTCCGAGCGGCCGGTTGCGATCACCGCGTCGGGTTTGGCGCGGCGCGCCTCCTCGGGTGTGATTTCCGGCGTCGGGTTCGCCAGCGCCAGGATCACCGGGCGATCGGCCATGGTGGCGACCATCTCGCGCTTGAGCACGCCGCCCGCCGAGACGCCCAGGAACACGTCGGCGCCCTTGACGATGTCGGCCAGCGTGCGCGCCCTGGTCTTGCGTGCGTAGCGTTCCAGGCTGGGATCGAGCCCCGGCCGGCCCTGGTAGAGCACGCCGTCCCTGTCGCTGACCAGGATGTTTTCCGGCCTGACGCCGAGCCGCACCAGCATGTCGAGGCAGGCGATGCCGGCGGCGCCCGCGCCCGACGCGGCGACTTTCACTTCGCCGATCTTCTTGCCCACCACGATCAGCGCATTGGTCAACGCCGCGCCCACGATGATCGCCGTGCCGTGCTGGTCGTCGTGGAACACGGGGATGTTCATGCGCTCGCGCAACTTGCGCTCGATATAGAAGCATTCCGGGGCCTTGATGTCCTCGAGGTTGATGCCACCGAAGGTCGGTTCCAGCGCGGCGATGACCTCGACCAGCTTGTCCGGGTCCCGTTCGTCGATCTCGATGTCGAACACGTCGATGCCGGCAAACTTGCGAAACAGCACGCCCTTGCCTTCCATCACCGGCTTGCCTGCCAGCGGGCCGATGCTGCCCAGGCCGAGCACGGCGGTGCCGTTGGTGATCACGCCGACGAGGTTGCCGCGCGCGGTGAGCGCGTGGGCTTCGGTGGGGTCGTCCACGATCGCCTCGCAGGCCGCGGCGACACCCGGTGAATAGGCCAGCGCCAGGTCGCGCGCGGTCAGCAGCGATTTGGTGGGGGTGATGCGAATCTTGCCGGCGGGCGCGTGCCGGTGGTATTCCAGTGCCGCTTGCTTGAGTTCTTCGGGTAGGCAGGACATGACAACCGGGGCGCGTATGCCGCTCGATGCGGACCTTTCATCCTAACACCGCCGGCGCTGAGGTTTCGCCCGTCCATGCCTGTGTCACGCCCGCGGAAAAGGGGTACATTCTCTGCTCCAGGGACGCCTCGGGCGAGCGGGGTGCGGGTGCATGAGCTGGTGTTCGCTACGCTGGGGATTGCTGCTGCTGTGGTTCCCGCTGGCTGCATTGGCCGACGATGCGGTCCTGCGCGTGACGGCGCTGCCGGCGGCGCCGATGCTGGCGGCCGGGCGTGTCGCGGTGGCCGCGGACGGGCACGACAAAACAATGTTGCGCGTGTGGTTGCATGCCCCGCGTGATCGCACCGCCTGGTATGCATTGCGGCTTGCGGAGGATTGGCGCCAGGCGAACCGACCGCTGCTGGCCATCCACGGCAACACGCGGGCGCGGGTGACCGTCTATCTGCCGCCGGACTATCGCCCGCGCAGCAAAACCGTATTCGACGCTGCGCTCGATCCCAGCTTCTCGCACCATTCGGTGGTTTACCTGCTTCCCTACGATCTGCGCGCCGACCAGCCGATCTACGTGGCGCTGGGCGATCCGGGCCAGACCCAGCCGATACGCCTGGGCATCGCGGATGCGGCGAGCTATCGCGCGCGGGACCTGTGGCACGTGCGGGTGAGCACGTTCTTCGCCACCGTGCAGTTGTCGATGGCGCTGGTGATCCTGTGTTTCTGGGCGGTGCTGCGCGACCGGATGTTCCTGTATTTCATCGTCTATGTTGCCGCCCAGATGGCATATGCCATGGCGGTATCCGGCGAGTTGTTCGCGCTGCCGGGCGCGGCGCTGCTGACGCCGCTCGGTTACCACACCGGCCAGTGCATGGCCGCGCTGGCGGCCGGATTCTCGATCTGGTTCATCCTGGAATTCGCCGACCTGCGCAGGTATACGCCGCGCCTCGCCACTTGGCTCGGTGCGCTGCGCTGGCCGTTTCTGGCGTTCGCCGCGGGCGTATGGATGCCGTTCCTGCGGCCCGATGCGTGGTTGCCGAACACCGTCAACTTGCTGCTGGTGGTGAGCACGGTGATCGCGTTGGCTGCGAGTTGGCTGGCCTGGCGGCGCGGCAACCGGCAGGCGGGTTTCTTCCTGCTGTCATGGGTGCCGCTGCTCGCGTTGACCCTGGCACGGGTGGTGCAGTTGATCGCGGGACTGCCGCTGCCTGCGTGGCTGGAATACGGATTTCCCGGCAGCATGGCGTGGGCGGCGGTGATCATCACCGTCGGTCTGGCCGATCGCACCCTGCAGGTGCGGCACGAGCGTGATCAGGCCGCGCGCATGGCGCAGTTCGACCCGCTTACAGGCGTGTACAACCGCCGTGCCATCATGGACCGCCTGCGCGAGGCGTGGCAGGCGACGGCTGGACTGGAGCCGGTGGCCGTGCTGTTTCTCGATATCGATCATTTCAAGCAGATCAACGACAGCCGTGGACATTCCGCCGGCGACGCGTGCCTCACGGCCGTTGTCGGGGCGATCCACGCGGAACTGGGCGAATACGACCGCGTCGGGCGATACGGTGGCGAGGAGTTTCTCATCGTGCTCAACGGCGACAGTGCGCGAATGGCGGTGCGGGTCGCCGAACGCATCGTGGCGCGTGCCGCCGCGCTGCGGGTGCCGATCGGGCAGCACCTGATCGCGTTCACCGTGAGCATCGGCGTCGCGGTGCGCGGCAAAACGACCCCCGACATCGAAGCCCTGGTGGAACACGCCGACGCGGCGCAGTACCGCGCCAAGGCCGAGGGTCGCAACCGGGTGGTGGTGTGGCAGCGCGAGGCGTTCGCCCAGGCTGCGGTGGCGCGCTGACGATCACATTCCGATTGCTGCCGGTGGATGCATTCCGGCGCGCCGGCGATTCGCGCGCTTGACCTGCATCATGGGCCTTGCCGCGCGCCCGCCTAAACTGCCAGGCCAGGTCCTATGACGGGAAGTACGGGGCATGGCGACGTTCAACATCCTGCTGGCCGTCCACGTGTTGAGCGTGGTCTGGTGGATCGGCGGCGTCTTCACGGTCACCGCATCGCTGCTGCCGATATTCGACCGGCTGCCTCCGCCCGAGCGGATACAACGCATCAAGCAATTCGAGGGGCGCTTCGTCAACCAGGCGCGGATTGCGGTGGTGTTGGCCGGCATCAGCGGCTTCTGGATGCTGAAGCTCAAGTACGGATTCGCGTACCTGCACCAGGGCGGCTGGTGGATCGGCCTGATGATGCTGGTCTGGGCGCTGTTCGCGGCGATGCTGTTCATTGCCGAGCCGCTGCGGCTGCCCGCGAAGCTCGGCCTGATCCAGAAACCCCGCGCGTTCCTGATGCTGCACGCCGTCCTGCTGACCCTTGCATTGGCCGCGATTGCCGGCGGGGTGGTCGGCGCCCGCGGCGGATTCTGAGAAAACCCGGAATAACCTGCTGCGCTACGCGCCACATCCATGTGGCTTGCGCTTCGGGCCGCCCGCGGTGGCCAAATCGGCCGTCCCTGCCGATTGAGTCGGCGTCACCCAACCCGCCGTCGCTCGCGACGGTGCGTCCGAGTTTTCCGAATTCCTGGCTGGTAGCGGAACGGTTCACTGGTTTGACTTGACCGCGATCAAGGGCAGCGGTGCCGATTCCCGGGACAATTCGCGTCCAGAGAAGAAGAAGCGCCGCGGCGCGGGCACACGAGGTCGGAGGGCTTGCCTTCCGGTGTTCGCCGCCGCGGCGTTTCGTGCGACCGGGGTGGAAGATGACCTGCGCGACAACCGAGTGCTACAACGACCACGTGGTGCGCCTGTTCCTGCTGGCGTCGGCCGTGTGGGGCATCGTGGGCATGCTGATCGGCATGTATGCGGCGGCCGAACTGACCTGGCCGGGCTTGAACCTCGGCATCTCATGGCTGACGTTCAGCCACATCCGCCCGGACCACACGTTCGGCGTGATCTTCGCGTTCGGCGGTTCGGCACTGATGGGCACCTGCTACTACGTGGTGCAGCGCACCGGTCACGCGCGCCTCGCATTCGACAAGCTGGCCGAGTTCACCTTTTGGGGCTGGCAACTGGTTTGCGTGCTGGCGATGACGACGATGCCGTTCGGCATCACCCAGTCCAAGGAATACGCAGAACCCGAGTGGTTCATCGACATCCTGATCGCGATCGTCTGGGTGAGCTTCGGCGTGGTGTTCTTCGGCTCGCTGGCGCGCCGGCGCATCCGCCACATTTATGTCGCCAACTGGTACTACGGCGCCTTCATCATCGCGGTCGGCCTGCTGCACATCGTCAACAACCTTGCGGTGCCGGTGTCGCTGACCAAGTCGTACCCGATCTATTCGGGCGTGGTCGATGCGATGGTGCAGTGGTGGTACGGCCACAACGCGGTGGCGTTCTTCCTGACCGCCGGTTTCCTCGGGATGATGTACTACTTCGTGCCACGCCAGGCCCAGCAGCCGCTGTGGAGCTACCGCTTCTCGATCGTGAATTTCTGGGCGCTGATCTCGGTGTACATGTGGGCCGGCGCGCACCACTTGATGTACACCGCGCTGCCCGACTGGGTGCAGTCGGTCGGCATGGCGTTCTCGCTGGTGCTCTTGATGCCGAGCTGGGGTTCGGCCGCGAACGGCCTGTTCACCTTCAACGGCGCGTGGCACCGCGTGAAGGACGATCCGGCGGCGAAGTTCATGATCATGGCGCTGGTGTTCTACGCCGCCGCCACGTTCGAAGGTTCGATGATGGCGGTGAAGACCGTCAACTCGCTTTCGCATTACACCGACTGGACCATCGCGCACGTGCATTCGGGTTCGCTCGGCTGGGTCGCGATGATCACGATCGGCTCGCTGTACGCGATGGCGCCGCGCGCGCTCGGACGTCCGGCGATGCATTCGCACAAGGCGATGGAGCTGCACTTCTGGTTGCACATCACCGGCACGCTGCTTTACGTGGTGGCGATGTGGACCGCGGGCGTCACCGAAGGGATGATGTGGCGTGCGACCCAGCCCGACGGTGCGCTGACGTATTCGTTCCTCGACAGCCTGGTCGC
>DATCSF010000218.1:0-23294 GCA_036568625.1 Rhodanobacteraceae bacterium | reverse complement strand
GGGCAAGATCGTCGAACCGATCCTGAAACCGTTTCGCCGCATCCTGCCGCTGATCGGCGGATTCGACCTTTCGCCGGTGCTGGCGATCCTGGCGATCCTGCTGGTGCAGACGGTCGTGGTGGCGTGGTTGACGAACGTCGGACACACCATTTGACCCTGCCGGCGCGCGTTCGGCACGACACCCCGGCTTGATTCCGCGCATCTCTTAGACGCGCGGGTTACTTTTGTCAGCGGCGTTCGCCGCGCGCCCAGCACACGATCGCGGCATGCAGCGCGTCGAGTCCGTCGGTGAGCGCCGCAGGGCCGGGTTGCAGGATGATTGAAGACTTGATTTCGTGCAGTTCACCCGCGCGCACCGCGGGGAGCACGTCCCAGCCGGCGCGCGTGGCGACACGGTTGGGCTGGAATTTCTTGCCGCACCAGGAGGCAAGGATGATGTCGGGCCGGCGTCGAACGACTTCGGCGGGATCGGCAAGGATGCGATGCTTGGCGAGCGGCTGTTCCGCCAATTCGGGAAAGGCGTCCTCGCCGCCGGCGATGCGGATCAGTTCCGCGACCCAGCGAATGCCGGTGATGGGCGGATCATCCCACTCCTCGAAGTACACGCGCGGATGCCGCGGCAACGCGGCGCCCTGCGCACGCACGCGCTCGACATGCGCCTCGAGTTCGCGCGCATATGCTGCCGCCTTGTCCGCCGCGCCGACCAGCGCCCCCAGACGACGAACGTAGGCAAGGATGCCTGCAACCGAACGATGATTGCTGATCCACACTTCCACGCCGGCCTTGATCAGCTCGCGTGCGATGTCGGCCTGGATGTCGGAAAACCCGATCGCCATGTCGGGCCTCAAGTCCAGGATGCGCTCGATCTTGGCACTGGTGAACGCCGAGACCTTCGGCTTTTCCTTGCGCGCACGCGGCGGACGCACGGTGAACCCTGAAATGCCGACGATGCGATCCTGCTCGCCGAGCGCGTACAGGATTTCGGTCGGCTCTTCGGTCAGACAGACGATGCGTTGCGGACCGGCTTTCACGGATACAACAGCCGCTTGCGCCACTCGCCGTCGGCGATCTCCCAGCGCTCGCGCTCGTTCCAGCGATGCTCGCCGGCGAACCAGAACTCAACCAGATCCGGGACGACCCGATAACCACCCCATTCGGCGGGCCGCGGCACGTCGCCGCCCGCGAACCGGCGCTCGAATTCATCGACACGGCGTTCGAGCGTTGCGCGGTCGGGCAGGGTTTGCGATTGCAACGACGCCCATGCACCGAGTTGGCTCAGGCGTTCGCGCGTGGCGAAGTAGGCATCGGATTCTTCCGCAGGCAACTTTTCTGCACGGCCTTCGACGCGGACCTGTGCGGCCGGCTTCAGCCATTTCCAGTGCAGGCACAACGCGACGTGCGGATTGACCTCGAGCTGCGCGCCCTTGCCGCTGTCGTAACGGGTGAAAAAAGTCAGACCGCGCGCGTCGAGGGTCTTCAGCAGCACCATCCGTGCGTGCACGCCGCCCCCCGCATCGGCGGTCGCCACGGTCATCGCGTTCGGCTCGGGGTCGTCGCTGGCAAGCGCCGCTGTGTGCAGGCGCTGGAAGGTTTCCAGAATCGTCGGACTCAACATCGAACTTGGACGCGACAAAAAGGACGATGTCCAGTGTAGCTGTGTGCGGAACGGCTGTTGTGGAAAATCAAGCCATGGATGGCCGCTCTGGACCCGCAAACGGCAAAGCGCAGGCACGCGCCAAACGGCGATCCGGAGCCGCGTTCACGGACGCACAAACGAACGCTCAACCCTGCTCGATGCGATACCCGTGTTGATACACCGCCGTCAGCCGCCAGCCGTTTTCTCCGGACAGGCCAAGCTTCTTGCGCAAACGGCTGATGTGGGTGTCGACCGTGCGGGTGCTGACGCCGCCGGCGAGATTCCAGACGTTCTCCAGCAACGCGTCGCGACTGACGATGCGGCCCTGGCGCAGGAACAGATAACAGGCAAGTTCGTATTCGCGCTGGGTCAGTTCCACCGGCTGGCCGTTGATGCTGATTTGGCGCCGCTGCGGATCGATCCGGTATGGCGGCAATTCCAGCGCTTCATTGCCGTCGGTGTCGCCGCCCCGCCGCCGCAACACGGCCGCGACGCGCGCCAGCAATTCGCCCTGCTTGGGCGGCTTGACCACGTAATCGTCCGCACCCGCCGCAAGACCCTCGACGATGGCGGACTCCTCGCCGCTGGCGGTCAAAAAGATCACCGGCAATTTCGCGTTGGGCGATTGGCGAATCCAGGAAAGGACTTCGAGCCCGCTGGCATCGGGCAGCCTGCGATCCAGCAACACCAGGTCCACCGCCTCGTTGCCGAGGCGACGGCGGAAATCGGTGGCGGAGCGGAATATCGCGCAGCCGTATCCCGCGTGCTCCAGCCACAGGCGCAGCAGCGCGGTCTGGTCCGGATCATCCTCAACGCAGCCGATTGTCCATGTCACAGCGCTCATTGTCCTCACCGACACCCCCGTCAACCGAATGTCTCCCTCACGCCACTGGCGGTTCGTAGCCACCCATTTGCGTGCCGCCGATGCCCCGCACCGTCAATCGACTTCGAAATTGATTCGCATGTTGACCCGCCATTCTTGCACGGCGCCATTGTTGTCGGTGGCGACCTTGATGTCGTTGATCCACGCACCCTTGATGTTCTTTACCGTCTTGCCGGCCTTTTCCAGGCCCTGGCGCACCGCATCCTCGATGCCTTTCGACGACGACGCGCTCAGCTCGATGACCTTGGTAACGGACATGCTGGCTCTCCTTTTTTCGCTGCGGAAACAAGACAATCCGGACACGGTTCGTTCTTAACCGTGACACAGTTGGCATTTTTGTCAAGTCCCGCCGCCGGCAGACGCCGAAACGGGCGCATCCATCTGGCGGCGTGCCAGGCGCCGCTGCACGGTCGCGTGCAGTCCCGGCGTGGCCGCGAGCACGCTGCGCGTGGCAAGGGCGGGTTCCGCGCCGTCCAGATCGGTGAACACGCCACCGGCCTCGCGCACGATGACGGCCAACGCGGCGATGTCCAGGATATTGACATCGGATTCGACCACGATATCCAGCGCGCCGCGCGCCAGCAGGTGGTAATGGCAGAAATCGCCGTAGCCGCGCACGCGGTTGACTTCTCCGACCAGCTTGCCCAGCGCGCCCCAGCGCCGGCTGTCCTGGGTCATCGATTTGATGTTGCCCAGTGACAACGCAGCGTGGCCCGGTTCCGCCGTATCCGCGACATGCACGGGTCTGCCGTTGAGAAAGGCGCCCCCGCCGCGACGTGCCCACATGGTTTCGCCATAGACGGGGGCGTGCGAAACGCCCAGCACCAGTTCGCCGGCGTGCAGCAGGGCGATCTGGGTGGAGAAGTACGGCGTGCCGCGCACGAAACTCTTGGTACCGTCCAGTGGATCGACCAGCCACAGGAACTCGCCCTCACCTTCGCGGCCGCGTTCCTCACCCAGGATCGCGTGGGCCGGAAAGGCACGATTCAGCGCCGCGCGAATCATGTCCTCCGCTTGGCGGTCGGCGATCGTGACGGGGGTGGCGTCGGGCTTGATTTCCACCGCCACGCCTCGCTCGAAGTGGCGGGTGATGCATTGGCCTGCAGCACGCGCCGCGTCGAGTGCAACTTCGAGCGCGTGGTCGAGAAACGCGGGATCTGGCTGGCTGTCCATAGCGGGCAGCTTAACCGCGCTTGAGCCCGCCCGCCTTGGCCGCGATCATGGCAGGATGAGCCCGAACCCTTCCCGCAACGCCGACCTCGCCGCGCGCGACCTCGCGCACGTGTGGCATCCCTGCACCCAGATGCGTGAACACGTGTCGCAACTGCCGCTGATGCCCATCGTGCGCGGCGATGGCGCCTGGCTGATCGATGCCGACGGCAACCGTTACCTCGATGGCATCAGCTCGTGGTGGAGCAACCTGTTCGGACACGCGAACCCGCGCATCGCCGCCGCCATCGCCGAACAGGCTGCAAGGCTCAACCATGTGATGCTGGCAGGCTTCACCCACGAACCCGCGTTGCAACTGGCCGAAGAACTGCTGCGCATTGCACCGCCGGGCCTGAGCCGCGTGTCGTACGCGAGCGACGGCGCCAGCGCGGTCGAGATCGCACTGAAGATGAGCTTCCATTACTGGCGCAACGCAGGCAAGTCGCAACGCACCCGCTTCATCGCGCTGGCCCATGCCTATCACGGCGAAACCCTGGGTGCGCTGGCGGTGAGCGACCTGCCGCTGTACCGCGCGGTGTACGGACCGCTGCTGTTCGATCCCATCGTTGCACCCTCGCCCGACTGGCTGGACGCAGGGCCCGGCGAGAGCGCCGACGAAGTGGCCCGCCGCCGGCTCGCCGACATGCGCGCATTGCTGGAGCGCCATGCGCACGAAACCTGCGCCGTGATCATCGAACCGCTGGTGCAATGTTCGGGCGGCATGCGCATGCACGCGCCGTCGTACCTCTCGGGCCTGCGCAAGCTGTGCCACGAATTCGACGTGCACCTGATCGCCGATGAAATCGCGGTGGGCTTCGGGCGAACGGGAACGATGTTCGCCTGCGGACAGGCCGATGTCACGCCCGATTTCCTGTGCCTGTCGAAAGGCATCACCGGTGGCGCGTTGCCGCTGTCGGCGGTGCTTACCACCGACCAGGTTTATGAAGTGTTCCTTGGCGATTATGCAGCCAACAACGCATTTCTCCACTCGCATACCTTCAGCGGCAATCCCATCGCCTGCGCCGCGGCGCTGGCGTCGCTCGCCATCTTCCGCGACGAAGCGGTACTGGAACGCAATCGGGGCTTGATCGCACACCTCGCGGGCCGGCTGGAAACGCTGCGCGAACATCCGCACGTCGCCAACCTGCGCCAGACGGGCTGGATCACCGCATTCGACCTGGTCAAGGACAAGGTCTCCCGCACCTCCTACCCGGGCGCGGAGCGGCGCGGGTTGCGCTTCTATCGGCACGCCCTTTCACGCGGCGTGCTGTTGCGGCCACTGGGCGACACCGCATACTTCCTGCCGCCTTACTGCATCGACGAGGGCGACATCGATCTCATGGTGGATGTCGCCCTTGAAGCCATCAACGTAGCGATCGCCTGAACCAACATGTTGTGGAAAGTCAGGCCATGGACGGCTGTTCCGGTGTCACGATCAGCCAGATCCCAAGTCGCTTGATTGATGACCGAAACAGCGTTCATGGACGAACGCACTTCAGTGCCCGTGCACGGTCACCGCCGGATCCAGTGTCCGCAACGCCTGGCCGATGTTGATCGCACCGGTGCGCTGGATGTCCTGCGCGCTGTAGCTGCGGCCCGCCACCGGCAGGCACTGGCCCGTGCGGGGCGGAATATGGCTGCCGGTATCGCGGATGCACTGGCGCGAATCCAGTGGCGGCACCGAACCTTTCTGCTTCGCATATGGGCCATTCGCGGTTTGCGCCGTCGTCGCGGCCGGCGACTGGGCACTGCTCGCGGTTTGTGCAAACCCGGGCACGGCGAACGCGGCTGCGCCACCCAATGCAAACACGCTTGCGAAAAACAACTTGTTCATGATCAGGACTCCTGACGGGCATCCCGAATCCATTGTGCGCCCGTCAACGTACGAAGGCAATCGTTGCCACGAAAGCTCCCGGATTCGTTCATACTTTGGACCCTCGCCACCCCCGAAGATTCCCGTCGATGCGTTCGATCCGCCTGTTCGTCGACGCGCTCCTCGTCCCCGGACTTGAAACGGTGCTGCCCGCGACCGTGGCCGCCCACGCCACACGGGTGCTGCGCCTGAAAACCGGCGATGCGGTCACCCTGTTCAACGGTGACGGTCATGAATATCCCGCGAGGCTGACTGCTGCCGGCACGCGCGAGGTACGCGCCGGGGTGGAATCGCGGGAATCGCCACCGCGCGAATCGCCGTTGCGAATCACGCTGGTGCAGGCCCTCGCGCGCGGCGAAAAGATGGACTGGATCGTCCAGAAGGCCGCAGAGCTGGGCGTCGCACGCATCGTGCCGGTCGCGACCGAGCGCAGCGAAGTCAAGCTGGACGCGGCACGCGGCGGAAAACGCCTCCAACATTGGCGGGCCGTCGCCATTGCTGCCTGCGAGCAATGCGGACGCAACTCGCTCCCACACATCGAGGCGCCCGCGGCGTTGACCGCGTGGCTGGACACGAATGCAGTGTCGCAACCGACCGCGCGCTGGATGCTGCACCCGGAAGGCGCCGTCCGCGCGCGCGACCTGGCGGCATCGTTGCCGGCGGCGCTGGAACTTGCCGTCGGCCCGGAAGGCGGCTTCGGCGCAACCGATCTCGCCGCGTTGCGCGCGCACGAATTCCGCGAACTCACGCTGGGGCCGCGCATCCTGCGTACCGAAACCGCCGGCGTTGCCGCACTGGCTGCGCTGCAAGCCGTTTGCGGCGATCTATGACGGCGTTTGCATCCTGCCCTCACGATCACGCGAGCGGCGGCGTGCCGGTGTCGATTGCGTTTGGCGGCCATCGCGCCATGCTTCGAGCGAGAGGGCACAGCCGGCCCGTGCTCGCGACCCGAAGCCGGTCAGAATCAGTTGCCGGGCTTCCGCAGCCGCAACTTCGACACATCCGGCGCGACCAGCGGGTGCGACGGACTGCCGTGAACTTCACCGAAATGCCGATGCGCGTTCCAGTCATCGGTAGCGGCCTGGATTTCCTCGGGCGTGCGCGCGACGAAATTCCACCACAACAATATCTCCTCACCGAACGGCGCGCCGCCGATCAGCACGAAGTGTGAGGCATCATCGCTGCGCAGCCTGACGCCGTCGCGCCCGGCACCCAGATATGCCATGGCCTCCGGCGTGAAGGTTTCGCCGTCCACCTGGACCGTTCCGGCCAGCGGCAGCAAGGCGTATTCGAACGCGCGGTCCAGCGGGATTTGCAGGTCCCCCTCCCGCGCCGCGGTGATGTCCATGCCGACCAGCGGCGAGAACACCTCGACCGGCGAAGTTTCGCCGAAGATGCTGCCCGCCAACAGCGTGACGCGAAAACCATCGCGCTCGATCACCGGGAGATCCGGGTAATTGCGAAACGATGGCGCGCCGTGGCGATGCGCCTGGTCCAGCGCGATCCACAATTGCACCGCGTGCAGGCGTCCGCCCTGGCCTTCGATGGAATCCTCGGCGTGTGCGATGCCGTGTCCGGCGCTCATCAGGTTGACCTGCCCCGGTCGGATGACCTGTTCGTTGCCCAGGCTGTCGCGATGCACGACTTCGCCGTCGATCATCCAGGTGAAGGTTTGCAGGCCGATGTGCGGGTGCGGCCCAACCCTCAGGCCGCGTCCGGCCTCGAAATCGAGCGGCCCCAAATGATCGAGGAAACACCATGCGCCGACCATGCGCCGGTCGCGGTGCGGCAGGGCACGGCGCGCATACAAACCGTCGCCGACTTCGGCGCTGCGGATCTCGATGCGTTCAGGCGGCAACGCTCAACGCCTCGACGGTCAGGCCTTCGACCGCCGCCAGATCGGGAATCCAGGCCGGCTCGCCGTGGACGAGAACCTGCTCGCGCACACCGGTAGGGGATGCACCGACATGCTCGTCGGCGACCAGCATGTCTTCCGAGATCAGGGTAAGCCGCGGGAAACCTTGCGTCAGCACGCCGAAGTACGGCAAGCGCGCATGACCGGAGAGCGCCTTCAGGATTGCGACCCGCGCGTTCTCGGTGGATTCGTTCGCGGCCGCACCCGCCATCGCGGAAAACGCCAGCACCGGCAGGCCCCAGCCGCGCCAGGCCAGGCGTCCCAGCAACCAGGACGGCGCGCCCGCGACCGCGGTCGGATGGGCAAAAGTGATGACCTCGGCCATGGTGGTGTTGGGCACCAGCACGCGTCCGCCCGTCACCGGCAGCATGACGCCGCGGATTTCGCGCGGCAGGGCTTCAGCCGTGCTCATGGCTCACCTCCTTGATACCGGACCCGACGGAGCCGTTCGCGGCCGCCTTCGGCTTGCCAACCTCTCCGGCGAACCAGCTTTGGATCGGATCAGCATCGTTGCGGGGCGGCGCGATCGTTTCCATCGGCACCAATTCCAAACCCGCGAACGCGTCGGACAGTACCGGCTCCGGCGCCCTGCGCGCCCCGGCGTTCGAGGCGGGCGCAGGAGCGGTATCGGGCTCGACCAGTTGCCAATCGTCGAGGGGCGGCAAACTCGCGAGCACGTCGGCATCGTCGTCCACCGCCGACGCAGGCCCGACGGTCGGCGCGGGGTCTGGCAACACGGCAGCCGTCGCCGAACCCTGCACCCCCTCGGCCGGTACGGGCGGCACCGCGCCAGCCGAAACCTCCCGCCAGACCGGCGACGAATCGGAGGCATCGGATGCCTCCGGTTCCGCCAGCCGTGCGTCGATCATGGCCGACAGCGCTTCGGTATCGACATCGAGCGCGCCTTCCCCGTCGAAGTCGAGCGCGACCGGCTCCGCTTCGGCTCGCGAGGCAATCGCGGACGCTGCAGCAGGTCCCGAAACCGGCTCGAAAGGCATCGCAGACTCGACGACGGCCTCCGGGTCGGGCACGTCCATCGACGGTACGCCTGTCCCGGATGCGGGTTCCGCATCCGCCGGAACGGCGTGGGCCGCCCGTATCGGAACGGAGTTCTGCCCGGCGACGAAATCGACGGTCATGGTTTCGATTTCCTTCGGCGACAGCGGACGTTCGATCACCGCGTTTTCGGCAGGCGGCGCAGGAAATTCATCCGCTGGCGCGGCGGCCTCGCTCCCGACCGCCGGAACGGAGGGCGACCGGGTTTCCGGACGCGGCGGGTCCACATCGCGGCTGCCGCGCAACTTCGCCACGAGATGCCGCAACCAGCGCGCGCGTTCCCAGCCTTCCAGCGCCCGCGAAATTTCGGGATCGTTGTACACCACCACGATACCCGCTGCGTGCAGTTCCGTTTCGACGGCATCCAGCCAGTCGCCGCCGTCCAGATTGACCAGGGTTGCCGTTGCGCCCGCGGAAACGAGGCGCGATACCTCGAACTCCGTGGCGGACGCCGCATACACGATGTCGGCGTGGCCGGCCATCGCTTCGCGCACGTGCGCGACCGTGGCCTCATCGCCGAACACGAGGGCCGTGCGCGGCAGCGCTTCCATCGCATGATCAGGCATGGTGCGCCTCCAGCATCTCGTTGACGTGGCGCAGCAGGTCGGCTTCGCTGTAGGGCTTGCCGAGATAGCGTTCCACGCCGATCTCGAAGGCGCGCTGGCGATGCTTCTCGCCGGTGCGCGAAGTGATCATGATGATCGGCACGTGGCGGAACCGCGCATCGTTTTTCATGTGCGTGGCCAACTCGTAGCCGTCCATGCGCGGCATCTCGATATCCAGCAACATCACGTCGGGCACGCGCTCCTGCAATTGCTCCAGCGCGTCGACGCCGTCCTTCGCCGTGACGACCTCGAGTTGTTCGCGCTCCAGCACGCGCGTGGTGACCTTGCGCATGGTGATGGAATCGTCGACCACCATGACCAGGCGCGGACCTGCCTCGTCCCGCGGCGCCGCGATCGGTCTGGCCGGTTCCGCCGCCAGCGGCTCGCCCGCCTCGACTGCCAACACGGCAACCGATTGCTTCGCGACGAAATGACGCACCAGCGGGGCGAGATCGAGGATCAGCATCACCGAGCCGTCGCCCATGATGGTGGCGCCGAACATGCCCGGCACGTTGCTGATCTGCGGGCCGACCGGCTTGACCACGATTTCACGCGAACCGATCACGGTATCGATGTGGATCGCTGCGCGCAGATCGCCGGCGCGCACCATCAGCAGCGGCAATTGGCCGGTGCTGTCTTCGGTCGGATGCGACGCGCCGAGGCCGAGCAACTCCGACAGCTCATGCAACTGGTACGGTTCACCGACGTATTCGATGGTGCGATCGCCGCCGGCCATGCGCGCCGCCATTTCCTCGCCCGGAATGCGCGACACGGCCTGCACCGAAGTCATCGGCACCGCGAACGTGGTGTCGCCCGCGCGTACGGTGATCGCCTGCGTCACGGCAAGGGTGAACGGCAGGCGGATGTTGAAAGTGGTGCCGCGCCCGCGCTCGGATTCGATGTTCAGCGAACCGCCCAGTTGCCGGATTTCGTTGGCGACCACGTCCATGCCGACGCCGCGGCCAGACAACTGGCTGACTTCGCTGGCCGTCGAAAAGCCGGTCTGCAGCACGAAGTTGAACAGCTCGCTGTCGGAGATCGGCACGTCGGGCTTGAGCAGGCCGCGCTCGATCGCCTTGGCGCGGATCGCGTCGCGATCGAAACCGGCGCCGTCGTCGGAGACGCGCACCAGCACTTCGGTACCTTGGCGGCCGACGTGGATGGTGACCGTGCCTTCCATCGGTTTGCCGAGCGCGACGCGCTGGGCCGGATCCTCGATGCCATGGCTGAGCGCGTTGCGCAGCATGTGCTCGAACGGCGCCTTCATGCGCTCCATCACGCTGCGATCCATTTCGCCCTGCGCGCCCTCGACGCGCAACTGCGCGCGCTTGCCGAGTTCGTCGGCGGCACCGCGCAACGTACGGCGCAGGTTCGGCACCATCGATTCGAACGGCACCATGCGGGTGCGCATCAAGCCGTCCTGCAAATCGGAGTTGACCCGCGATTGTTGCAGCAGCAAGGTTTCGGACTGGCGCGTCTGGTCGTCCAGGATGTCCTGGATCGAGGCCAGGTCCGAGACCGATTCGGCCAGCGCGCGCGAGTACTGCTGCAGGTTGGAGAAGCGGTCGAGTTCCAGCGGATCGAAGGCCGCACCTTCGCCGGCTTCGTTCTCGCGCTGGTAACGCGACAGGATCTGGGTTTCGGTTTCGATTTCCAGCTTGCGCAACTGCTCGCGCAGGCGCGCGACGGTCTGGTTGAGTTCGACCAGGTTGAAACGGAAATTGCCGACCTGCTGTTCCAGGCGCGCGCGGTAGATGGATGCTTCGCCCGCCGCGTTGACCAGTGAATCAAGCAGGTCCGAACGCACGCGGATCATTTCGGCCGGTGCACGTATTTCGGTCTCGACGGGTTGCGGCGCTTCGCGCGGCGGCGGCGCGGGCTCCGCGCGAGCGGGCGCCGGTTCGGGTTGCGGCGCCGCGACAGCCTTGGCCTTGGCACCCACCGGACGACCCTTGGCGAGCGCGTCAAAGCGTTCGATCGCGTTGACCGGCGTGGCCACTCCGCGGTTCTGCTCGACGCGTTCGACCATGTCGTGCAGGCGGTCGAAGGCCCGTTCGAGCGAGTCCACCTCGACCGGTTGGAGCGCGCGCTTGCGCTCGCCAATCTTCTCCAGCAGCGTTTCCATCGCGTGCGCGAGATCGCCTACGGCGGCGATGCCGACCACGCGGGCGCCGCCCTTCAAGGTGTGCAGGTTGCGTTGCAGGCCGCGCACGCACTCGACGTCGTCGGGTACGTCGCGAAGGGTCGCGATCAGGCTGTCGCTGGCGTCCAGCAGTTCACCGCCCTCCTCGGTGAACAGGCTGACCAGTTCAGGATCGAGACCGGGAATATCGAGTGCGCCTTCCGGCTGCGGATCATCCGGGAACGGCGGCAACGCCGCCGCGGCGATTTCGCGCTCGGCGGCGGCACGCGCGGCGGCGATGCGCTTGGCTTCGACCTGCTCGGCCGCGATGCGTTCGCGCTCGGCCTGTTGTGCAAGCAGACGCTCGTGCTCTGCCTTTTCCGCAGCCAGTCGTTCCTGCTCCGCTTGCGCCGCAAGGCGTTCGGCTTCGGCCTGTTCCGCCGCGAGGCGTTCCTGTTCGGCCTGTTCGGCTGCAAGCCGCTCCTGTTCGGCCTGTTCCGCCGCAAGCCGCTTCTGTTCCGATTCTTCGGCTGCGAGGCGTTCGCGCTCGGCTTGCTCCGCGGCAAGACGCTCGGCCTCGGCCTGTTCCGCAGCAAGACGTTCGGCTTCCACCTGCTCGGCCGCAACCCGCTCCTGCTCGGCCAGCTCGGCGAGACGTTCCCGTTCTGCCCTTTCCGCAGCCAGGCGTTCGGCTTCGGCCTGCTCGGCCAAACGTTCCCGTTCCGCTTTTTCCGCAGCGAGGCGTTCGGCCTGTTCGCGCGCAGCGAGGGCGCCGGCATCATCTTCGGTCGGCAAGGTAGAGGCGGCCGCAAGCCCTACCGCCGCCACACCTTCACCGGATTCTTCCTCGAGCGCCTCCCATGCGACGGTTTCAGCAACCGCGTCCGCCGCTGTCGCGCGCGATGCGCCAAACGGCGCAGCCTCTGGCCAACGGTCGCGCAAGGCTTCCAGGCGCTCGGTCAGCGCGGTGGTATCCGGCACGTCCGGAACCGGCGCATCGAACTGTGCCATGATGTGTTCGGTCATCGCCACGGCATCGCGCATGGCATCGCAGCCTTCGCGATCAAGTGGCGCGTCTGCGCTGCGCACGCGGCGTACCCACACTTCCATGGGCGCCAGCATGCCGGCCAGCGGTTCGATGCCGACCATCGCGACCGCGCCGTGCAGCGTGTGCACCGAGCGCATCAGCTCGTCGTCCGCCGGAATGTTGTGGTCGACGTCGCGCGCAAGATAGGCGCGCATCTTGTCCAGATGTTGCGCGACTTCGGTACGCAACACGTCCAGCAGGATCGGATCCACCACCGGCAGGCCGGTTTCCGGAGACGTGATGATATCCGGCGTGACCACGGGCGCCACGGCGGCCGTTTCGGATTCGGCCAGCGGCACCCAACGCTGTACCTTGCGGATGACCTTGTGATAACCCTGTACCGAATCGGCGATCCGCGCCGGCTGGCCCGCCGCGAGCTTGTCGGCAGTCTGCATGATCGCGTCGAGTGGCGGGTCCAGCATGATGGGCCGGCCCTGCAGGCCGGCGTGCAACTTGGGGAGCGTCGCGACCGCTGCATCCACCACATCCTGCACGTTCTGGTCGGGCTGGACGGTGCGATCGAGCACGCGGTTGAGCATGTTCTCGATCTTCCAGCTGAACTCGCCCAGCGCCGCGGCGCCGACCAGCCGGCCGGAACCCTTCAGCGTGTGGAACGAGCGCCGCACGTTCTTGAGCGTGTCGAGGTCTTCCGGATTGGCCTTCCAGGCCGGCAGGTTGACGTTGATGTTGGCGATTTCCTCGCCGACCTCCTCGACGAAGACTTCGCGGATTTCCTCATCGATGCCGGCGGCATCCTGGAAAGACGTATCGACCGGCGCGGCCGCATCGCCGTCGCCGGCACGCTCCAGCACTTCCTCTTCGACTTCGACCCAGTGGCCGGGACCGACGCCGGGGGTCACGTATTCGGATTGCGCGGCTTGCGTTTCGGTCGGCGCCGCAACGGGGATGTCGACGGCGATCGGCGCGCGCTTGCCGATCGGCTCGACCGGTGCAGCGATCGCGGTTTCGGCCGCCACCGGCGTGGCTTCCGCGGCCACGGACTCGGGCGCAACAGACTCGGCTGCCTCGCGGCGCTCGGGGATCGGCCAGTAGTGCAGGGTTTCGAGGCTGTGCTGCGCGGCATCGAGAATGCGGTTGTCGCTGGTACTCGAATCGCGCCCGATCTCGAGGTAATACTCGACACTGGCCATCGCATCGGCCAGCGTATCCATTTCATCGACGGTGGGGACCTTGCGATCCGCGATCAGTTCATTGCCGATGTAGCGGTCGACGCCGTCCACCAGTTCCGCGGGACGTTCGAGGTTCAGGATCCGCAGCGCGCCGGAAACTTCGGCCAGCAGCTTGGGCACGTCGGCGAGTTGCGCGTGCGACCACGACGATTCGATGAACGCGGTGATGTGTTCCTTGACACGGCCGAGGTTGGCGCCGGCTTCGCGCATCAGCGTGCGCATGATCTTGCGCGCTTCGCTGGAGGGCAGCGCATCGCCGGAGGTCGCCGCGGCGCCCAGGCATTCGATGTGTTCGTCCAGCGAGGCGTCCACGTACAGCAGTGCGCTGGCGACGTCCAGGATGGTTTCGGGTTTCGCTTCGCGCTTGCCGTCGATGACTTCGATGATCACCTTGCGCTGATCGCCGATCATCTTGGCGGGCGTTTCCAGCCCGAGTACGCCGAGCGTGTCGCCGACGCGGTGCAACGTGTCGACCTGCGGCGCCAACTGCTGCGGATTGCGGTCTTCCTTGCGCAGGAAAATGTCGAGCCCTTCCTTGACGCGCAACAGGTCCTCGCGCACCGCCTTGGCCACGGTATCCAGCAGCGCGCGGTTGCGCCCCGACATCGCCGCACGCGCGCGCTCGAGTTCTTCCTCCGTCGGCACCATGCGGTCCAGCGCGAAACACTGCGCGATCGCTTGGGTGCGACCCGGGCCGGGCGTCGCGTTGGCGACGGCGAACAGCAACCCGCGCACGAGTTCGCGCGCGTCCTGGTCGCCGCAGACTTCCTCGCCCTGATCCTGCATGTGGCGGATGCTGCGATCGAGATGGCCGAACTGCTGGCGCAGGCTGGCAAGATGGTGATCCAGCCGGCCCTGCTGCAAGGCTTCCAGCACGCCGCCGGCCACCCACCACAAACGGCGTGCCGCTTCGGCGTGGCACGCCGCGCGCAATTCGTCCATGCAGTCGCGCATCTCGGCGAAATTGGGTTGTTTACCCTGGGTCCAGGCCAGCAGTTGCACCTGGAAGCGCGCGCGGGTCTGGGTGGTGCGCTGACGCAGGTCGGCGAATGGATACGCCACGCGCGCACCCGCCGCATCCGGCGGCAGCGGGCGCTCGATATCCGGGTGGAACAGCACGCGCTGGTCGATCGGCTCCGCGCCGCGCGCGTCGCGCAATTCGTTGAGCAGCGGGAGCAGGACGATGGGAATGTCCTTGTGGCCGCTCTCGATCAGATCGAGGTAATCGGGCAACTGCACCAGCCCGCGCATCAGCGCGCCCAACGCCTCGTCGCGGTCATCGACCGTGCCGTCCAGCACGGCTTGCGCCAGGTGTTCCATTTCCTGGTCGAGCTCGGCGGCGCCGTACAACTCAACCATGCGCAAGGTGCCGAGCACCTGGTGCAACAGGCCGACGCAACTTTGCATCAGGCGCCCATCTTCGGGATCCTCCGCATAAGCCTCGAGCGCCTGGCGGGCTTCCGACAGAAGCTCGTCGATCTGCGGCTTGATCCAGCCCAGGGTCGAGAAGTCGGTGTGTTCTTCCAGTTGCATCGTCGGTTTCCGAACGCTGCCGCCAGCCTCACGCTCCACCACCGTTTCCGATGCGACCGTGGCCACGCCGGCAGCTCCGGCTGTCGTGGTCATCATGTCGTCGCCTGCGGTCATGGCCCCACCCGCCTTTATGCCGGCAGCTTGAAGTCGGCCACCGAGCGGCGCAACTCCTGCGCGAGCTGCGCAAGGTTGCCGATCGACTCCGCGGTCTGATTCGCGCCCACCGAAGTCTGCGCGGTGATCTGCTGAATCGAGCTCATCGTCGATGAGATGTTGGTGGCCGCCGCGGACTGCTGTTTGGCCGCGCTGGAGATGCCTTGAATCAATCCTGCGAGGTTGTTCGACACCTTTTCGATCTCGCCCAGCGCGGTGCCGGCGTCCTCGGCCAGGCGCGCGCCGTTCACCACCTGCGTGGTGGTCTGTTCCATCGAGCTCACCGCCTCGACCGTATCCGACTGAATCGTCTGCACCAGCGTTTCGATGCGCTTGGTGGCGCCGGTCGCGCGTTCGGCCAGTCGCTGCACTTCGTCCGCGACCACCGCGAAGCCGCGGCCCGCCTCGCCCGCCGACGCCGCCTGAATGGCCGCGTTCAAGGCCAGAATGTTGGTCTGTTCGGCGATGTCATTGATGAGTTCGACGATCGAACCGATTTCCTGCGAAGACTCGCCGAGCCGCTTGATGCGCTTGGACGTCTCCTGGATCTGCTCGCGGATCGAATCCATGCCGCTGATCGTCTGGCGCACGATCTGCGCCCCGTTGGAGGCGATCTGCACCGAGCGCTGCGCCACTTCCGCGCTGTCGGCGGAGTTGCGCGACACCTGGTCGATGGACACCGCCATCTCGTTGATCTTGGCCGAGGCCGAGGTGATCTGTTCGGCCTGCTGGTTGGCCGCGTCCGCCAGATGCTTGGCGGTGGCCTGGGTTTCCTGCGCGGCGGAAGACACCCGCACGGCGGTTTCGTTGATGGTCGTCACCAGCGAACGCAGCGCCTCGACCGCGAAGTTCACCGAATCCGCGATCGCGCCGGTGATGTCCTCGGTCACGGTGGCTTTCACCGTCAGGTCGCCTTCGGCGAGCGTGCCCATTTCGTCCAGCAGCCGCATGATCGCCTGCTGGTTGCGTTCGTTGAGGCTGCGGCTTTCGGCCGAGCGCTTGCGCTCGGTGCGAATGAAGTTGAGCGCCAGCACCACGGCCAGCACCGCCGCGGCCAACGCCCCGAGCAAGCCCCACCACACGTTCGGGAACGGACGGGTCTGCGGCAGTTTGCCGAGCGCATTGGAAACGCTGTTGGCCTTCAGCAACACGTCCTGAGAATCGACCGACGCCTGCGTCGCGGCGTTCTTCACCGTCACCAGCGTGGGCGCAGCCGCGATCACCTTCTGCACGGGCGCTTCAAGGCCAGCCCAGGATTTCTGCACGTCGACGAGGATCCTGTCGGCTTCGCCCGAGGAACTGGCGGCCAGCTGCTTCAGGGTTTCGCCGTAGTTGGTGGAGTCGAGGGCAAGGCCGTTGGCGGCCGAGGCGGAATCCGCGCCGCCCTGCAACACGTCGCCCACGCGGCGGATCAGGCGGTCGCCCGACACCATCAGTTGCGAGGCGGTGTAGATGCTGGAAGCCGAACCCCTGGACTGCAGGATGTTGATGACCTGGGTTATCTTGGAGTTGAGGTCCGGCATTTGCTGGTTGAAAGTGGCCGCCTGCGAGGCCGAATCCAGCACGGCGTCCTTGTTGGCTTCGATCTTGCCGAGGTCGGCATTCAACTGGTTCCACGAGCGGCTCAGCGCAGCCATGGGTTCGCGTACGCCGATCGCGTCGCCGTAGGCCGGCAGGCCGGTCGCGGAATCACCCTCGCTCAAGTGCTGCACCGCCGCCGCGATGGCCGCGCGGGTGCTGGCCAGTTCCTTGAAGGCGTCGATGTTGCCGTTGGCGGCCTGCAGCGCGAAGTTCGCGACCTGCTGCGAATTCACCTGGATCTGGGTGGTGAGCTGTGCCGCGGCACGGTCCTGGCCATCGTGCCGGTTCAGCAGGAAGAAATCCGCGCCGGCGAGGACGATTGCCGCCAGCAGGAAGAGGATCAGCCAGGTCTGCAGGGACGCGCCCTTGCGTGCCTCACCGGAATTAGCGCTCATGATTCCCACCTCGTTGCCATGTATGTCGCTTGCATGTTTTTCGTTCCCCTGTCGCAAGAATCTGGTTCGGAGCGGCTGTTGTTGAGAGTCAGGCGAGGGATGGCCGTTCCAGTGTCCATCGTCTGCAACCCCTCCAACACCCCAAAACACCCAACGAAACCGCGATCAGGGATCGATCGCACACTAAATTCCCGCGTGCTGGAACTCCGCTGTACGCGTCAACTCCACCATACTGAAGCGCCCGAGCCGCACCGAGCCCAACGTCACGTTCTCGGTGACGAAACGCGCCAGCCGCGCATCGGCCTCACCTTCCGCGTCCACGCGATCGGCGTCGGTGAGGTTGCGCTGGCCGAGCAACTCGTCGACCAGCAGGCCCACGTTGCCGCCCGCCTGCCGCACCACCAGCACGCGTGCGCGCCCGGTGACATGGGTGCGCTGCTCGAACAGGAATTGTTTCAGGTCCACCAGCGCGATCAGGTTGCCGCGCACATTGGCGACGCCCAGCAACCACGGACGGGTCGCGGGGATGCTGGTGACGGGCGGCGGCGACATCAGGATTTCACTGACCTCGTCGATGCCGCTGACGAAATGATGATCGCCGACCCGAAAGCCGATCGCGCGCCACAGGCCCGGCGCCTCGATCTGCTCCGGCACGCCGGGATCGTGCTCAAGGCTGCGGCGCTCGTAATCGGCCAGCAGCGCGTAGGCACCGGCCGGCTGTACTGCTTCCGAAGCGCCCGCCGCGGCCGCACCGGGCGTGGCGTGTACATGCCGCGCGTCGTTGCGATGGCCGTGTTTCTCGGGGGAGCGCTTCTTGCTCATCGTCGCTCAGGCCTGCGCGGCAAGGTGCTTGCTGACATTGGCCACCAGATCCTTTTCGCTGACCGGCTTCACCAGCACGTCCTTCGCGCCCTGGCGCAAGCCCCACATGCGGTCGGTTTCCATGTTCTTGGTGGTGACGATCACCACCGGAATGGAACTGGTTTGCGGATCCTTGGTGAGGCTGCGGGTGGCCTGGAAGCCGTTCATGCCGGGCATGATCACGTCCATCAGCACCAGGTCCGGCCTGTCCTTCTGCGCGGCGGCGATGCCAGCCTCGGCGGTACCCGCCGAAGTGACCTTGTGCCCCGCCCGCTCCAGCGCGCCGGAAAAAATCTTCACGTCGGTGGGCGAGTCGTCGATGATCAGGATGTGTGCCATTGCTTGGATTCCCCTGCGCGCATCACCACGGTGGTGGATGCGTCATTTGTCGGCCGAAACGTGCTGCCGGATCGCATCCAGCAACTCGTCGCGGGTGAAAGGTTTGGTGAGGTATTGCTCGGAACCCACGATCCGGCCGCGCGCCTTGTCGAACAGGCCGTCCTTGGACGACAGCATGATCACGGGCGTGGCGCGGAACACGTGGTTGTTCTTGATCAGCGCGCAGGTCTGATAACCGTCCAGCCGCGGCATCATGATGTCCACGAAAATGATGTCGGGGCGCAGATCGGAGATCTTGGCCAGCGCCTCGAAGCCGTCCACGGCGGTCAATACTTCCGCACCCTCCTTCTTCAGCAGGGTTTCGGCGGTACGGCGGATGGTCTTCGAGTCGTCGATGACCATCACCTTCAACCCGGCGAGGCCATCGTGGTTGGCGTTGTCGTTCACGGTCAGGGTTCCACCTCTTCGGGAGGCGGTGAGACTCCATGCAACATGGATGCCACACCACAAGTCACTGTGACGGCCGTCACATCCGATCCCGAGTGATCCCCCCTGCGATTCGTCCCCCTGCAGACGAACCCGGATGCCTTCTTCCTGAGGCAAAGCCGGCCGCTGTGCCAAGATACACCAAGAGGGACCTGTGCGAATGTGACGATTTGCGTTTTGCCCCCGCAGGCCTGCTCCCCACCTCGACCATGGAACAAGGGCAACGTTCCCCACGTCCTCAAGGTAATACAAGCCAATGAATCGCTCCATTGCGGTGCTGATGGACCCCATCGGCACCATCCATCCGGAAAAGGACACCACGCTGGCCCTGCTGCTGGAAGCGCAACGGCGCGGCCATTCGCTGCGCTACATGCTGCAGGGCGATCTTGCCGTGCGCGACGGCGTGGCGTGGGCACGGCTGGCGCCGCTGGAGGTCCGCGACAACACGACCGCCTGGTTCACCCTGGGCGCGGCGCGCTGGCAGCCGCTGGCCGATGGCATCGACCTCGTGCTGGCACGCAAGGATCCGCCGTTCGACACGCAATTCCTGTACGACACGCTGGTGCTCGACCTCGCCGCGCGTGCGGGGGTGCGCGTGATCAACGCCCCGCAGGCGCTGCGCGACTTCAACGAGAAACTGGCGGCGCAATGGTTTCCGCAGTGCTGCGCGCCGGCCCTGGTGGCGCGCGACCGCGGCGAATTGCGCCGCTTCGCACGGGCGCACGGCGAGGTAGTGCTGAAGCCGCTGGACGGCATGGGCGGGCGCGGCATCTTCCGCTCGCGCGGCGACGACCCGAACCTCAATTCGATCCTGGAAACGCTGGCCGGCGACGACCGCCGCTTCGTGATGGCGCAGAAGTTCATCCCCGAAATCAGCCGAGGCGACAAGCGCATCCTGATGGTGAACGGCGAACCCGTGCCCTACGCCCTGGCGCGGATCCCGCAGGGCACCGATTTCCGCGGCAACCTCGCGGCGGGCGGGCGCGGCGTGGGCCAGCCACTGTCCGAACACGACTACTGGATCGCCGCCGAAGTCGGGCCGGAGCTGGCGCGGCGCGGCATCGTCTTCGCGGGGCTCGACGTGATCGGCGACTATCTCACCGAGGTCAACGTCACCTCACCCACTTGCGCGCGTGAACTGGATGCACAATTTGGCTTGAACATCGCGGGAAGGGTGTTCGATGCGATCGAAAGCGTCGGGACCCAGGAATCGAAACCTGAAACTCGGGGTGCGGCAGCGTGAATGCAGCAGCGGTTCAGATGGCGCACGGCAACGGCGGCGCAGACCGCATGAGCGTCGCGCTGCTGTTCTCGCTGATGCTGCATGCGATCGTGATCCTCGGCATCGGCTTTCACTTCGCGAAACCCGCGCCCAGCCTGCCAACGCTGGACGTCACCCTGATCAACACCTCGAACGCCGAAACGCCTGACAAGGCTGATTTTCTGGCCCAGGCCAACAACGCCGGCGGCGGCAACAGCGACAAGGCGCATCGACCTGGTGCCCCGGTTTCGGGTCCGCTGCCGGTTACCCAGGCGGGCGCCGCACCGGTGCCGATGATGCCCGCCGCGCCGGCGCAGCAGACCGCGAGTGGACCGCACATCCTCACCACCACCGGCCGCGCCGACGTCCGCGTCGCCAGCGGGCGCAATACCCGCGACCAGCCGCAGTCCGAGCAGCAGGTTTCATCCATTCCCGTTCCGCAGCGGATGGAAATGGCGCGACTCGCCCAGGAAGTGCGCAACGAACAGGAAGCCTACGCGCGGCGCCCGCGCCGCAAATACATCTCCGCCAACACCAAAAGCGTCGCGTTTGCTGCGTACCAGGTCGCGTGGGTGCACCGCATCGAGCGCATCGGCAATCTCAACTATCCCGACGCCGCGCGGCTGCGCCATCTGCACGGCGACCTGATCCTGACCGTGGTGCTGGCGCCCGACGGGCAAGTGCGTGGGGTCACCGTCAACCACAGCTCCGGGCACCGCGTGCTCGACGACGCCGCGGTCCGCATCGTGCACCTGGCCGCACCGTTCCCGCCGATTCCCGCCGAGAAAGACGCCAGCGGCCATCGCATCACCGAACTCGTGATCACGCGCACATGGCAATTCCTGCCTGGTAATCACCTTCGCACACGCGCCCCCGAATTGCGCTGACGTTTCGACTGGCGGCGCTACAATCGGCGCATGGTCAAATCCTCCGACAAAGACCCGGACGCGGGCGACAAGCCCGGTTCAACGGGCAAAAGGCCGGCGCACCGCAAACCCGGGCAGCACGCTGAGCTGCGGAGCCGGGACCGCCCGGCTGCCACGGGCACACCTTCGCTGACTGGTCATTTCCTGATCGCGATGCCGGGCATGGGCGATCCCAATTTCGCGCGCGGCATCACCTTCATCTGCCAGCACGGCGAGGAAGGCGCGATGGGGCTGGTGGTCAACCGGCTGTCGGATTACAAACTGGGCGATGTGCTGCAGCAAATGCACATGCCGTGCGAACGCGCCGAAATCGCCGACGCGCCGGTGCTGGTAGGCGGCCCGGTGCAGCCCGAGCGCGGGTTCGTCCTGCACGCATCGGGCAGGCGCGGATGGGATTCCAGCTATCGCGTCAACGACATGCTGACCGTCACCACTTCGCGCGACATCCTCGCGGCCATGGCCGACGGCGACGGTCCCGACCGCGTGCTGGTGGCGCTTGGCTACGCCGGCTGGGGCGCCGGACAGCTCGAGCAGGAATTGCGCGAGAATGCCTGGCTCACGGTGCAAGCGGACGAACGCATCCTGTTCGACACCGCGCTGGACGATCGCTGGGGCGCCGCGGTGGCATTGGTGGGGATCAATCCAGCCAACTTGACGAGTTATTCGGGAAGAGCGTGAGGATTCGTTGGTGCGGTCGCCCCTGATCGCCGCTCCGCCAAACGCACAGCCCGACGGCGGCCTTTCGAACCCATGACCACGAGAACGGCCTTCCATGGCCTGACTTTTCACAACAGCCGCTGCGATCGGAGATTATCCAGATCATGAGCGGATGCATATTAGGATTCGACTACGGCGCGCGCCGGATCGGCGTCGCCAGCGGCAACCGCATCAGCCAATCTGCCCGTCCTTTGTCCGCGCTCACTGCGCAGGCCGGCCAACCTGATTGGTCCCGCCTGGATGCGTTGCTGACGGAATGGAAGCCCGATGCCCTGGTCGTGGGCCTGCCGCTGACGCTGGACGGCGCGGAACAGGCGATCACCCGCGGCGCACGCGCGTTCGCGGACGCGCTGGGGAAACGCAGCGGATTGCCGGTGCACCTGATCGATGAACGCCATACTTCGCAGGAAGCTGCGCGCCGCTTTGCCGCGCAGCGCGCGTCCGGTTCCGCGCGCCGACGCGATGCCGAAAACATCGACTCGCTGGCCGCCGCGGTTATCCTTGAGAGTTGGCTGACGCACATGCACCTCGAACGCGAATAAATTTGCCACGCTCGGGGGGTTCTGGATCGAAGCGGCTGTCGTGAAAAGTCAGGCCGGGGAAAGCCGTTCTGGTCTGTCGAGCTTTGAAACCTCCGTTACAACCATCGATTCGGCGAAGCGGGGATCAGGGATGATCGCAAGAAGGACAATCCATGCACCATCTCCTGACCCTTGAAGACCTGGACCGCGCGACGATCACGCGATTGCTTGATCGCGCCGAACGCTATCGCACGGACGGCGCGCCACGTGACCTGCTGACCGGCCGCACCGTGCTGACACTGTTTTTCGAACCCTCCACACGCACGCGCACATCATTCGTATTGGCGGCCAAGCGGCTGGGCGCGGACAACGTCAATTTCGATCTCTCGCGCTCGTCTACCAGCAAGGGCGAAAGCCTGCTCGATACCCTGCACACACTGGAAGCGATGGGCCTGGATGCGCTGGTGGTGCGCCACAACGAAAACGGCATGCCCGCGTACCTGGCACAACACGCCAACTCGGACGTGGCGGTGATCAATGCCGGCGACGGCACCCATGCGCACCCGACCCAGGGGCTGCTGGACGCGCTGACGATCCGCCAGCGGCGACACGATTTCGAAGACCTCCATGTTGCGATTTGCGGCGACATTCGCCACTCGCGCGTCGCGCGCTCGGACGCGCAAGCATTCCACACGCTGGGCGTGCGTGCCATCCGCCTGTGCGCGCCGCGCGCGATGTTGCCGGAGTCGCTGAAGGAATTTCCGGGTTGCGCGACCACCGAAGACTTCGACGATGCGATCGCGGGCGCCGACGTCGTGATCATGCTGCGCATCCAGAGGGAGCGCATGGCCGACGCGCAGTTCCCGGATGTCGCCGATTACCACGCGCATTACGGCCTGGATGCGCGGCGCCTGGCGCTGGCGAAACCGGATTGCCAGGTGCTGC
>DATCSF010000217.1:0-12369 GCA_036568625.1 Rhodanobacteraceae bacterium | reverse complement strand
GGTCGGCGCGCGGCGGACCTGCCGGGTGACGGTGCGCGCGGGGATTTCATCGCGCTGGACGATGCCTCGCCATTGCTCGCGGCGCGCGACGAACGCAACGTGCTGGACGCTATCCTGTTCGCCGGCAACACGCCGCTGGTGCGCGACGTGATGGTTCGCGGCGAATGGGTGGTGCGCGATTTCCGGCATCGCGACGAAGATCGCATCGCGGCGCGTTACCGCAAGGTGGTGGAGGAACTCGGCGCGGCTTGACGGTTGCGTTCGACGAAACGCAAGCCCTGTATCACCGCGCGCATTTCGTCGAATGCACGTGCGCCGGAGAACGGCGGCGCAACGGGCGGGTCGTAAACGTCGGGGTTCACGCCGAACACCACGAGGTCGATTGTGTAGCAAGCGCCGTTGTGCACGGTGCGGTAGGCGTGGACGTCCAGATGATGGCTCATCGCGGCGTCGGCCGCTTCGAACGTCGTGAACGTGACGCCGTTGATGCGCTGCGTCGCAAGGCTGCCCGGACGCACGGCGGACGGCGGCGTGGTGCAGCGGTGCACTTCGGCGGCCGCGCGACTCGCACCGATGCGGATTTCGGCATCCGTGATGCGATCGGACCCCGGCATGGTCAGCGACACCACCGGTTCGCCCTGCGAATCCGGCGCAGCAAACGCCTTCCACGCGCCATTGGCGAGATAGCTGGAGTGGAAATCATGCCGAATCGCCCAACCGGGCGGCACGTCGATGCGGAAGCCCCACGCGTCGCTCACGAAAATCTTGCGGGATTGCGGAGTGGGTGCGGCCGACGCGATGACCGGTGGCGTAGTGGCAGCGGATTGTGGCGTCGGCGCGTTGCCGGTGTCGTTGCCCGAGCAGGCAACCAGTGCTGCGCACGACGTCAGCAACCACCCCAAGCGGATGCCGGCGCTCGGCCGGCGTCCGCTGCACATCGATGGGGACGTCACCCGCTGCCGGATCACTGTGCCGCTGCAGATGAAGCCGGTGCGTTCGTGGAATGCCGCTGCATGTGCGATTCGCGCCACTGCTTCATCTTCGCCTCATGCTGGGCGCGCAGGCTGGCGAGCTGCGTGCGCTGCGCAGGAGTCAGCAGGTTGTAGATCTTGGTGCGCAGCTCCGCCTGATGCAGCACGCGGGCATGCGCCGCACTGGATTCGGCTTGGGCAAGGGCATTGGCCGCGGTCTGGAACTCCGCGCTGCCAGGCGTCGCGTTTTCGAACGCCATGCGCTTCTGGCGCAGCGTCTGCATTGCCGGGCGTGCCTCCTGGAAGCTTTGCCGCATCAACCGGTGAATGCTGGTGCGCTGCGAGTCGGTCAGGTTGAGCTGGTCGAGCATGCTCATTCCATGTCTGCCGTGATGCATGCGGTGCATGTGCGAATGACTTGTGGGCTCGCCCGTGCTGGCGGCCGATGGTGGGGCGGCTGCGAAAGCGAACGACGAGCAGGCGAGCGCCGCGGCCAGCACCGTGGAACGGAGGAAAGGTTTGCACATCGAAGTATCCTCGGTGGGAATTGGGTGGGTGGTGCCGATTCGTGGTGCGGGTTCGCGGATTGCACAAGACCGTGCGGAACGACATGGCGCGCAGTCCGCATCCTGCGATGCGCTTTCGCGCACGGCGGCCCACAACTTCAAACGCACGCACCGTTCGGGGGTTGACATGCGCGCATCATCCCATCCGTTGCTTCAGGAAATCGATGAATGCGCGCAGCTTGGGCGGTACCTGAAAGCGGCTGGGGTAATACAGATACAGGCCGTCATAAGGCGGCAACCAGCGATCCAGCACGGTTTCCAGCCGGCCCGCGTCGAGATCGGCCACGAGAACGGGTGCGGGCAAGTGGGCAAGGGCAATGCCATCGCGCGCCGCCGATATTGCCAGCGCATTGTCGTTGAAGATCAGATTGCCGCTTGCGTTGATCTCGAACCAGCGCCCACGTTTCGGTCCGGCAGGATGCGCGAATTCCCAGTGATAGATGCTGCCGCTGGCAAAGCGGAAGCGCACGCAATTGTGCCGGGACAATTCCTGCGGGTGTTTCGGCCTGCCATGGCGCTTGAAATAGTCCGGCGAACCCGCCACTACCGAACGCATGGGTCCGCCCAGCGGAATCGCGACCATGTCCTTTTCCAGTCGCTCGCCCAGGCGTATTCCGGCGTCGAAACCCTGTCCCACCAGATCCGTGAGCGCGCTGTCGACGTTGATTTCCAGCGTGATCTCGGGATAGGCGGCGACAAACGCCGAGACGAACGGCGCGAGGATCGAACCCATCGCGGCGGTAATGCGCAACGTGCCGGCCGGGCGTTCGCCGTGCTGGCGCGCACTGTCGACCGCGTCGTCGATCACGCCCAGTGCGGGGGCGATGCGTTCCAGGAATTCGCGGCCGGCCTCGGTCAGGCCGACCCGGCGTGTGGTGCGGGCCAGTAGCCGCACGCCGAGCTGGCGCTCGAACTGGGCCATGGTCTGGCTCAGCGCCGAGGCGGTCACGCCGATTTCCCGGGCGGCGCGGGTGAAGCTGCCATGGCGCGCGATCAGCACGAAAGCGCGCAAAGCCGGGCTGTGGTCCTGGGGCATTGTTTAGTTTTGCTTGAAGGATCGTGCAGAGGATCGGGATTTTTCCCGCGCAATGCAACTCGCACACTGTGCGCCATCCCGTTCGATCGAAGGAGACTCGCGATGCCGCTCGACCACTACTACACCCTCGGCCGCTCCGGCCTGCGCGTCAGCCGCCTCGCGCTCGGCACCATGACCTTCGGCGACAGTTGGGGTTGGGGTGCGGACGCGAAGGTTTCGCGCGGCATGTTCGATCGCTATCTTGCCGCGGGCGGCAATTTCATCGATACCGCCAATCTCTACACCAATGGCGAGAGCGAAAAGTTGCTCGGCAGGTACATCGCCGACAGCGGCGCCCGCGATCGCGTGGTGCTGGCCACCAAGTTCAGCTACAACACCGAAGCCGGCAATCCAAACGCTGGCGGCAACGGCCGCAAGAACATCATGCGCGCGGTGGAGGGTTCACTGCAGCGGCTCGGCACCGACTGCATCGACCTGTACCTGCTGCACACCTGGGACCGCATCACGCCGGCCGAGGAAGTGCTGCAGACGCTTGACGACCTCACCCGCGCGGGCAAGATCCTTTATGCCGGATTGTCGGACGTCCCCGCGTGGTACGCAGCGCAGATCCAGGCGCTGGCGCGTGCATCGCACCTGCACGGGCTGGTGAACCTGCAGCTGCAATATTCGCTGGTCGAGCGCAACATCGAGCGCGAATACGTGGATCTTGCGCGGGAATTCGGCTACGGCATCACCGCATGGAGCCCGCTGGGCATGGGCCTCCTGTCCGGCAAGTACCGGCCGTCGCAAGGCGGCGCAGACAGCCAAAGCGAAGGCCGGCTGCGATTGTTCAAGCAGGGTAGCCTGCCGGCGCTCAAGGACAAGTTCACGCCGCGCAATTTCGCGATCGTCGCCGAGGTCGAGAAGGCCGCGAAGTCCACCGGGATGAGCATGGCGCAGATCGCGATCCAGTGGGCCGCGCGGCAGCCGGCGATCGACTCGGTGATCCTGGGCGCGCGCACGCTGGAACAGTTCGAGGACAACCTTGCCGCGCTGGACAAGCCGCTGTCCGACGAAACCCTGCATGCACTGGATGCGGTGTCGGCATTGTCGCCGCAATTCCCGTACAGTTTCTTCGATCCGTCGCACCAGGCCGGCATGAACGGCGGTGTGGGTGTCGGCGACAAGCCCGCGGGCTACACGCATCCGGTATGGGTCGATGCGGCGCCCCCGCCGAACTTCGCGCCGGACCCGGTGTCCACCGAAGCACAAGCCGCGTGATACGACTCGTTCCGGACGAATCCTCCAACAAGAAGGAGATTGACCCGTGAAATTCCGCACACTCGGACCGAAGGGCCCGCGAGTTTCCGCCATCGGCCTCGGCTGCATGGGCATGAGTGAGTTCTACGGCGCGCGCGACGATGCGGAATCGATAAAGGTGATCCATCATGCGCTGGATGCCGGCCTGAACTTCCTCGACACCGCCGACATCTATGGCCCGCACACCAACGAGGAACTGGTCGGTAAGGCCGTCCGCGATCGTCGCGACGAAGTGTTCCTGGCGACCAAATTCGGCATCGTGCGCGATCCGGATGATCCCGCCAAACGCGGCGTCAACGGCCGACCCGAGTATCTGCGCGCCGCCTGCGACGCGAGCCTGAAGCGCCTCGGCATCGATCACATCGACCTGTATTACCAGCACCGCGTCGACCCGAATACGCCGATCGAGGAAACGGTGGGTGCGATGGGCGAACTGGTGCGCGCCGGCAAGGTGCGGTTCATCGGGCTATCCGAACCTTCGGCGCGGACCATCGAACGCGCGCACGAGGTCCATCCTGTCACCGCGGTGCAGAGCGAATACTCATTGTGGACGCGCGACCCCGAAGACGGCGTGCTGCAGACGTGCAAGAAACTTGGTATCGGTTTCGTGCCGTACTCGCCGCTGGGTCGCGGCTTCCTGACCGGCACCATCAAGAGCCCGGATGATTTTGCGCCCGACGATTACCGTCGCGGCAGTCCGCGCTTCCAGGGCGAGAACTTCGAGAAGAATCTCGCGCTGGTGGACAAGGTGCGCGAACTTGCGTCGGACAAGGGTTGCACGCCGTCGCAGCTCGCACTGGCGTGGGTGCTGGCGCAAGGCGAACACATCGTGCCGATTCCCGGCACCAAGCGCATCAGGTACCTGGACGAGAACATTGGCGCGCTGGGCGTGACGCTCGATGACGGCGAGCTTGCCGCAATCGACGACGCATTCCCGGTCGACGCCGCGGCGGGTGCTCGTTACGCCGAGGCAAGTGTGCGGGCGCTGTTGCGCGGCTGAACCCACGGCATTCTGAACGCGGTCCGTCTGCGTTGGCGAACCTCTGTCAATCCTATTCGTCATCCCGGCGAAAGCCGGGACCCAGTGACTTTTTGCGCAACGCCTGAAATGCAAAGTCGCTGGCAAACTCGCCGCTTCCCGCGGCTCGCCCTTCGGGCGACTCGGCCATCCGTGGCACTCGCCCTTCGGGCCATCGGCTGCGCCGATGTTCGCTCCGGCATCCTGCCTACGCAGTCCGGATATTGCTCCGCGACTGCGTTTGCAGAGCCTGTCCCGGACTTGATCCGGGAATTGCAAACGCGAACGCCCCCGGATCAAGTCCGGGGCAGGCTGCGGCGGCGCGTAGCGCGAGCGCCATGGATGGCGCGAGTATTCCGGGATGACGAGCAAAATCGGTACTCGCCTGGCGGCGCGTCAACGCTGCGCCGTCGTGATGCGTTTCTGCGTGAATTCGATCACGGAGACGCATCATGAAACGTCGCGCTTTCGCATTGCTCATGCTCGCCGGATTTTCCGGTCTTGCACTTGGCGGGTGCGTGGTCGCGCCGCCACGCGCCCGCGTCGTGGCGGTTGCGCCTGCGCGGGTGTGGGTCCCGGGCCATTGGCAGGGCAGCGTGTGGATTCGCGCGCATTGGCGGTATCGCTGAAACGGAACGACATCCGTACGCGCATCGCTATGATGCGCGGATGGGCGATGCTCCAACTTTGGATATTGATACCACGGAACCCTCCGGTTACATCGTCCGGGGCACGTCGGCGTTCCGGCGCGTCAACTGGGCGTTGTTCGCGGCCGGTTTCGCCACGTTCGGACTGCTTTACTGCGTGCAGCCGCTGCTGCCGGAGTTCACGCGCGATTACGGGGTGAGCGAAGCGGTCAGCGCGTTGTCGCTGTCGCTGACCACCTTCGTGCTGGCGTTCGGCATGTTGTTCGTCGGTGTGCTCTCCGATGCCTGGGGCCGCAAGCCGGTCATGGTGGCCTCGACCGTGGCGTCCGCATTGCTGGTGCTGGCTTCGGCGGTGGCGCCGAACTGGACCGCATTGCTGGTCGCGCGCACGCTGCTGGGCCTGACGCTGAGCGGGTTGCCGGCAGTGGCGATGACGTATCTCGCCGAGGAAATGGATGTCTCCTCGATCGGGCTTGGGATGGGGCTGTATATCAGCGGCAACGCGATCGGCGGCATGAGCGGACGACTCATCACCGGCGTTTTGACCGATTTCGCGAACTGGCGCGTGGGGGTGATCGTGGTTGCGCTGGTCGGGCTTGCATGTGCCTGGATGTTCTGGCGCCTGCTCCCGCCGTCGCGACACTTCGTGGCGCAGCCGCTGAACCGGCGTGCGCTGGCCGGGCGCTTCGGCGTGATCTTCCATGACCGCGGTTTGCCGTGGTTGTTCGCGGAGGGCTTCTTGCTGCTGGGTGCGTTCGTCACCGTATACAACTACATCGGCTATCGCCTGCTGGCTCCGCCGTACAACCTGAGCCAGGCCGTGGTCGGCGCGATCTTCATCATTTACCTGATCGGCACCTTCAGTTCGCCGTGGGTGGGACACCTTGCCGGCAAGCTGGGGCGGCGCAAGGTGCTGTGGACGATGCTGGCATTGATGCTGATCGGCACGGCGTTCACGTTGCTGTCGTCGCTATGGGCGATCCTGCTGGGTGTGATCGCGCTGACATTCGGATTCTTCGGCGGCCATTCCATCGTCAGCAGTTGGGTGGGGCGCCGTGCCGGCACAGCCAAGGCGCATGCGTCGTCGCTGTACCTGTTCTGCTACTACATGGGTTCCAGCATCGCGGGCGCGTGCGGGGGATTGTTCTATGCCGCGCACGGCTGGAATGGCGTCGGCGTGTTCGTCGGTGCGATGGCGCTGGCCGGACTCGCGATCGCGCTGGGCCTGTACCGCTTGCCGCCGTTGCCGCAAAACACCACCACGCCGCCCGCGCCGATGAGCCGCGGCGCGATGGGATGAGCGGCCGGCCGACTTCGCGCGAAAATGCGTCCCTGTGTCGCTTTTCACTGGAGCCGCGGGTGACTTCGTGCTAACACTGTCTGCTCAATCCATTCGACCGCCGCTGCGCGGTCGCGGACATGCTGGGGAGATCGTGGCATGACACTTTCGTTTTCCGGGTTGGCAGGTGGTGCACGTGGCTTGCTGCGGCACGGGTTCGTCGCTGCGGTGATCGGTTTGCTGGTGTTGCTGGCAAGCTTGCCCGCGGCATACGCAGGCACCAGCCGTGGCGACCGTTACGCCGGCCTGCCGTGGGCAACGCGCTCGCCGGTGCTGGCGCAGCACGGGATGGTGGCGACCGAGCAACCGATCGCCTCGCTGGTCGCGGTTGAGATACTGAAGAAGGGCGGCAGCGCGGTGGACGCCGCGATCGCTGCCAACGCAGTGCTTGGCCTGATGCAGCCGGTGCTGAACGGCATCGGCGGCGACGCATTCGCGATCGTGTGGGACCCGAACACGCACAAGCTTTACGGTTACAACGGTTCCGGACCGTCGGCGAAAGGCCGCGATCTCAAGAAAATGCGGGCCGAAGTTGCCGCGGCGTACAGGAAGGCCGGCATGCAGCCATCGGACCAGATTCCGCTGTATGGCTCATTGCCGGTCACGGTGCCCGGCACCGTGGACACCTGGTTCGCGCTGCACGCGAAGTTCGGCAAGCTGTCGATGGCCGAGGATCTGGCGCCGGCGATCTGGTACGCAAAAAACGGATTTCCGGTTACCGAACTGGTTGCGAAATACTGGAAAGGCAATTTCGTCGCGTTCGAAAAAGACCGCGGCCTGATCGAGGAACTCGACAACGCGCGCAAGACCTACCTGATCGATGGCCGCACGCCCGGGCAGGGCGAGGTTTTCAGGAATCCCGATCTCGCGCGCACGTTGACGGAGATCGCCGAGGGCGGTCGCGATGCGTTCTACAAGGGCAAGATCGCGCACACGATCGACGCGTACTTCAAGCGCATTGGTGGTGACCTGCGTTATTCGGATTCCGCGAACTTCCACGGCGAGTGGGTGACGCCGGAGTCGGTGAATTACCGCGGCTATGACGTCTACGAACTGCCGCCAAACGGGCAGGGCTTCGCGACGCTGGAGATACTCAACGTACTGAAGGGTTTCGATCTGAGGAAAATGGGCGTGGGCAGCGCCGACGCGCTGACCGCCCAAATCGAGGCCAAGCGGCTCGCCTACGAGGATCTCGCGAAGTATTACGCCGATCCACGTTTCTACGATGTGCCGATGAAGGGCCTGCTCTCGGAGAAATACGCCGATGCGCGCCGCAAGCTGATCAACTTAGGTCACGCCAATCCAAACATCGGCCCCGGCGATCCGCACTTGTTCACTGGCGATACCACCGACTTCGAGACCGCCGATTCGAGCGGCATGATGGTGTCGATGATCCAGTCCAACTATGCCGGCATGGGTTCTGGGCTGGTGGCGGATGGGCTGGGCTTCATGTTCCAGGACCGCGGCGCGCTGTATTCGCTGCACGCGGGCGACGCCAACGTATACGCACCCGGCAAGCGGCCGTTCCACACCATCATTCCGGCATTCGTGATGAAGGATGGCCAGCCGTGGATGGCGTTCGGCGTGATGGGCGGTGACATGCAGCCGCAGGGTCAGGTGCAGGTGCTGGTCAACATGATCGACTTCGGCATGAACGTGCAGGAAGCCGGCGACGCGGCGCGTTGGCGACATTTCGGCAATGCCACGCCGACCGGTGAGCCGTCGGAAGGCATCGGCACCGTGCAACTGGAATCGGGTTTCGATCCAGGTATTGCGACCGAGCTAGAGAAGCGTGGTTACAAGGTCAAGCTGGTCACGCCCGGTACCGGTGCATTCGGTGGTTACGAAGCGATCCAGTACGACGCGAAGCATCACGTGTACTGGGGTGCGACCGAAATGCGCAAGGATGGCGAGGTGATCGGCTACTGAGCGTGGCGCAAGTCGCGGTTGGACTGTCACTCAAGGCTGCGCGGGACACGCTGACGCATTCGGTGCCGTCAATCCGTCGATTCGCCACGGTTCGACCGCGCCATCCGGCAGGTGCACCGCCACGATGCGGTTGCCGTCGCCCTCGGCGACCAGCAGCGTGTCGGGTGACAGTGCTTCGATGGCCAGCGGCTGATCGAGCAATGCGGCGACGGTGGTGACGTTGCGCCTCGCAAGATCAAGTTTGCGCAGCGCATTGTTGAACGTATCGGCGATGTAGAGGCTGCCCGCGTTCCAGGCGATGCCTTCCGGATGCTGCAGTTGAGCCTTATCCGCTGCGCCGTTGCGCATGCCGAAGTCGAACAGTCCGTGGCCGGTCAGCGTCGAAACCTTGCCGTCCGGCAGTGTGATCGCACGCACGGATGACGATTCCGGATCGACGTCGTACAAGGTGTCGCCATGCGTGCTCAATCCGCTGGGTTGCGCGAACTGCGCTTCATCGCGCGCGCCATCGGCGAGGCCTTCTTCGCCCGTCCCGGCCCACGGACCAATGGTTCGCGTGGCGGGATCGAAGCGCCAGATCTGATGATCGCCGGCCATCGAGACATAGAGCTTGTCGCCATGCCAAGCCAGGTCCCACGGCGAATTCAGCACCGCGGCGCGCGCGGGAAACGAACCCCGGACCGCGAATCCGCGTTGCCCGTTGCCGGCGACAGTGGTGACCGTGTGCGTGGCGAGGTCGATGCGCCGGATCATCTGGTTGTCCGTGTCGGCGACGTACAGCGCGCCGTCATGGAAGGCCAGTCCGTGCGGCCGGTTGAACGTCGCGTGCGCGCCGTCGCCGTCCGCACCGCCCGCGCAGCCGCTACCGATGACGGCCTGCAGCTTGCCGGAATGGTCCGTCAGCACGATCCGGTTGTGGCCGGTGTCGGCGATGGCAACCAATGTCGGGGACACCGCGATGCCACTGGGTGTCGCCAAGCCACGAGACTGGAACTGCTGCGGGCGCAGCGGCAGCTTCGGCAGGCTGGATGCCGCGGGCGCATCCTTCAAGGCGGCTTCGACCGACGCCGCAAGCTGTTCGTACGACTGCTCGCCGATGAAGGTTTGCCGGACGCTCCCGTCCGGTCCCACCAGGATCAACGTCGGCCATGCCTGCACGCCATAGGCGTTCCACAGGCCCATGTCCGGGTCCAGCACGATCGGATGGCGCAGGCCATAACGCTGGATGAAGGGTTCCAGCCCCTGTTTCGTTTTCGACGCACTGAACTTGGGCGAGTCGATCCCGATCACCACCAGCCGCGTGCCGAAGCGTTGTTCCAGTTGTTTTTCCGCGGGCAGCATGTGGATGCAGTTGATGCACCCGGGTGTGAAGAAATCCAGCAGTACCGCGCGGCCTTGCAAGTCGCTCCATGCGAGCGGACGCGAAACGTTGAACCACGCGAGCCCATGCGGGAAGGGGACCGCGCGCTGCGCATGGGCGCGCGGCGGGCCCATCAGCAGTCCACCGGCCACGACCAGTGCAGCGATGAGGGTGAACAGGATGCGTTTCATGCGCCGCTCGCGTGTACTCAGGCTGCACGACGGGTCAGCGCGTACACGCTCGTGTGCAGCGCGGTGACGCCCTGTTCCTGGAAGGATGGCTGCGACGCCAGGATGTCGCGGCGCTCCATTTGTTCGATGTTCCATTGCTGGTCGAACAGGCGGCGCAACTCCGCCTCGTCGACGCTGAAAGGCGGCCCCTGCATTTCGTTCTCCGGATAGTCGAGCGCAATCAGGAGACCGGCACTGCCCGCCGGCAATTGCATGTACACGGTGTCGGCCATCCGGCCGCGCATCGCTGCGGGCATCGCGATGATCGAGGCGCGATCGTAGAACGCGTCACAGCGGGCGATCACCGCTGGGTCCAGCTCGAACACGTCGCCGTTGATGATCTCGATCTCACCGCCGGGTGCGTTGGTGACGTCGTAGTGCGTGCCTTCGGCGGTGCTGCGCGTGCGCGCGTGCAATTGGTTTTCGGCGAGAAAGGACTCGATCGCGATGGCCGACACATCGACGCCGAGCACGTGCATGCCTTGCCGCGACAGCCACAACATGTCCAGCGACTTGCCGCACAACGGCACCAGCACGCGCGCGCCACGCGGCACGTTCAACGCGGGCCAGTGTTGCACCAGCAGCGGCATTACTTCCTCGCGATGCCAGCCGGTGCGTCCTTCGCGCCAGCGCTTCAGCCAGTACTCGGTTTCCATCATGCGTGCCTCTGCAACTCGAGAGCCCGTGCAGCGTGACTATAATCCGTCGACTGTTCGACTGGAGTTCACCATGAACGCCCCCACCCGCATCGACACCACGCGCGAGATCCATCCGCCGCGCGGCACGGAGCTTACGTGCAAGAACTGGCTGATCGAGGCGCCGTACCGGATGATCCAGCACAACCTCGATCCCGAGGTTGCGGAGAACCCCGCCGAACTGGTGGTGTACGGGGGCATCGGCCGCGCCGCGCGCAACTGGGAATGCTTCGACGCGATCCTGCGCAGCTTGCGCGAGTTGAATCCCGACGAGACGCTGCTGGTGCAGTCGGGCAAACCCGTCGGTGTGTTCAAGACCCATGCCGACGCGCCGCGTGTGCTGATCGCCAATTCCAACCTGGTGCCGCACTGGGCGACCTGGGAGCACTTCAACGAACTCGACCGGAAGGGTCTGATGATGTTTGGCCAGATGACGGCCGGTTCGTGGATCTATATCGGCTCGCAAGGCATCGTGCAGGGCACCTACGAAACGTTCGTCGAGATGGGCCGGCAGAGTTACGGTGGAAATTTGAAGGGCAAGTGGATCCTCACCGCCGGCCTCGGCGGCATGGGCGGCGCGCAGCCCTTGGCGGCGGTGATGGCGGGCGCGTGCATGCTGGCGATCGAATGCCAGCAGTCGCGCATCGACTTTCGCTTGAAGACGGGCTACGTCGATGAGCAGGCGAAGGATCTCGACGACGCACTGGCGCGCATCGAGAAATACACGAAAGCCGGCGAGGCCAAGTCCATCGCGCTGCTCGGCAACGCCGCCGACGTATTGCCGGAACTGGTGAAGCGCGGCGTGAAACCCGATGCCGTCACCGACCAGACCTCCGCGCACGATCCGGTCAACGGCTACCTGCCGCAGGGCTGGACGGTGGAGCAGTGGTTGGAGCGTCGCAAGAGCGATCCGGACGGCACGCGCGACGCCTCCAAGCAGTCGATGAAGATCCACGTCCAAGCGATGCTGGCGTTTCACGCGCAGGGTATCCCCACGTTCGACTACGGCAACAACATTCGCCAGATGGCGTTCGACGTCGGCTGCAAGAATGCGTTCGACTTTCCGGGTTTCGTGCCGGCCTACGTGCGTCCACTGTTCTGCCGCGGCGTGGGGCCGTTTCGCTGGGTCGCGCTGTCGGGCGATCCCGAGGACATCCTGAAGACCGACGCCAAGGTCAAGGAACTGATCCCGGACGATGCGCACTTGCACAACTGGCTGGACATGGCCGAGCAGCGCATCCACTGGCAGGGCCTGCCGTCGCGCATCTGCTGGGTGGGA
>DATCSF010000216.1:0-4702 GCA_036568625.1 Rhodanobacteraceae bacterium | reverse complement strand
AGCCCCGGCAGCTCGGCCAGTTCCGGACAAGGCTCGTTGAATCGCGCGCGATCCATCCGCTGCGGATGAGGCTGCGGACTATCGCAACACACATCGAAATAGCGCCGATAGACGCGCCGCAGCACCGGCGCAATGACTTCGCCATTGGCAAAACGCCCGAACGCGTACGGCTTGCGCGTATGTCCGAAATGGTCGTTGCCGCGCAACTTGTCCAGGTATTCCTCGTAAAGTGGGCGCAAACCGCCAATGCTGGCGACGTCGAAACGGTTCTGGTGCTTGGAGTAAATGTCCGGCTCGCCAAGATTCACGCCAGAGAAATGCGCGAACACCAGCGGCACATCGTTGGCCGTGTAGCCGCCATTCGAGGCGCGCACGACCGGCCGCGACATCAGGTTCCAGTACGCCACGTTGTAGCCGTCGTGGCGCAGGACGGCGACATCCGGGAACAGCGCCGGCGCCATGTCCATCCATTTCTGGTCGGTGAACAGACCCGCCTCGAGGTCGACGAAGCAGTCGAACTCCAGCTTGCGCGACCACCAGTCGATCAACGCCGCGCTTTGAGGATGCGCAGCGTTGATCGCCACGAACCCGCAGTTGTACACGCCGGTGCGCATCAGCGACAGCTCGGTCGGAAACTTGCCGTCGTCCGGCAGCGGCGCGTTGAGGTGCGGCGTCAATACGGCCAGCTTGCCGTCTTCGAAGGCCCGCGCAACATCGTCCAGGGGGCGCAGCACGTAGATGTCCGGGTCCAGGTACACCAGACCGGCTGCCGGGTTGCGCATCCGCAGCCACTCGAACATATACGGCTTGACCGCCGTGTTCAGCTCCATGATGTCGTAGCGGAACACGAACGCATCGAAGTGCGGCAGACCGAGCTGGTCGATCGTGACCGTCTCGAACAGATCCGTATCCAGCGCAGGATCGCCCGCACGCTCGTCGGCCAGGCAAAGGTAGCGCTTCGAATCCGGGTGCCGCGCCGCCACCGACTGCATGAGCGTCAGCGCGTACGCCAGGTAGTTGCGCGAGACGATGGTGAAGAAAACCAGAGGCTTCATGCCACGATTTCCCCGTTGCAGCCGGTCCCGGATGCCCGGCTCTTCGGGTAGACCATTGTTCCGCGCGGTGCCATCCGCTCAAGCCAACGCTGCTTGCAATTCGTCACACAAGTCGCGCACATCCTCGACGCCAACCGACAACCGGATCAGGCCATCGCTGATGCCAAGCCGCTTGCGATTGGCAGGCGGCACCGAGGCGTGGGTCATGATGGCCGGGTGCTCGATCAGGCTTTCGACGCCGCCGAGGGATTCGGCCAGCGCAAACAATTCGCAGCGTTCCAGCATGCGGCGGGCCTTTTTGAGACCGCCTTTCACCTCGATGCTGACGATGCCGCCGAAACCGTGCATCTGCCGGCGCGCGAGTGCGTGTTGCGGATGCGACTTCAGGCCGGGATAGATCACGCGCTGGACGGCGGGATGTTTTTCCAGCCACGTTGCAAGCTGCAGCGCATTGGCGCAATGCGCCTGCATCCGCAGCGCCAACGTCTTGACACCGCGCAACGCCAGGAATGCGTCGAACGGCCCTGCCACCGCACCCACCGAGTTCTGCAGGAACGCCATGCGCTCGGCAAGTTCCGGCCTGGCCACGATGGCAATGCCACCGACCATGTCGGAATGGCCGTTCAGATATTTGGTGGCCGAATGCACCACGATGTCGGCGCCGAATTCCAGCGGACGCTGCACCATCGGCGAACAGAAGGTGTTGTCGACCACCAGCAACAGGTCGTGCTTTTTCGCGAACTTGGCAACCCGGGCCAGATCGACCAGTTTCAACATGGGATTGGTCGGCGTTTCGGCCCAGATCATCCGCGTGTTGGGCTTCAGCGCAGCTTTCAAAGACGCTGCGTCATTCAAGTCGATGAAGCTGAAATCCAGCCCCGCACTGCGCCGGCGCACGCGTTCGAACAGCCGATAGCTGCCGCCGTACAGATCGTCCATCGCGATCACGTGGCTGCCGGAGTCGATCAATTCCAGCACCGTCGCGGTGGCCGCCATGCCGGAGGCGAACGCGAAACCGGCGACGCCCCCTTCCAGATCGGCCACGCAGCGTTCCCACGCAAACCGCGTCGGGTTGTGCGTGCGCGAATACTCGAAGCCCTTGTGCTTGCCGGGGCTGGCTTGCACGTAAGTCGAGGTCTGGTAAATCGGCGTCATGATCGCGCCCGTTGATGGATCGGGCGACTGGCCGGCGTGAATGGCGCGGGTAGCGAGGGAAAGGGGATTTTTGTTGGTCATGCTCAGCGGATACCCAAGTACTTGAGAATATGTCGCGCCAAAGCGTCATCAACTTCGCGATGTCGCGGGAGGTTGTTTTTGCCCGGTGTGCGGGTTCTGCCAGATATCGTGACGGCCACCGTGACGCAGCAAAGTGCAGCCGGCAGCAACCAGCCGGCGCACCAGCTCATCTCGCTTCACAGGGCGATATCCCGGATCTGGTAATCCGGTGGCACGTCATCGAGCAGCATTTCCCGCCAGGCGTCACGCAGGTTTTCTTCCAGCTCTTCCAGCGTCTCGCCCTGACTCATGATTTCCGGATGATCAACCAGCTTGCCCAACCAGAACTGCTCGCCCCGCCAGTACACCATATCGAGGGTCACATTCATGTCTGCACCTCACAGCGAGCCATTCTAGCCACTCACGCCACCCGCCGGCGGAGATAGTTCAGAAGATCGATGCGTGTGATGAGACCCAGGAATTTCTCGCCGTCCATCACGATCGCGACGCGGCCGCGCTCGAACACCGGCAGCAACTCCTCGATCGGCGCCTTGGCATCGAGGGTCTGCAGGTGGGTGATCATGGCGGTGGAAACCGGCTCGAGGAATTTGTGTTCGTCGCCGTAAACGTGCAGCAACAGATCCGATTCGTCGATGATGCCGACGATCTTCTCGCCGTCCAGCACCGGCAGTTGCGAGACGTCGTACAGCTTCATGCGGTTGTAGGCGGTGACCAGCAGGTCGTCGGGCGATGCGACCACGGTGTCGCGCTGCGCGTAGGGGCGCATGATCAGGTCGCGCAGGTCGCCGGTCGGCTGGCGATCGAGAAAGCCGTTGTCCAGCATCCAGTAATCGTTGTAGAGCTTGGACAGGTACTTGTTGCCGGTGTCGCAGACCAGCGTGACCACGCGCTTCGGTTTGCTCTGCTCGCGGCAGTATCGCAACGCCGCAGCGAGCAAAGTGCCGGTGGACGAACCTCCCAGCACACCCTCCTGTTTCAGGAGTTCGCGCGCAGTGAGAAAGCTTTCCTTGTCGTCGATCGAGTACGCCTTCTTCACCCGCGAGAAATCGCTGATGGTCGGCAGGAAATCCTCGCCGATGCCTTCCACCATCCACGACGCAGACTTCTTTGAAAGCGTGCCTTCGTTGATGTACTCGGCCAGCACCGAACCCACCGGGTCCGCGAGGATGAATTCGGTGTCGGGCGAAGCCTTCGCGAAATGATGCGACAGCCCGGCCAGGGTGCCGGACGAGCCGCACCCCACCACGATGGCGTCGACGCGCCCATCCATCTGCTCCAGGATTTCGGGGCCGGTGGTCGCCTCGTGCGCCGCGGGATTGTCGGGGTTGCCGAACTGGTTGATGAAGTAGGCGCCGGGCGTTTTCTCGGCGATGCGGGCGGCGAGATCCTGGTAATACTCGGGATGGCCCTTGGCGACGTCCGAGCGCGTCAGCACCACCTCGGCGCCCATCGCCTTCAGATTGAAAATCTTCTCGCGACTCATCTTGTCGGGAACCACGAGAATCAGCTTGTAGCCTTTGGCCTGCGCGACCAGCGCCAAGCCGAGGCCAGTGTTGCCGGCGGTGCCCTCGACCAGCGTCGCGCCAGGCTTGATCTTGCCCGCCTTCTCGGCGCCTTCGATCATCGAAAGCCCGATGCGGTCCTTGATCGAGCCGCCAGGATTGGCCGACTCCAGCTTCAGGAACAGCTCGCACGGCCCGGTATCCAGCCGGCGCACGCGCAGCATCGGCGTATGGCCAATCAGTTCGAGGACGCTGTCGACGATCATGCTGTTTCCCGGTTCCCGGTTGCGCGCGCATGCAGCGCGATACGCGCACGTGTTGTGGACCGCTCATCATAACGGATCGGCATGAAGGCATCGGCCGCACATCGCGATGCGCGGCTCATTCGCGCCGCAGCAGATCGCGCAGCCCCGTCCGCCAACCGGACTCATAACGCCGGTACCGCCCGCAGGCCGACTCCCGAAGTACGACGCCGACCCTCGCCCATGGCGTGCCGCGCAGGGCTTGCCGCGCATGCAGGTGGCGCAGCTTTTCGGCCGCTCGCTGGCGATCAATTTTCGGCACCCGAGCGCCCATGGCACCCAGGTGCTCGTCCAAGATGCCATAGCGTGCAATCAACGCATCGATCAAAGCAGCGCCGGGTTTCACGAGGCCCCGCCACTTCGCCGCAAGATTGCGATCCGGCATCCCGATCTGGTTTTCCCCATGCTGGCGATAGTCGACCAACGGCTGTTCGATGCAGTCGAAACCTCCAAGCGCGGCGGCGACGATGGCCAGCCATTCGTCGTGCACCCATCTCTCGGGGAAAGGCAAGGTATCTGCCAGCAACGAACGCCGGAAAGCCATCGTCGCACCCGTGGCGAGACTGCGGCGCAGCAATACCCTAAAGCCTTCTCCAGCATGGATCCG
>DATCSF010000215.1:0-3598 GCA_036568625.1 Rhodanobacteraceae bacterium | reverse complement strand
ATCGACGGCGGTGTTTGGCACCTCGATGTCGGCTCATCACATCCTGGGGCTGTAGCCGGTCCCAAGGGTATGGCTGTTCGCCATTTAAAGTGGTACGCGAGCTGGGTTCAGAACGTCGTGAGACAGTTCGGTCCCTATCTGCCATGGGCGTTGGAGATTTGAGGTGGGCTGCTCCTAGTACGAGAGGACCGGAGTGGACGTACCGCTGGTGTTCCGGTTGTCATGCCAATGGCATTGCCGGGTAGCTACGTACGGAAGCGATAACCGCTGAAAGCATCTAAGCGGGAAGCGCGCACCAAGATGAGATCTCCCGGGGCACAAGCCCCCTGAAGGACCCAGGTAGACCACCTGGTTGATAGGCGCGGTGTGGAAGTGCAGCAATGCATTGAGCTAACGCGTACTAATGATCCGTGCGGCTTGACCATATAACCCCAAGACGTTTGTTTACGTGCATCCCTGCACAGGCGCCGAGCCATCCATGGCTCGACTTCTCACGAAAGCAGGAGAGCACGCCTCGATGATACGTTTTGGCTCGAAGAATCAGACACAGTCACATCCCGACCCCATGCTGATGACGCGCGACTACGCGCGCATCGCACCGATTCCCTGGCGGCCATAGCGGTGTGGTCCCACCCGATCCCATCCCGAACTCGGAAGTGAAACGCACCAGCGCCGATGGTAGTTTGGCATTCGCCATGCAAGAGTAGGACACTGCCAGGGGCTTCAAAAGTCGAAACGGCCACCCATTGCGGTGGCCGTTTTGCTTTTGCCAGACGGGCCGGGATTGAGGCAAGTACCGTTTACTGCGGTGTCCCCGCGGTGTCGCCGCGGAGCGGCGGTGGGTGCCCGGCAGCGGCAGGAACGGCGGATGCGGGTGCGTCTGATATCCGTGTAGGCGGCGAGGCAAGTCATCGGCGCCGCCGTGCTCGATGACGAAGCGGAAACGCTGTCGAAGGAATCGAGTCCTCGATGTGCCAGCGCCAGGCGTTGATGCGCCCGGTGTTCACGTTCTTGATGGTGATGCCGCATCGTCGGCGACGGGATCACCATCCCGTCGCCAGTCCTGGTGCGCACCTGGACTCACTGCCGCGGTCGCGCAGTCATTCGACCGCAGGGCGCTCGCTGGCGACGACACCGTACTGACATGCGCCGCCGGAGTCGCAGCACTCCAAGTACTGTTGCCAGCAATAAGATTGCTGCTGACCCGTGGCCAGGCAGTAATCGTAAAGCATCGTGCAGCTGGAAACGCCTTCGTGAGGAATTTCGGACGCCGTGCTGCTGAATGCGAAGCAGCCGAGTACCGATGCGGCAATGATCGAAAAAACCAATGGTGATCGCTTCATTGGGACCTCCTGTTGATCATGGGAAGTTCTGGACGAGCCATTGGGTTCGTTACAACCTGCCGGCCGACTGGTTCTTGATTCTCCTGCTGCCGTGGGTCATGCCTGGGAGGCGCGCATGGTGCGTGTCTCGCATCGGACCCATGATGAGCAGGCAGCCTGCGCCTGCCATGATCACGGTCGCGTGAAGGCCGACGCCGTGATCGCAAGAGCGTGAAGGCTGTCGCACTTTCCAAGGGTGGCCATGGATGGATGCCGCGCCACCGGGCGGCTTCAAACCCATCCAGACAAATGCCTGAGCGCGATGGACACCAGCGCCGTGGCGTGTGCCCTGCCGTCGTTGAGCGCCGGGATGTAACGGAACTGCTTGCCGCCGTTGGTCAGAAAGGTCGTGCGGTAGCGCAACGCGACCTCTTCCAGCGTCTCCAGGCAATCCACTGCAAAGCCCGGACACAGCACATCGAGAGTCTCGACATCCTGCCGGGCAAGCTGTTCGACCGTTTCGTCGGTGTAGGGACGCAGCCAAGGCTGGCGACCCAGCCTCGATTGGAACGTCACCAGCAGTTCGTCGCCGCCCAGACCAAGCGCATCGCCGAGTCGCCGCGCGGTTTCGCGGCACTGGTCGGGATAGGGATCGCCCGCCGCCGCGTATTTTTCCGGGATGCCGTGAAAACTGAGCAGCAGTTTGTCACCCCGCCCGGTTTCGGCCCAGTGTGCCTGTACGCTGCCGACTAGCGCGGCAAGATAGCCCGCATCGCAGTGGTAATCACTCACGGTGCGCAGTTCAGGCGGCCAGCGCAAGGTCTTCGTCAGGCGTGCGATGGCGTCCAGGGCGGCACCGGTGGAGGTCGCCGAATATTGCGGAAACAGCGGCAGCACCAGAAGCCGGCGTACGCCCCTTCGCATCAGGTCCGCCACCACCGCGCTGACCGACGGCTCGCCGTAGGTCATCGCCAGTGCGGCCGTGGCCTTGCCGCCGGTCCGGCGGGAGATTTCCGCGCGGAAGGCTTGCTCGAGCCGTTCGCTGAATACCAGCAGCGGCGAACCATCGTTGCGCCAGATCTTCGCGTACGCCTCGGCCGAACGACGGGGCCGCGTGCGCAGGAGATAGCCGTGCAGCACCGGCCACCACAACCAGCGCGGCAGCTCCACGATGCGCGGATCGGAAAGAAACTGCGCGAGATAGTCGCGTACCGCGTCGGTGGTCGGCGCGGCCGGCGTCCCCAGATTCACCAGCAGCACGCCCATCTGCGCTTCGGCGGATCGCTGCGGCACTGGATCGAAACCGAGATAACGGGGCATGCGGCGCGGTCCTGCTCGCGAACTTTGGCGAATCCGCGCAGTCTGCCATATACGCGCAGGCATCGCCTGGCGATCACGCAACAGCGGGCTGCGGTACACTTGCCATTGGCGGAAAGCCTGCGTCGCGCCTCGCGGCGATGGGCACGGTTCCGCACGAGGTCTCTATGGGTTTTGACAGCATCTGGCATTGGCTGCTTCTGCTTGTAATCGTGCTGGTGGTCTTCGGTACCGGCAAGTTGACCAAGATCGGTCCGGATCTCGGCAACGCCGTGCGCGGATTCAAGAAGGCGCTGCAAGGCGGCGACGAAGACGACAAATCGAAGCGGGCCGAAGGTAGCGAAAAGTTGCAGGCCGATCCGCCGGCCGCGGCCGGTGCCGCACAGCAGGAACAGCGCGACTCCACCGAGTCGAAGCACGAGTCTCCTTGACCGGGGCGGTGCGCCGCGATGATCGAGCTCAGCTTTTCGAAGCTGTTGCTGCTGGCCGTGATCGCGCTGGTGGTGCTGGGGCCTGAGAAACTCCCCAAGGCGGCGCGCATGGCCGGCGCGATGCTGCGGCGCCTGCGTCTTGGCTGGGAAAGCGTGCGCAGCGAGGTCGAGCGCGAACTGGAGATCGAAGAGATCCGGCGTACCGCGAAGGACGCTGCGGAACGCGCTGATGCAATGCGCAAGGCGGCCGACGCCGAAGTGCGTTCGGCGCACGCGTCGGTGAACCACGCGCTCGCGGAAGTGGCGAAGGGTGGCGATGCAACGGAAAGTGGTATCGCTTCGAAGGAGAGCCGCAATGACGGCGCCTGAGCGCGATCCCGGCCAGGATTCCGACAAGGATTCCGGCTTCGACCTCGAGCAGGGCATCTTCTCGCACCTGATCGAGCTGCGTTCGCGCCTGATCAAGGCGATCGCCTGCGTGGTGGTCGTGCTGGTGTGCCTGGTGCCGTTTGCCAATCGGCTGTACAC
>DATCSF010000214.1:0-9539 GCA_036568625.1 Rhodanobacteraceae bacterium | reverse complement strand
GCGGCGCACCGCGGCGTCCACTTCCGCCATCGGCACCTTGCCCGCGCGCACCAGCGCCGGCAACTGTTCCAGGTAGGTGCCGCTGTGCAGATCGACGTCGATGCCGGCGTGCAGCGCGATGCGCACCGCGTCCGCGACGCGGGCGGCGACGCCCTGCAATTGCAGTTGCGGCACGGCGTCGTAATCGGACACGATCAGGCCATCGAAGCCCCAGCGCTTGCGCAGCAGGTCCGTCAACAGCGTGCGGTCGCCACTGGCGGGAATCCCGTCCAGCGAAATGAAAGCCGCCATGACCGAGCCCGCGCCGGCATCCACGGCAGCGTGGTAGGGCGGCAGGTAAACGTCGCGGAACTCGCGCTCGGGCAGGTACGCCGAGGTGTAGTCGAGGCCGGCTTCCACTGCGCCGTAACCGGCGAAGTGCTTGATGGTGGCCATCATGGTGTCCGGTGCGGCCAGATCATCGCCCTGGAAACCGCGCACCTGTGCCTGCGCCATCGCCGAGCCGAGGTACGGATCTTCGCCGGCCCCTTCGACGACGCGTCCCCAGCGCGGATCGCGCCCGAGGTCCACCATCGGGCAGAACGTCCAGTCCACCCCCACCGAGGTTGCTTCCTGCGCCGCCGCACGATTGACGCGTTGCCACAGGTGCGGATCCCAGGTCGCGGCCATCGCCAGCGGGACCGGAAAGATGGTGCGAAAGCCGTGGCAGACGTCGCCCATGAACCACAGCGGGATCTTCAGCCGCGATTGCATGGCGACCCCCTGCAGGTGGCGCAGGTGGCCGGCCAGATCCGGCTTGTCTCCCAGCACGCCATTGGTGCCGCCGATCTTGCCTTCCCGGATCAGCTTCTGCAGGTGGTCGCGGTCTTCGCCCACGATGGTGAGCTGGCCGACCTTTTCCTCCAGCGTCATGCGTCCGAGCAGACCGTCGACGAAGGCGTGCATTGCCTGTCCATCGAGCGATGACGAGGGCGCCGGCGCGGGCGCGGGCGCGGGTGCTTGGGTGGCGGCCAGCATGAATGCGGCTCCAGCCAGGGATGCGAACATCGTCGTTCCTCTGTCGCCGGGCTTGGGAATGTAAACGTTTTCATTGGCGGTTGCAAAGCGCCAGGCGCGTCCGGAGGGAAATGTGCAGCAACCCGGGTCAGAAAGGGCGGTTCATGCTCGTGAGCGCTGTTCCAGGATCGCGACGGCCGGCAGCACCTTGCCTTCGAGGAATTCCAGGAACGCGCCGCCGCCGGTCGAGATGTATGACACCTTGTCCGCGATGCCGTATTTGTCGACGGCAGCCAGGGTGTCGCCGCCGCCCGCAATCGAGAACGCCTTCGAATCCGCGATGGCGCGCGCCAGGGTTTCGGTGCCGCGGCCGAACGCGTCGAATTCGAATACGCCGACAGGACCGTTCCACACCACCGTGCCCGCCTTCGCGATCAGGTCGGCGTAGCGCCGGGCGGTCTCAGGGCCGATGTCCAGGATCATCTCGTCATCGCCGACCTGGTCGACCGGTTTCACCGTGGCCGGCGCGTCGGCTGCGAACTTCGGCGCCGTCACCACGTCGCTCGGGATCGGCACGTCGGCGCCGCGCTGCGCGGCGCTGTCGATCACCTTGCGCGCGGCCTCCAGCAGATCGGCCTCGAACAATGATTTGCCGACGTTGTGGCCCGCCGCCGCGATGAAGGTGTTGGCGATGCCGCCGCCCACGATCAACTGATCGACCCTTTGCACGAGGTTCTGCAACAGGTCGAGCTTGGTGGAAACCTTGGAGCCTGCGACGATCGCCAGCAGCGGGCGCGCGGGGTCGCGCACCGCCTTGCCGAGCGCGTCCAGTTCGGTCGCCAGCAGCGGGCCCGCGCACGCGGTCCTGGCGAACTTTGCCACGCCGTGGGTGGAAGCCTGCGCGCGGTGCGCGGTGCCGAACGCATCCATCACGAATACGTCGCACAACGCGGCGTATTTTTTCGCGAGCGCCTCGTCGTCGGACTTTTCGCCGACGTTCATCCGGCAGTTTTCCAGCAGCACCACTTCACCCGTTTTTGCCGCAACACCGTCGAGGTAGTCGCGCTGCAGGCGCACCTTGGTGCCGAGTTTTTCCGACAACCATTCGGCCACCGGCTTCAGCGATTGTGTTTCGTCGAACACGCCTTCCTTGGGACGGCCGAGATGCGACATCACCAGCACCGCCGCGCCCGCGTCGCGCGCGGCGCGAACGGTCGGCAACGCCGCGTCGAGCCGCTGCGTGGAGGTGATCTTGCCGTCCTGGATTGGCACGTTCAAATCCTCGCGGATCAGGACGCGCTTTCCGGAGAGATCAAGCTCGGACATGCGGATGAAGGTCATGGACGGCTCCAGCGTTCGATACAGTGGCGAACTTTGCATTGTCGACGGCGCGCCAGCCACGCGCAAACGCGTTAACCTTTGTGGTTTCCATCGCCAGGGAACGCCGCATGCCCGATACGCGTACCTTGTACAGCTACTGGCGTTCCAGTGCCGCCTATCGCGTGCGCATCGCACTGAACCTGAAGGGGCTCGACTACGCGATCGCGCCGGTGCACTTGCTGCGCAACGGCGGTGAACAGCACGCCGACGAGTACCGTGCGCTGAATCCGCAGCAACTGGTGCCGACGCTGGTGGATGGCGGCAACGCGATCCACGAATCGCTTGCGATCATCGAATACCTGGAAGAAGCCTATCCGGACACGCCGCGCCTGCTGCCGACGGGCGCCTTGGCGTGCGCCCGGGTGCGCGCGCTGGCGCAGGCGATCGTGTGCGACATCCATCCGATCGGCAACCTGCGTGTGCTGCAATACCTCCAACGCGAACTCGGCGCCAGCGAAGAGCAGAAGCTCGCGTGGTCGCGGCACTGGATCGAAATCGGCTTCGAGGCAATCGAGGCGATGCTGACGGCCAACGGCCGCGCCGGCGTGTTCTGCGGGGGCGATACGCCTTCGATGGCCGATTGCTGCCTGATCCCGCAGGTGTACAACGCGCGGCGCTTCGGGCTTTCGCTGGCGCGCTATCCGACCATCGACGCGATCGACGCGGTGTGCCGCAAGCTCGAAGCGTTTGCGCAGGCCGCGCCGGAAGCCCAGGCCGAGGCGCCCGTCAGCGCGTAATCCGGCAAATCAGCCGACGAACACCCGCGCGTTGCGGAAGATCCGCATCCACGGCGAATCCTCGCCCCATTCGCGCGGGCGCCAGCTCATCTGCACGCTGCGGAACACGCGCTCGGGGTGCGGCATCAGGATCGTGACGCGGCCATTGGCGGCGGTGAAGCCGGCCAGCCCTTCGGGCGAGCCGTTGGGGTTGTACGGGAAGGTTTCCGTCGGTTTGCCGCGGTTGTCGACGAAGCGCACGCACGCGGTGGCCTTGCCGGCCTTGCTGCCTTCCGCAAACACCGCGCGGCCTTCGCCATGCGCGGTGACCACCGGGATGCGCGAACCGGCCATGCCGCGGAACAGGATCGATCCCGCGTCCAGTACTTCCAGCGTCACCAGCCGCGCTTCGTATTGCTCCGAAGCATTGCGCGCGAAGGTGGGCCAGTGTTCCGCACCCGGGATGATGGATTTCAGGTGCGCGAGCATCTGGCAACCGTTGCACGTGCCGACCGCGAATTTTTTTTCGTCGGCGAAGAACGCGGCGAATTGTCCGCGCAGGTCGTCATGGTGCAGGATCGACGCGGCCCAGCCGCGGCCCGCGCCCAGCACGTCGCCGTAGGAGAAACCGCCGCACGCCGCGAAGCCGGCGAAGTCTTCGAGCTTGTGACGGCCGGCGACGAGGTCGCTCATGTGCACGTCGGTGGCGTCGAACCCCGCGCGCGTGAATGCCGCGGCCATCTCGACCTGGCCATTGACCCCTTGTTCGCGCAGCACCGCGACACGCGGGCGCGCGCGTTTGGCGATGTACGGCGCGGCGATGTCGTCGGAAGGCTCGAACGACAGCCTGGCATTCAAACCCGGATCATTGTCGTCACAGCGCCATTCGCGCTCGGCGTCGGCGCTGGCTGGGTTGTCACGCAGGCGCTGCATCGCGTGGCTGGTTTCGTGCCAGGCGTCGACCAGCTTGCGCCAATTCCACTTGGCGACGGTTTCATCGCCACCGTACAGCTTGATGCCGAGCTTGGCCTTGGGACGCGCGATCACGCGGGTCATCCCGGCAAGGCCGTTGGCCTCGACGATGGCCGCGAATGCATCATGGTCGTCGACACGCACCTGCACCACCGCACCGAGTTCTTCGTTGAACAGCGCGCGCAGCGCGCTGTCGGCCCAGCCATCGAGGAAGATCTCAAGGCCGCAATGGCCCGCGAACGCCATTTCCAGCAGCGTCACGATCACGCCGCCATCGGAACGGTCGTGGTAAGCGAGCAGCAGGTTTTTTTCTCGCGCAGCACGAATCGTGTCGAACAGGCCACGCAGGCGATCGGGATTTTCGAAATCGGGCGGCATGCCGCCGCCGCGTTCGTAGGCTTGCGTCAGCACCGAACCGCCCAGGCGGTCGCGGCCGGCGCCGAGGTCGAGCAACCACAATTCGGTGTCGCCCGCGTCCCTCCGGATCTGCGGCGTCAGCGCATTGCGCACATCGCCAACGCGCGCGAACGCGCTGACGATCAACGACACCGGCGCGATGGTGCGTTGTTCGCGCCCGTCGTTGCGCCACAGCGTGCGCATCGACAGCGAGTCCTTGCCGACCGGAATCGACACGCCCAGCGCCGCGCACAGCCGCGACACCGCCTGCACGGCGTCGTACAGCGCGGCATCCTCACCAGCATGGCCGATCGCGGCCATCCAGTTGGCGGAAAGGCGGATCTCGTCGAGCCTTTCGACGGGCGCAGAGAGAATGTTGGTAATGGCTTCACCCAGCGCCAGGCGCGCGGAAGCCGCACCGTCCAGCACTGCGACCGGTGCGCGTTCGCCCATCGCCATCGCTTCGCCGGCATAACCCTCGAAGTCGGCCAGCGTCAACGCGCAGTCCGCCACCGGTACCTGCCACGGTCCCACCAATTGGTCGCGCGCGCACAGGCCGCCGACGCTGCGGTCACCGATGTGGATCAGAAACGCCTTGTCCGCGACCGCGGGCATCCGCAGCACGCGATCGATGGCATCGTCGAGACCGATGCCGGTGAGATCGGGAATGATGTCGAGTTGCGGCCTGATTCTGGCTGCATCGCGCTGCATGCGCGGCGGTTTGCCGAGCAGCGTCGCCAGTTCCATGTCGATCACGCGCGGGTCGCGTTTGGATCGCACGCGCAGGCGTTGATCTTCCGTCGCGGTGCCCACCACCGCGAACGGACAACGCTCGCGCTCGCAGAGCGCGCGGAACCTGTCGAGGTCGGCGGGCTTCACCCCCAGTACGTAGCGTTCCTGCGACTCGTTGCACCAGATCTGCATCGGCGAGAGTTGTGGATCGTCCAGCGGCACCGCATCCAGGTCGATCTCGCCGCCGACGCCGGAATCGTGCAGCAGTTCGGGAATCGCGTTCGACAGGCCACCCGCGCCGACGTCGTGGATCGCGACGATGGGGCTGGTCTCGCCGAACGCGCAGCAGGCGTCGATCACTTCCTGGCAGCGCCGCTGCATTTCCGGGTTGTCGCGCTGCACCGAGGCAAAGTCGAGCGCCTCGCTGGACACGCCCGCCGCCATCGACGACGCTGCGCCGCCACCGAGGCCGATCAGCATCGCCGGGCCGCCCAGCACGATCACGGCGTCGCCCGGCGCGAGTTTGTTCTTTTTCACCAGCATCGGCCGCACGTTGGCGACGCCGCCGGCCAACATGATTGGCTTGTCGTAACCGTGGCGCATGCCAGGCATGGCGGTTTCGAGTTCGAATGTCCGGAAATAACCGGCGAGGCACGGCCGCCCGAATTCGTTGTTGAAGCCGGCCGCACCCAAGGGACCATCGCGCATGATCTCGAACGCGCTTGCGACGCGCGGCGGCAGCGGCCGTTCGGTTTCCCACGGACGCGGCAGGTCGGGGATGCGCAGGTGCGAAACGGAAAAACCGGTCAACCCGGCTTTGGGTTTGCCGCCGCGTCCAACCGCACCTTCGTCGCGGATTTCGCCGCCGGAACCGGTGGCCGCGCCCGGCCACGGCGAGATCGCGGTCGGGTGATTGTGGGTTTCCACCTTGATCGCGTACGGCGTCGGTTCCCTGTGCTGGCGCCACACGCCATCGGCGTCCGCGAAGAAACGTGCGCCTGGCGAGCCCTCGATCACCGCAGCGTTGTCGCTGTACGCCGACAGCGTGTACGCGGGCGAGGTCTTGTGCGTGTGGCGGATCAAATCGAACAGGCTGGACGATTGCTCTTCGCCGTCGACCGTGAAGTCGGCGTTGAACACCTTGTGCCGGCAGTGCTCGGAATTGGCCTGCGCGAACATCACCAGTTCCGCGTCGGTCGGGTCGCGGCCGAGTTTCGCGTAGCTGCCGGCGAGGTAATCGATTTCGTCGGACGCCAGTGCCAGTCCCAGCGCGACGTTGGCGCGCTGCAGGGCGCCGCGCGGGTCGTCGCCGAGCGCAATGGTTTGCAGAGGCGCCGATGCGCCGCTTGAAAATATCTGCCGCGCATCGGCCAATGCCAGCAGCACCGACTGCGTCATCGGATCGTGCAGCACGTTCGCGACCGCGCCGAACGCGGGGCCGCTGACGTCCGGCAGGTTCTCGATCAGGAACGCGGTGCCGCGTTCCACCCGCGACACGTGGATGCCGACGTGGTGCACGATGTCGGTGGCCTTCGACGACCACGGCGACAGGGTGCCGAGCCGCGGCACCACCCACAGCGACGCATCGGCGGGTGGCGCTTCGGTGGCATCCAGCACTTCCGCGAGACGCTGGTGCAGCGTCGGCGACAACGGCGATTTCGATTCGACGAAGTACACCTGCCGCGCGCCGCGCACGCGGATGTTCTTCGCGATTGCGGCGATGCGCCGGTTGAGTCGGTCGAGGCGAAAATCCGACAGGGCGCTGCGCCCGTCGAGGACGATCATGGCGATGGGGACCGCGGCCGGAGGGAGCCGCGCATTATAAATGCGATCGGCCCTGGTCGCTGCCTCATTCGAATCCCGCGTGAGCGCCAGGCATTGCGGTCAGCCTCACCGGCGCGGCTTCAAAGCGGCATTCATCGCCAAGGGTTCGCCGGCGTTGCCGCTTGCTTCGGTCAGGGCGACTGTCGGGCGACGGGCGTGGCGTGGACGGCTTCAAGGCGCCGCAGCAGTTCGCGTGGATCCACGTAGCCGCCCAGCACCACGCCGTTGTCGGCGATGATGGTGGGTGTGCCATCGACGCCCAGGTCCATGCCCAGGTTGAAGTCGTGTGCGACCGGCGATTGGCACGTCGTGGTGCGTGGTTGCTGGCCTTCGAACGCCCCGGTCAGCGCGGCCCGGCGATCGGCGGCGCACCACACGTCGACGGCCTTTTGCGCGGACGGCGTGCCGAGCCCGCTGCGCGGCCAGAACAGATAATCCACCGCGATGCCCAGCTTGTTGATCGCGGCGATATTGGCATGAAAAGCGCGGCAATACGGGCAATCGATGTCGGTGAAGACCGTCACCGTGTATTTTGGATTGGCAGGGGCGAAGCGGATCATCCCTGCGGGCGACAACTTGGCAATCGCGTCGCGGCGCAGGCGGTTCATCGTCAGGCTGTTGAGTGGTGTGCGGGTGGCGATGTCGTAGGCGTCGCCCTGGATCACGTAGCGCCCATCGCCGGTCATGTACAACACCTGGCCCTGCGAGACGACCTGGTACAGCCCCGCGATCGGCATCGGCGCGATCTGCTGCACTTTCGCGCCGGGTGCCATTCGGGTGACCGCGGCGGTGATGGCATCGCGCACGGCAGGCGTGACCGAACTGGCCGCGGCTGGCATCGCGTTCGCATCGGCGATCACGGCGTGGTGGTCGGACGAACAGGCGCTCGTCGCGAGCACGATCGCGGCAAGCGCGCAAAGGAGTTTCGGCATGACGTGTTTGGAGTCGCGTCGCGGTGGCGGATTCGCCGCGATGCTAGCACGCGATCTGGTTCGGAACCGTGCGATGGATGCTCAGAACGTCAGCCACCAGCAATGGCCGGATTCGGTGATGCCGAACTCACGCCTGCCGCCGTCGGCGGTCGAGATTTCGAAACCGGTCGGCGGTGGCGGCGCGGCAATGCCACCGGAAGCGGCAGGCGAGGGCGGCAAAGCTTCGAATGGCGGTCCCGCAGCCGAGGCGATCGCGATGCCGGTCAGCGGCTGCTTCAACCATCCCGCGAGCGAGCGCAGCGCGCTGCGCGCGGAGGCCTGATCCATGCCGCGCCACAGGATCAATCCCGCCAACCGGTTCACGTCGTGCGTGGCGAACGCTTCGGTGATGGCTGCCTTGAGTGCCTGCGGCGACGCTGCACACACGGTGTCGAAGCCATGGTTCGTCGCCTCGGCAGGGTTGCCCGGGCGCACCGGATTGCCGCACGGTTGGCCGGAAAACACCGGCTCGCCGTGCGCGCCGATGCAACGGTAGATCTGCGCGCGAGCCGGCGGGACGCAGGCGGCCAGCGCCAGCAGGCACAGCAATTTCATCCACGCGCGCATGACAGGCGAGTCTAGTCTTCGGCGCGTGGTCCGGGTGAGTCGATGGACAGCCGTCGCGAACGCAGGGTGCGTGACGCCAGCGGCTATCCCTGAACGCCGATGCCATCCAGCCGCTGCAACACCGCCATCGTCGCGCGTGCGCGATTCAGCGTGTAGACGTGCAGCCCCGGTGCGCCGCCTTCCAGCAGGCGCCGGCACATCGCGGCCACCACGTCGGCGCCGAATTCACGCACCGATTCGGCATCGTCGCCAAACGCGATCATGCGCTTGCCGATCCAGCGCGGGATTTCCGCGCCGCACATTTCGGAAAAGCGCCGCAATTGCGCGAAGTTCGCGATAGGCATGATGCCCGGCACGATCGGAATCGTGACGCCGGCCGCACGCGCATCGTCCATGAACCGGAAATACGCATCGGCGTTGAAAAAGTACTGCGTGATGGCGCCATCCGCGCCTGCGTCCACCTTGGCCTTGAAATGCTTGAGGTCGGCTTGGGCGTGGTCCGATTGCGGATGGCATTCGGGATAGCATGCGACTTCGATGTGGAAATATCCGTCGTGTTCGCGGCGGATGAAGTCCACCAGGTCCACCGCGTAACGGAAATCGCCGGGCGACGCCATGCCCGAAGGCAGGTCGCCGCGCAACGCAACGATGCGCTTGCAGCCGAGTTCGCGGTAATCGTTCAGCAGCGCGGCGATTTCCTCGCGCGAACCGCCCATGCACGACACGTGCGGCGCCACCTCCAGCGCGTGGGTTTCACGCAGGTGCCGCACCGTGCGTGGCGTATGCGTCAGCGTCGACCCGCCCGCACCGAACGTCACGCTGACGAATTCCGGCGCCAACGCGGTCAGCTTCGTCAACGCGCGCTCGAGCTGCGCGCGCTGCTCGTCGTTCTTCGGCGGAAAGAATTCCAGCGAAATGGGGATCATCGGCATCCGGCGTCCATATATCTTTCCATCAAGATAGAAAGAATTGTGGCCGGATGCAA
>DATCSF010000213.1:0-8799 GCA_036568625.1 Rhodanobacteraceae bacterium | reverse complement strand
GGGTTTATAGGCGGTATTCCAGTTCTCCCGTCATCCCCGCGAAAGCGGGGATCCAGTGACTCTGATCGAGGCGCAAAGACGCTGGGTTCCGGATCACCGCTTCGCGGTGTTCGGAATGACGAGCAGAGAAATGCCCCGATTTCGGAAAAAGGCCTCGACGTTCCAGATCACCGCTTCGCGGTGTCCGGAATGACGAGTGAAAAAATGCCCCGATTCCGGAAAAGGGCTCGATGATTCCGGAGAGTTGCCGCGGTGGAGTCCACGCCGACATTGCGCGACTTGTTCGAGGAAGCGTTGAAGCTGCCACCGGACGCGCGTGCGCGCCTACTTTCCGGCCGTTGCGCCGATCCGGTCGTGCGCGCCGAACTGGAACGCATACTGGCGGCCGACGCGGCCGAGGGCGAATGGCTGGCGGCAGGCGATGCCGCCAGCGCCGCGGAGGCGATCGGGGAGGCCGAAACCACCGGACCGTTGCCGGCGGGCAGTCGCATCGGTCCGTTCGAGTTGCTGGAAGTGCTGGGCGAGGGTGGTTCGTCCACGGTGTTTCGTGCGTTCCGGGATGTGGAGGGCGTGCGCCAGTACGTCGCGATCAAGCTGTTGGCGCGCGGCCTGTACACCGCCGAGGCGCGACGACGTTTCCATCACGAACGCGAGGCGCTGGCGCGCTTGCGCCACCCCGGCATCGCGCGGCTGATCGAGGGCGGCATCGCCGACAACGGGCTCGCCTACATCGCGCTGGAACTGATCGACGGCAAACCGATCACGCGCTATGCGCGGGAACACGCGCTCTCCGAACGCCAGCGGCTGACGTTGTTTTTGCGGGTATGCCGCGCGGTCGAATCCGCGCACCGCGCGCTGATCGTGCACCGCGACCTGAAACCCTCCAACGTGCTGGTCACCGTCGAAGGCGAAATGAAGCTGCTGGATTTCGGCATCGCCAAGCTGCTGGACGACACCGAAGACGCCACCCGCACGCGGCACCATGCCTTGACGCCAGCCTATGCCGCCCCGGAACAGTTCACGCCGGGCGCGATCACCACCGCGACGGATGTTTACGCGCTGGGCGTGCTGCTGCGCGAACTGCTGACGGGCGAGCGCCAGGCAGCCGGCGATCCGCACACGCCGCGTGTTGTCCCGACGGACGCCGCGCAATCGGCGTCGAAACCCGAGCGCAGATTGCGCGGCGACCTCGCCAACATCGTTGCCAAGGCGACCGCGCCGGACCCGGAGCGCCGTTACGGTTCCGGCGGCGCGCTGGCCGAGGACATCGAGCGCTATCTCGATCATCTGCCGGTGCGCGCGCACCCGCCCTCGCGCTGGTACCGCACCAGCCGCTTCGTGGCGCGCCATCGCGGCGGTGTCGCGATCTCGGCAATCCTGTTGCTGGCCATCTTGGTGTCATTGTCGATCGCGCTGTGGCAGACGCAGGTGGCGCGTCAGCAGGCGCAGCTGGCGCAACAGCAAGCCGCGCGCGCGAACATGGTGCGGAATTTCGTCGAAAGCCTGTTCGCGCCGATTCGTTACGGTGTCGCTGCAGCCAAACAACCCAGCCTTGCCGAATTGCTCGCGCGGGGCGTCACGAAGCTCGAACATTCGCCGCAACTCGGACCCAGCGAGCGGGTTGACCTGCTGGCGATGTTTTCGCGTCTGTACGAAAACCTCGGCGACATCCCGCAATCGCGCAAGCTTGCGGGTCAGGCGGTTGCGTTGTCGGAGCGCACGTTGCCGGCTTCCGACATCAACGCGATCCGTGCGCTCACCGCGCGCGGCTACGCCGCGGTGCGCGACGAGGATTATGCGGCCGGTGGCGCCGACCTGCGCCTGGCGCACCGGCGCATGCAGGCCCAGGGCATCCGGGGCGAGCCCCTGATCGATTTGCTCGAACCGCTGGCGGCGGTCGAAAACATCGAGGGCCATGGCGAAGCCGCGTTGCAGCTCACGCGCGAGGCGCTCAAGGAAAGGATCGCCACGTGGGGGCCGGACGATCCGCGCGTCGGCGTCGGCTATAACGATGTCGCTTCCGCGCTGGAGGGGTTGGAACGCTACGACGAAGCCATCCCGATGTGGCAGAAAACCTATCGGTTCGAGCGCGCGCACTTCGGGCCCGACAGCAACGAGACCACGCTGGCGATGGCGGGATGGGCTTCGGCCGAATGGCGTGCCGGGCACTGGACGCGGGCGCACAAATTGTTCACGCAGGCGCTGGCGACTTATGCGCGCATAGGCGGCAGGCCGCAGGTCACGCGGGTGTACGCGGCCCAGAAGGCGTGCGTGCTGGACGGTACGAGGGCGGACCATGATTCAGCAACGAAGGATTGCGCGCTGGCGCGGAAGCTGTCGGCCGAGAGCTTCGGCGCAGACGCGCCGCTGCACGGCGATTCGCTGGAGACCACCGCGGTTGGCGAAATCGAGGCGAACGACTTGCCCCGCGCGAAGGCGCTGCTCCGGCAGGCTCGAACGCTTTACGGCAACGATCCCGCCAACCGGATGCGCGTCGGCCGCGTGGACAGCGAACTGGCCGGCATCGCATTGCTGGAAGGCCAACCCGCACTCGCAAGGGGATTGTTGCCGACGGCCATCGCCGGGTTGCGCACGCGCGCCTACAAGGTGCCGCCGCTGATCGCCGAGGCGCGGTTGCTGCTGGCATGCACGCAATCCCCGGGGCCGCAGTGTCCGGCCGACCTGCAGGCGACGGTCGGGCGCGATCTCGCCGAAGTCGCTGGCCGCGACGATCCAATGCTGTTGTGGGTGCACACGCTGCTGGCGCAGGTGGAATTGCTGCATCATGAGCCGGGCATGGCGCGCGTCCGCCTGGCCGACGCCATCCGGCGCGCCAGCGGCGAATTGCAGCCATCGCATCCGCGCCGGCTCGCGGCGCAGTTGTGGCTGGCGGTTGCGGCGGCGCAGGCGGGCGATTGCACCGGCGCCGCCGCGCAAGCGCAGGCGGCGCGCGCGATCATCGGTGCGAACGGTCTTGCTGCGCATCCCGAATTCGCCGGCGCGGCTGCGACGCTTCGCCATCCCATCGGGTCGTGCGGCGTCGTGCTCCACTGAGCCGGGCCCGGCCCGCGCTTGTCGCATTTTCTTCCGGGACGGTGTTCTCCCTGACGCCCATCCGCATCGGGAGGACAGCGCGATGTTCCATCGATACTTGCCGCAACCGGGCGGCCGTTTTCGTCTCGCCGCCGCGACGATCCTGCTGCTTGCCGTAGCCGGCGGCGGTGCTGCGCAGCAGGCCGCGATGCCGTCGTCGGGCGATGCACTGGTCACGCGCGATGCTTCCGGCTGGCTGCAGACCAGCACGCCCATGGGTCGCATCGACAAGAGCAATCCATTCTTCCAGAGCCTCGGCAGCAACGGGCGCTCGTGCGATTCCTGCCACCGCCAGGCCGAAGGCTGGACGATTTCCGCCGCAGAGGTCCAACGCCGGTTCGTGGCGACCCGCGGCACCGATCCGATCTTTCGTCCGGTCGATGGCGCCAACTCGCCGCTGGCGGATGTGTCCACGCTCGCCGCGCGCGCGGCCGCCTACTCGATGCTGCTGGACCACGGCGTGATCCGGGTGAGTCTGCCGATTCCGGCGAATGCGGAGTTCAAGCTGACCGCCGTCGACGATCCATACGGCTATGCCAGCGCGCAGGCGCTCTCGTTGTTCCGGCGTCCGTTGCCGGCGACCAACCTGATCTGGGATACCGCGGTGATGTGGGACGGCCGCGAAACCTACCTGCCGTTCAGGCCGCCGATGGACGCCGGCATCAACGTCGGCGACCTTCGCCTCAGCCTTGCTTCGCAGGCCTTGCACGCCGTGCTCGGCCACGAGCAGGCCGCGCTGGCGCCGAGCCAGTCGACGCTGGGCGCGATCGTCGGTTTCGAGTTGCACCTCGTCACCGCGCAGTATTACGACAATCAGGCCGGCCGCCTCAACGAGGACAATGGCACGGGCGGGGCCGAAATTCTGGCGCAGCAGAAATTCTGGGTGGGCATCAACGACGCGCTCGGCAACGACCCGAGCCTCGATCCGTTCGATCCGAAGGTGATGCGGCTGTTCGACCATTGGCGTGAACCGGATCGGGCGCGCCGCTTCGACCCACGGTCGATGGCGCGCGCCGCGATCGCGCGCGGCCAGGAGCTGTTCGATTCGCTGCCGATCAACATCACCGGCGTGGCGGGCCTCAACGACGCGACCGGCAGACCGGTGATCCGCGGCACCTGCGGCACCTGCCACGACTCGCCCAACATCGGCAATCATTCGGTGGCCGCGCCGCTCGACATCGGCATTGCCCATGCGGACCGGCGCACGCCCGACATGCCGCTGTACACGCTGACCAACATCAAGACGGGCCAGGTCGTCCGGACCACCGACCCAGGCCTCGCGATGCTGACCGGCAAGTGGGCCGACATCGGCAAGTTCAAGGGGCCGAACCTGCGCGGGCTGGCGGCACGTGCGCCGTACTTCCACAACGGTTCGGCCGCGACCCTGCGCGACGTGGTCGATTTCTACGATACGCGCTTCCACATCGGGATGAGCGAGCAGCAGAAGAGCGATCTGGTGGCGTTTCTGTCGGCGCTGTAACACGCCCGCGTTTGAGGCCACGAACGCTGCCGGACTTGCTTTCGCGGCGCCGCTCCGCGACGCTGGCGCAATGCCCCGACGCAATCGCCCGCCATCTCGCCCCTCGCGCAAGCCGCGCGCGCAAAAAAGCGGCAACAACCCCAAACACGCGATGCCTGCGCGCGGCAAGGCGGCCGCAGACCCTTCGCCCGCGCGGACGCGTGAAAAAAAACCGGCGCGTGGCGGCTTCCTCGATCCGCATGCCGAGCGCGAGGCGCGGCGCTACGAACATCCCATCCCGAGCCGCGAGGCGATTCTCGCATTGCTGGCCGAACGCGGCAGCCTGCTGCGCGCGGACGCCATTGCCGAAGCGCTGGGCATCCACGACGCGGTGCGTCGGGAGGCGCTGGACAAACGCCTGCGCGCGATGCTGCGCGACGGCCAGTTGCTGGAAAGCCGTCGCGGCGGTCTCGCGCCCGCCGAACGGATCGGCCTGATCGCGGGCACGGTGCTGGCCAACGCGGAAGGCTACGGATTCCTGCGCCCGGATGAAGGCGGCGACGATTTGTACTTGTCGCCGGCGCAGATGCGGCAGGTGCTGCACGGCGACCGCGTGCTGGCATCGGTGGTGGGCGTGGACCGGCGCGGGCGCCAACAGGGCGCGATCCGCGAGGTGCTGGAGCGCCGCGCGCCGCGGCTGGTGGGCCGCGTGGTCGAGGAGCACGGCGTGCTGGTGGTCGATCCCGATGACCGTCGCCTGCACCAGGACGTGTTGATTCCACCCGATGCGCGCGGCGGCGCGCGCGCGGGCCAGATCGTGGTCGCGGAAATCACCGAGCCGCCGACCCTGCAGCGCGGACCGATCGGGCGGATCGTCAGCGTGTTGGGAGAGCGGCTGCAACCGTCGCTGATCGTCGAGATGGCAATCGAGAGCCACGGCCTGCCGCACGAATGGCCCGTCGAGGTCACGCGGGAAGCGGAAGACGTCGAGCCGAGCGTGACGCAAACCGAATGCCAGGGTCGCGTGGACCTGCGCAAACTGCCGCTGGTTACCATCGACGGCGCCGACTCGCGCGACTTCGACGACGCGGTGTACGCCGAGCCCGTGCGTGGCGACGGCTTCCGGCTGGTCGTCGCGATCGCCGACGTGTCGCACTACGTGCAAGCGGAGACTGCGCTGGATGGCGAGGCTTTCAAGCGCGGCACGTCGACGTATTTCCCGGGCTTCGTGGTGCCGATGTTGCCCGAGACACTTTCCAACGGGATCTGCTCGCTCAATCCCGATGTCGACCGTTTGTGCATGGCCTGCGAGATGCGCGTGGGCGCCGACGGTGAAGTGACGCGCGCGAAGTTTTACCAGGCGGTGATGCGGTCGCACGCGCGCCTGACTTACGATGAGGTGTGGCAGGCCATCGGGATCCGCGATGCGCAGGCGCGACGCGCGCTGGGCAAGCTGCTGCCGCACATCGACCAGTTGCACGCGCTGTACAAGGCGTTCGACGCGGCGCGCAAGCGGCGCGGCACCATCGAATTCGAGACCAGCGAGGTCGATTACCGGCTCGATGGCGAGGGCGACGTGGTTTCGCTTGGCGCGCACGAACGCAACGACGCGCACAAGCTGATCGAGGAATGCATGATCGCGGCCAACGTGCAGGCGGCGAAGTTCCTCGCGAAGAAAAAAATCCCCGCGTTGTTCCGCGTGCACGCGCCGCCGCCCGCCGACAAGTACGAAGACTTGCTGGCTTTCCTGCGCGAATACAAATTGAAGCTGCCGCCGCTGGCGGAGGTGCAGCCGCGCGACTTTGCGGCGCTGCTGAAGCGCGTCGCGGATCGCGCCGATGCGGAATTGTTTCGCAGCGTGCTGCTGCGCGCGCAGAGCCTTGCCAGTTACCAGCCCGCCAACCACGGGCATTTCGGGCTGGCGCTGGGTGCCTACGCGCATTTCACATCCCCGATCCGGCGCTATCCCGATTTGCTGGTGCACCGGGCGATCCGTTATGCGTTGGCGGGCGGCAAGCCGGCCGCGTACCTCTACACCGAAAGCAAGATGGCAACCATGGCCGCGCACTGCTCGCGTACCGAGCGGCGCGCGGAGGAAGCCGAGCGCGACGTGGACGAGCGCTACAAATGCGCGTGGATGGAGCAGCACGTCGGCGCCGAGTTCGACGGCATCGTCACCGGCGTCACCTCGTTCGGTCTGTTCGTTGAATTGACCGAATCGAAAGTGTCGGGGTTGGTTCACATCACCCAGTTGCGCAACGATTACTACCAGTTCGACGCGCGCCGTCATGAGCTGCGCGGCGAACGCACCGGACAGGTCTTTCGCCTGGGCGACGCGGTACGCGTGCAGGTGCTGCGCGCGAGCATGGAAGATCGCAAGATCGATTTCAGGATGGTTTCCGGGCGCGACGACGGGACACGGCTGTCGGGCGAAAAGCAGCGTCGGCGCCGATGAGTATGTGTTGTCGTCATTCCGGACGCCGCGCGGCGGCGATCCGGAACCCAGCGACTGTCCGGACAAAGGCACTGGGTTACGGGTTCTGCCCGCAAGAAACGCGGGCAGCCCCGGAATGACGACGAAAATGTCAGTTGAGACGGTGGGCAAGCGGGCGGCATCACCATGAGCGAAACGTGGATCGTCGGCATCAATCCGGTCGAGGGCGCCCTGGCCAACGATCCGTCGCGCGTGCGCGAATTGCTGGTTGAGCAGGGCACGCACAATCCGCGCGTCACGGAACTGGTGAACGAAGCGAAACGATTGGGCGTGCGCGTGCACGCGCGTCCGCGCGCGATGCTGGACAAGGTTTCCGGTCATGCTCGGCACCAAGGCATTGCCGCCAGCTACGAAGTGCCCGCGGCGAAATCCGAGCACGATCTCGCGGACCTGCTGGAATCCGACAACGCGTTGTTCCTGGTGCTGGACGGCGTGACCGATCCGCACAACCTCGGTGCCTGCCTGCGCAGCGCGGCGGCGGCGGGCGCCACGGCCGTCATCGTGCCGAAAGACCGCGCGGTCGGGGTCACGCCGGTGGTGCGACGCGCTTCGGCGGGTGCGGTGGACCGCGTGCCGCTGATCGAGGTGACCAATCTCGCGCGTGCCCTGCGCGAAATGAAGGATGCCGGCGTCTGGTTGACCGGGCTTGCAGGCGACGCGGAAGTGTCGCTTTACGATGTCGATCTAAAAGGCAAGGTGGCGCTGGTGATGGGCGGGGAAGGCGAGGGCATGCGCCGGTTGACGCGCGAGGCCTGCGATCACCTGGCGCATATTCCCATGCCCGGTGCTGATTCAGAACGTGGTGTCGAAAGCCTGAATGTCTCGGTGGCGACCGGCGTCGCGTTGTTCGAAGCGGTGCGGCAGCGGGGGGACAAAGCATGAGCATCAACATCACCCTCGACTGGACGGTGATCGTGGGCCTCGTCGGCATGGTCGTGACGCTGCTCGCCTATTTCCTGCTGCAGGCGCAGAAGCTGCACGGCAATGGCCTGACCTACCAGCTGATGAACGCGGTCGGCGCGCTCGGCGTCGCGCTGTCGCTGCTGTTCGGAACGTTCAATCTGTCCGCATTCCTGCTGGAGGCGGTCTGGTTCGTGATCAGCATCTACGGCATGGTGGTGGCGCGGCGCATCCGCGTGCAGTAACCGTCCGGCCACACCTCAGCGCGGCGGCTGCGCAAAGTGGCGCTTGTCGTGCGTGCGATCATGCTCGCGTTTTTGCAATCGAGGGCAGCGATGGACGAGCGCTATCGGCGCATTTACGCGGCGATCGCCGCGATTCCCGCGGGGCGCGTCGCCAGTTATGGGCAGATCGCCGCACGCGCAGGATTGCCGGGCCGCGCGCGGCTGGTCGGCGCGGCCTTGCGCGACACTCCGGATGGAATGGAACTGCCGTGGTTCCGGGTGCTGCACTCCAACGGCACAATTGCCCTGCCGCGCGGCAGCCGCGGGTTCCGCGAGCAAACCAGGCGCCTGCGCGCCGAGGGTGTCGACGTGCGCGACGGCCGCGTGCCGATGCAGGCGTTCGGGCTCGATCATGATCTCGATCGGGCCCTGTGGAGCCTCGGTTGAGCCCGAATGCTTGACGGTTTGCGCGGTGGCCGGTCTAATACGCGGTTCGTGATCGCGAATCCGCGCAATGCGGGCATTCACGCGATCGTGCCGGTACGGCCAGGTAGCTCAGTTGGTAGAGCAGAGGACTGAAAATCCTCGTGTCGGTGGTTCGATTCCGCCCCTGGCCACCACCTTCTCGC
>DATCSF010000212.1:0-10596 GCA_036568625.1 Rhodanobacteraceae bacterium | reverse complement strand
CGCGAGCGCGCCGACGTCGCCCATGAATACCTGCGCGGGATAGGTGTTGAACCATAAGAAACCCAGGCCGGCGCCGGTCAATGCGCCGCAGAACACCGCAAGCTCGCCCGCACCGGGAATCGAGGGAATGCCGAGATAGGTCGAGAACACCGCGTTGCCGGCGAGATACGCGAACGCGCCCAGCGCGGCCGCGACCAGCACCGCCGGCATGATCGCGAGGCCGTCCAGGCCGTCGGTGAGATTCACCGCGTTCGAAAACCCGACGATCCACAGGTACGCCACCACCACGAAACCCGCGCCCAGCGGAATCGCCACGTGCTTGAACAGCGGCACGTACAGCGCGGTCGCGGCCGGCACGTTCGCCGTGTGGAACAGGAACAGCGCAGCGGCCAGGCCCACCACCGACTGCGCCAGGTACTTCCAGCGCGCGGGCAAGCCATGCGGATCCTTCAATACGAGCTTGCGGTAGTCGTCGTAGAAACCGATCACGCCGCAGGCCAGCGTCACCAGCAGCACCACCCACAGATACCGACTTTCCAGATCGCCCCACAGCAGCGTCGCCACCACGATCGCGGCCAGGATCAAGGTGCCGCCCATGGTCGGCGTGCCGGCCTTCGCCAGATGCGTCTGCGGGCCATCGGTGCGCACCACCTGCCCGGCCTTCAATTCGGTCAGGCGGCGGATCATCGCGGGGCCGAACAGCAGCGCGACGAACAGCGCCGTCAACGCCGCCATGATGGTGCGGAAGGTGATGTAGTCGAACAGCCGCAGCGGTCCGAAGTAATGTTCCAGCCAGCGCGAAAGTTCAAGCAACATGGCGACCATCCCCCTTGTCGTCGTCCAGCAGCGCGGCGACCACGTTCTCCATGTGCGACGCGTGCGAACCCTTCACCAATACGCTGACGCCGGCGCGCAGGTCGTGGCGCAAGGCCGCGGTCAGCGCCGCCTGGTCGGGAAACACCTGCGCGCTTTCGCCGAAGGCTTCGGCCGCATTCGCGGCCAGCGCACCGACGGCGTACATGCGCGCGATGCCCTGCTCGCGCGCGGCCCGGCCGACGCGCGCGTGCAACGCCGCCGCATCCGGCCCCAGTTCGCCCATGTTGCCCAGCACCAGCCAGCGCTCGCCCGGTTGCAAGGCCAGCGTCGCCACCGCCGCCAGCGCGGAGCCCGGATTGGCGTTGTAACTGTCGTCGAACAACATCCAGCCCTGCGGCGACGCATGCCGAAGCAGTCGCCCGCCCACGGCCTCGGCGGATTCGAGCCCTGCGATGATCAGGTCCAGTCCCGCGCCCGCGGCATGCGCCAATGCGGCGGCGGCCAGCGCGTTCGCGACATTGTGCCGGCCCGGCAGCGGCAGATGCACGTTCGCGCCGCCGTTCGGCATCTTCAGTTCGAAGTCGCTGCTGTCGGATTGCAAACGAACATCGTCGGCACTCACATCGGCGGGAGCGTCGATGCCGAAACGCAGGATCCGCCGCGTGCCCGCGAGGCCGGTGAAGTAAATCGCGAATGCGTCGTCGGCGTTGATCACCGCGACGCCGTCGGCGGGCAACGCCTGGTACATCGCACCCTTGGTTTCGGCGATGCCTTCCAGCGTGTGCATGCGTTCGAGATGCGCAGGCGCGATGTTGTTGACCAGTCCGATGCGCGGGCGCGCGATCGCCGCGAGATAGGCAATGTCGCCCGGCTTGCCCGCGCCCATTTCCAATACGGCGTAACGCGTGTCGCGCGGCATCGTCAGCAGCGTCAAGGGCAAACCGATCTCGTTGTTGAAGCTGCCGGTATTGCTGTGGGTGGCGCCATGCCGCGCGAGGATGCGGGCGGCCAGTGTCTTGACACTGGTCTTGCCATTGGAACCGGTGATGCCGATCACGGTGACGTCGCGCTGGGCGCGCACCGCGCTGGCGAGGTCGCCCAGCGCGTGCAGCGTGTCGGCCACCACGATTTGCGGAATGTCGGCATCGACGCGGCGCGCCACGATCGCGCCGGAAGCGCCGCGCGCCACCGCATCATTGACGTGATCGTGTCCATCGTGCTGCTCGCCAACCAGCGCCACGAACACCTCACCGGGCTGGATGGTGCGCGAATCGGTGGACACGCCGCTGACGCTGGCGTCGGCACCCTGCAGCACGCCGCGCGTCCACACCGCGACTTCCTTGAGGCGCAGGCTCAGCACGTGCGCACCTCCAGGGCGGCGCGCGCCACCTGAAGATCGTCGAATGGACGCTTGGAGCCCGCGACTTCCTGGTAGGTTTCGTGGCCCTTGCCGGCGACCAGCACGACGTCGCCGGCACTTGCCCGCTCGAGTGCGAAGGCGATGGCCCGCGCGCGGTCACGCTCGACCCAGGCGCGTTTGGGCGCGCGCATGCCCGCCACGATCTGCTCGGCGATCGCGTCGCCGTCTTCGCCGCGCGGATTGTCGTCGGTGACGATCACGATGTCGGCGAGCCGTTCGGCGATCGCGCCCATCAGTGGGCGCTTGCCGGCGTCGCGTTCGCCGCCACAACCGAACACGCAGATCAACTTGCCTTCGCAATGCGCGCGCAACGCGCCAAGCACCTGTTCAAGCGCGTCGGGCTTGTGCGAATAGTCCACCACCACCAACGGCAAGGCACCGCCACCCAGCCGGTTCATCCGGCCGCGGATGGGCTCCAGTATTTCGAGTGTCTCGCGGATGCACCCGAACGGTACGTCCAGCGCCGCCAGCGTGCCCGCCACCGCGAGCAGGTTGGCGGCGTTGAAGCGCCCAAGCAACCGGCTATTCACCCTGCCCGACCCCCACGGCGTCGCGAGCTCGAAGTCGATGCCGTCGGAGTGCGTGCGCACGCCGCGCGCGTGGACATCGGCATCGGCCGACTGGATGCCGCAACGAATGACCTGCACGCCTGCAGGCACCCGCGTTGCCAGCTCCCGCCCGAACGGATCATCGACATTGATCACCGCGGCGCGCAGGTTCGGCCACGCGAACAACCTGGCCTTGGCCGCGCCATACGCTTCCATGGTGCCGTGGTAATCGAGATGATCGCGCGTGAGATTGGTGAACACCGCGACATCGAAGTGAATGCCGTCCACGCGATGCTGGTCGAGCGCGTGCGAGGACACCTCCATCGCAACATGGGTGGCGCCGGCATCGCGGAATTCCGCCAGCAAGCCGTGCACCCGGATCACGTCGGGCGTGGTGCGTTCGCCTGCTTCGATCGCGCCGTGCAAGCCCGCGCCCAGTGTGCCGATGGTCGCGGCGCGCTTGCCCAAATGCGCGAATGCTTGCGCCAGCAACTGCACCGTCGAGGTCTTCCCGCTGGTGCCGGTGACGCCGACAACCGTCAGCGCCGCGGAGGGGTCGCCGTAAAACCGCGCAGCGATTTCACCAAGCTGGCCCCGCAGGCCCTCTATCCAAACGGCGGGAAACGGGGAACGGGGAACGGGCCGATCCTTGGCAGGCATTGATCCCGGTTCCCTGTCGCTGGTCCTCGCTTCTGCGATGATGGCGACGGCGCCTTGCGCAACGGCCGCTTCCGCAAACTCGACCCCGTGGTGCGTCGCGCCCGCCAGCGCGACGAAGGCATCGCCGGCGTGCACCGCGCGCGAGTCCTGGGTCAGGCCGGACACCGCGATGTCGCCGGATTCCGGCATCGCGATGCCACGCAACAAATCATCCAGGCGCATCGCGTTCATGGCGCACCGCCTTGCGCGTGTCGCGGAGCGGCGGCAGCCGCAGCGGGCGCGACCGGGGCGGGCGGCGGAATCGGCGCCGGGGTGACGGGGCCGCCGGCATACCACTGCTGCACGTTGTCGGGCGGGATGTCCAGCAGCCGCAGCGCGCCGGTCATGACTTCACGGAACACCGGCGCCGAGACCAGGCCGCCGAAATACTCGCCACCGTGACCACCGGCATCGCGGATGATCACCACGCCGACCAGACGCGGATCGCTGGCCGGCACAATGCCGCAAAACAACGCGGCGTAGCGGTTGCGCGAATACCCGCCCGCGATCGCCAGGTGCGCGGTGCCGGTCTTGCCCGCCACGGTGTAATCGGGGATCGCGGCCTGCGGCGCGGTGCCCACGGGACTGACCACCGTGCGCAGCATCGCCATCACTTCACTGGAGATGTTTTGGGGCTCCACCCGCACGCCGGGGTTGTCGTCGCCCTTGATGAAGGTGGGCGTGTGCTTGACGCCGCCATCGGCGACCGCCGCGTACGCCTGCGCGAGTTGCAGCGCGGTCACATTGAGGCCGTAGCCGAACGAGATCGTGGCCTTGACGAAATCGCCCCACGTACGCGGCGGCGGAATGTAGCCGCCCACCTCGCCCGGGAAGCCGCTGCCGGTGCTGGCGCCGAAACCGAACTGGTGCAGCACCCCGTCCATCTGCTGCGGAGTCAGCGTCAGCGAAATCTTGGAAGCACCGACGTTGCTGGAATACGTGATGACGTGGCTGAGGTCGATGGGGCCGTTGTTGCTGTCATCTCGCACCGTGTGCCCATCGATCATCATCCAGCCGGGGCTGGTGTCGACCGGCGTGGCGGGCGTCCACTTGCCCGATTCCAGCGCGGTGGTGATGGTGAACGGCTTCATCGTCGAACCCGGTTCGGTCACGTCGGTGACCGCGCGGTTGCGGCGCTGGCCCGGATTGCTGCTGTCGAGGTCGTTGGGGTTGTACGACGGCACGTTGACCATCGCCAGGATTTCGCCGTTGCGCGGGTCGAGGATCACCATCGAACCCGAGGCGGCGTTGCGTTTCACCACCGCCTCGGTGAGCGCCTGATACGCAAGGTACTGGACGCGGCTGTCGATGCTGAGCGTCAGGTCATGGCCCGGCACCGGCGCGCGGATCTGCTCGACGTTCTCGACCACGCGGCCGAGGCGATCGCGGATCACGCGCTTCTCGCCGGGTTTGCCGGCCAGCCAGCCGTCGTAGGCCAGTTCCAAACCTTCCTGCCCGCGATCGTCGATGCTGGTGAAGCCCAGCACGTGCGCCATCGCAGCCCCTTCGGGGTAGTAGCGCTTGTATTCGCGCTGCGCGTTCACGCCGGGAATGTCCAGCGTCAGGATGGCCTTGGCCGCTTCCGGTGGCATCAATCGGCGCAGATACACGAATTCCCGCCCGTTGCGCGTCTGCAGCTTGCGGGCCAGGTCCACCGCATTGACGCCCAGCGCCTTGGCCAGCTGGGGAATGCGGTCGGTGTGTTGCAGCAACTCGTCCGGATTGGCCCACAAGGAAAGCATGGGCGTGGACACCGCCAGCGGCACGCCGTTGCGGTCGTAAATCGTGCCGCGCGACACCGGGATTTCGACCTCACGCAGGAAACGCGCATCGCCCTGCTGCTGCAGGAACGCCTGGTGCACCACCTGCAAATCCACGGCGCGCGCGATCAGCCCGATTGCGGCCGCCACGAGCACGACCGCCACCAGCGCAAGGCGCATGCGCGCGTTCGGCCGGCGCCGGCGCGGCGGCTGCGAAGTCGATTCGGGCGGGCGGCGCGGACTCATTCGTGGATCATCTCCACGCTGTCGGCGGGCGGACTGATCATGCCGAGCTGCCCGCGCGCGATCTGCTCGATCCTGGACGGGCTGGCCCAGGTCGCCTGTTCCAGTTCCAGCCGGCCGAACTCGACGTTCAATGCATCGCGCTGGTTCTGCAGTTTCGACAACTGCACGAACGCGGCACGATCCTGGTGGCGCGCCCAGACCACCCCGATGCCACTGGCGATCACGGCCAGCAGCAGCACGCCTACCGCGAGGGCGCCGATCGTCCTCATGACGGCCTCTCGGCGATGCGCAACACCGCCGAACGCGCGCGTGGATTGCGCTCGACCTCTTCGGCATCGGGCATCTGCGCGCGCCCGACGGCGCGCAACGGTGCCGGCTTCGACGGCGGCGCAGGGAGCCCGCGGCGCACCGACACAGGCTGCGGCCCGCGGATGAACTGCTTGACGATGCGATCCTCCAGCGAATGGAAGCTGATCACGGCGAGTCGCCCGCCGGGTTTCAAGACTGCGACGGCAGCCGGCAACGCGCGTTCCAGCGAACCGAGTTCGTCGTTCACGTGCAAGCGCAGCGCCTGGAAGGTGCGGGTAGCCGGATGCTTGTTGCGTTCGCGCCGTCCCAGCGTGCGTTCGACCAGTTCGGCGAGTTCGCGCGTGGTGCGCACCGGCGATTCGGCGCGACGCGCGACGATCGCGCGTGCGATGCGCCGGCTCATGCGTTCCTCGCCGTAGCGAAACAACACGTCGGCGATTTGGCGCTCGTCCGCCCGGGACAGGAAATCCGCGGCGCTCTCGCCCGCCGTCGGGTCCATACGCATGTCCAGCGGCGCGTCCGACTGGAACGAAAAGCCGCGCGCGACGTCGTCGAGCTGCGGCGAGGACACGCCAAGATCCAGCAGCACGCCATCCAGTCCGGCGCGCGCTGCGTCCCAATCGGCCAGTTCCGAAAAATTCGCGTGGCGGATCGCAACGCGAGCATCGCTACCGAACTCCCGCAGCGCGTGCGCGATGGCCTGCGGGTCGCGATCCATCAGCAGCAGACGCCCCGAATCGCCGAGACGATCGAGGATCGCGCGTGCATGACCGCCACGGCCGAAGGTACCGTCGAGATAACGCCCGTTCGCGCGGACAGCAAGTCCGGCGAGCACGGCTTCCCGCATTACCGGGATGTGCTGAAGCTCCCGACCGGCCGTCATCGCTAGCGTCCCGCCCATTCGCCGTATCCGCGCACGCCGCGTGCGCCGCCCGCGTTTCATCCGCATCCGACCCGGCGCTGCTCGCCGTTCGTCGAATGCCCGCATCACAACCTCAGTCCCACCATTTCCTCGCTGACTTCCTCCTCGCCGATCGTCTGATGGATCTTCGCGAGGTGAGCCTGCTCGCTCCACAACTCGAACTTGTTGCCCATGCCCAGCAGCACCGCTTTTTTTTCGATACCGGATGCGGCGCGTTGGCTGGCGGGCAGCAACACGCGCGCCGCGCCATCCAGTTCCACCTGCGCGGCGGCACCGACCAGCTTCAACTGCAGGTCACGGTGCACGCGCTTGACGCTGGAGAGCGCATTCACCTGGTCGCGCACGCGTTCCCATTCGGGCTGCGGAAATACCCACAGGCAACCCGATTCGAACGGGTTGTAGGCAATTACCAGATGGTTGTTGCAGACGCGCACTATCGGCTCGCGGTAGGCAGTGGGAATCGCCAACCGGCCCTTTTCGTCCACACTGATTGCGGTCTCGCCCTGGAACATGCGACTCGATTTCCCACGTTTTCCCACAAAACCACACGGGCCCCACCTTAGTCGCAGGAGGTGAGACTGTCAAGGAATTTTCGCTTTTAGATCAATGGGAAAGGCGAAGTTCTGACCACATTTCAGGCGTTCTGTTAGGTACACTCGCAAGGTTGTTGAATCCAAAAGATTTCGCCAGCAGGCATCTCCGCCGATGTGCCCCCAAATGGGCGCGATTTATGGGTCGGGGGGTCTTCTGGGGTTCAGCGACCGGTCAGCCAGATCCGCTCGTAGTCGCCGTGTCGCTGGCGCAGATGGCCGTTCGGCCCACGAACGCGTGATCATCGCGTATTCGAGCCACAGGAATCCCTGTCCGAAGCGGCTGTCGTGGAAAGTGGGTGGGGCGGGAGTAGCCCAGCGCATCCCCCGAGCGGGCACCGAAGGCGGGTTGTCATCCGCCCTATAGAGCAGCATCAATGCCGTTCCGGCACACGAAACGCCTGACCGTTGCATATTCATGCCGCGAGAACGCCCGCTCGAAGCCGCTGTTGTGGAAAATCAGGCCATGGATGGCCGTTTCGGCACGCAACGCGCCGCCTTCATTTGCTCGTCTGCGGGAACGCCGGCTCGGAGCGGCTGTTGTGGAAAATCAGGCCATGGATGGCCGTTCTGGCGTCGATGGTCGGCAGACCACCAAATTTGCGCACAACGACGACGAAACGGCGATCAGGGACGATCGCACGAAAATGGAGTCGGCCTGTAAGCCGGGTCCTGTGCGCCTTGCGGCGTGACAGTCATTCCTCTCGGCCAGGCGTCGCCACCTGGCTCAAGCAACCAACCCGGGAACGGTGCGGGCCACACCATCGTTCCCCTATTTGGTCTTGCTCCGGGTGGGGTTTGCCGTGCCGGTCGGTTGCCCGACTCGCGGTGGGCTCTTACCCCACCGTTTCACCCTTGCCACGGCCCTGCCACCCTTCTGCCGCCCTGCAACCTCTTGGATACGGACTTGGAGGTCGTCCGCTTCGCGTTCGACGTCAAGTCCTCCCGCTGCAAGAGCGACAGAAGGGTGACAGGGTCGTTCGGCGGTCTGCTCTCTGTTGCACTTTCCGTCGGCTCGCGCCGCCCAGGCGTTACCTGGCACCCTGCCCTGCGGAGCCCGGACTTTCCTCGGCGTTCGCGAACGAACGACGCGACTGTCCGGCCGACTCCACGTACGATTCTATCAGTGTTCGTACAGCGCCTTGCGCGGCGCGCCGCTGATCGCCGCCGCGAGCTTCGCGGCCTGCGCGGGTGCGAGCTCCCCGCGCAGCACCGCGTACACGCGGCGACCTTCGGCGAGTTTGGCATCGGCTTCTTCGCCGCGCCCGGCGATGACCAGCACGCACTCGCCCAGACGTTGCTCAGGATCGGACTCGACGCGCGCTGCGATTTCGCCCAGCGTCGGACCGATGCAGGTTTCGTGCAGCTTGGTGAGTTCGCGCAACAGGCGCGCCTCGCGCTCCGCGCCGAAGGCATCGCGAAGGTCCACGCAACTTTCGACGATGCGGTGCGACGACTCGTAGATCACCAGCGTGCGCGGCTCGTTCGCAAGTTCGCGCAAACGTTCGCGCCGAGCTGAAGCCTTTGCGGGAAGAAAGCCTTCGAACACGAAACGATCACTGGGCAAGCCAGCCACCGAGAGCGCAGCGATCGCGGCGCACGCACCGGGCACCGCCGACACGTCGATGTCTGCGGCGCGCGCCGCACGCACCAGACGGAAACCCGGATCGCTGATCAGCGGCGTGCCGGCGTCCGAAATCAGTGCGACATCCTCGCCCGCCTGCAACTTTGTGATCAGCGACGCCACCGCCACGCGCTCGTTGTGTTCGTGCAACGCGGTGAGCGCCGTCGCGATGCCGAAATGCTGCAGCAACGGCCGGCTGTGCCGCGTGTCTTCGGCGGCGATCACGCCGGCATCGCGCAATACCTGTTGCGCGCGCGGCGAAAGGTCCCCCAGATTGCCGACGGGTGTCGCCACCACCCAAAGCGTTCCCGGCTTGCGCGCGTTCATGATGCGATCCTGCTGCTGCGGCACGATCCGCTATCATCGCCGAAAAAGAGCGCGTCACGCGCGCGCATGGAATCGGCATGCACAGGAACAGGTTTTACGCGTACACCGTTGCACTGCTCGCAACACTCTTGCTGACCGCGGGTTGCGCCACGCTCGGTCCGTCCCAGTCCGCCGGGGAGGCGCAAGCACGAACCGCCATCCAGCGTGTGCGATCGGCGAATATCGCACTGCAGCACGGGCAAGCCAATGCCGCCTTGAAGCACCTGGCCGGGCTGCCTTCGAACTTGCCGCCCGACGTGCAGCGACAAGTGCTGGATGCGCAAGCGCGTGCGCAGCTCGCCAACGGCAATCGTCTCGCCGCGGCGCGCGCGCTGATCCGGCGCGCCGCATTGCTGCCACCTCCGGCGCAAGCCGCCGAACAGCAACAGGCCGTCGCGATCCTGATCGGCATGGGCCATGATTCGTTGGCGCAAACGTATCCCTCGCTGGCCGGGGACGATCCGGTCAAGCCGTGGGTGCAAAAAGCCCTTGCGCAACCAGGTTCGGTCGCGCCGCGTGTACTGCCGCAACCCAACCAGGCGGTCGGCACCCTTCAGGGCACTTCCGCTCCGCAGGGCTATGCGATGCCGTTGAAGGTGGCGTTACTGCTGCCTGCGACCGGTCCGGTGGCGGTGGCAGGCGCGGCCGTGCGCGACGGCTTTTTCGCTGCATATTTCCACACGCCGATCACGCAGGAGCAGCGCCCCGCCATCAAGGTGTACGACACCGGCGGTACCGCGGACGGCAGCCTGGCCGCGTACCGGCAGGCCGTGACCGACGGCGCCGCGCTGGTGGTGGGGCCGCTGGGCCGCGCGGCGGTAGGCGCGCTCTTCGCGCAGCCGAACCTGCCGGTTCCGGTGCTGGCGCTGAATCACCCGCAGGCGAACACGCCGACGCCACCGGGCAGCTATGAATTCGCGCTGCTGCCCGAGGCCGAAGGGGCGCAACTTGCGGCCCACATGGTCACGCTGGGATGGCAGGCGGCCATCGTGTTTCGGGGTAACGACGATACCGCGGCGCGCACCTTCGACGCGTTCAAGATCCAGTTCGAAAGCCTGGGCGGGCAAGTGGCCAATGACATCGTGCTGCAGCCAGGCAGCGTGGATTTTGCCGGACAGATCCAGGCTGCGTTGGCAGGCTCGGGTCCCCAGACCGGCATCGTCGCCCTGCTGCGTCCCACCCAGGCGCGCCTGCTGCTGCCGCAGCTCAAACTGGCCCGTTCGACGTTGCCGGCGTTCGCTACGTCGATGGTGTATTCGGGCGACCAGGACAGCACCGCCGATGCCGACCTAGACG
>DATCSF010000211.1:0-9184 GCA_036568625.1 Rhodanobacteraceae bacterium | reverse complement strand
TCGTTGCCTTCACGCCGCGCGAGGTGCGGTGCCGTCATCGTGAAGGCGAGCTTGCCGTCCTGCCCAAACGCGTGCAGCGTGAAATGATCGAGTTGGTAGCTGGAGCGCGGTGGCCCGACGATCGCGACCGGCTTCGGTGGCGGCTTTAACCACCACACCAGCAACTGCGTGACCGCGGCGGCGATCGCCAGCGCGACCAGCCAGAAAACGGTGCGGCGATCCCTCATGCCCGCCCTTGCATGGGCACGCGCGCCGCCAGGATCAGGTCGCACACTTCGCGCGCCGCGCCGCGCCCGCCTAGCGCGCGGGTACGCCAATGCGTGGCGCGCAACACTTCGGGTTGCGCGTCAGCCACCGCAACGCTAAGGCCGCAGACCGACATCGGCGCGAGGTCGGGTTCGTCATCGCCGACGTAGCAGGCCTGTTCCGCGGTCAATCCGGATGCGTGCAACATGTCCTGAAGGCAACCCAGTTTGTCGGACTTGCCCTGATAGACATGATCGATACCGAGTTGCTCGGCTCGAAGCTCGACCGCATGGCTGACGCGCGAACTGATCAGCGCCACGTCGATGCCGTGCGCACGCAGCCGCTTGATCCCGAGGCCGTCGTGCACGTGGAACGCCTTGATCTCGCGGCCGTCCTCGGTGAACCACAGCCGCCCGTCGGTGAGCGTGCCGTCGACGTCAAACGCGACCAGCTTGATCTTCGCGGCGCGGGCGAGGATGTCGGGTGGAATAGCGGCGTGATTGGGCATCGGGGTGGGTCACTCAAGGGAAGGTGGAGACTCGAGTGAAGTGCGAAGCATAACAACCCTTGTCATTCCGGACGCCGTGCAACGGCGATCCGGAATCCAGCTCTAGGCATTGCATTCGAGCACCGGCATCGGATCCCGGGTTCGATTGCCGAAAAAGCCGGCAATCGCCACCCAATGACGGCAGAAATTGTGGTTTCCGCGCCTATGGTCCCGGTTCTCACACGACTCGTGCGCGCAAGAGGTCGTGAATGTTCAACGCCCCCACCACCTGCCGGGCATCGTCGACCACCAGCAGCGCGTGGATCTTGTAGGTTTCCATCAACTGCGCGGCTTCGGCGGCCAGCTTGTCAGGGCCGATCACCTTGGGGTTGCGACTCATCGCGCCCTTGACCGGCGTCGTGCGCAGGTCGACGCCGTGGTCGTCCAGCATGCGGCGCAAGTCGCCGTCGGTGAATACGCCCTGGAGGCGTGCGTCGTCGCCGACGATCGCGGTCATGCCGAGGCCCTTGTGCGACATTTCGATCAGCGCTTCGGCGAGCGTGGCGTCGGGCCGCACCACGGGGACCGCATCGCCGGTGTGCATCACGTCGGCAATCTTCAGCAGGCGCCGACCCAGTGCGCCGGCCGGGTGCGAGTGCGCGAAATCGTCGGCCGTGAAGCCGCGCGCCTCCAGCAGCGCGATCGCCAGCGCGTCGCCCAGCACCAGCGCGGCGGTGGTGCTGGCCGTTGGCGCCAGGCCCAGCGGGCAGGCCTCGTTAGTGACACTGGCGTCGAGGTGTGCATCGGCGTCGCGCGCCAGCGACGAGCGCGGATTGCCGGTCATCGCGATCAGCGCATTGCCCTGCCGTTTCAGGAACGGCACGATCGTCAACACTTCCTCGGTTTCGCCGGAATTGGACAGCAGCAGCACCACGTCCTGCCGCGTGATCATGCCGATGTCGCCATGGCTGGCTTCGCCCGGATGCACGAAGAACGCCGGAGTGCCGGTGGAGGCGAGGGTGGCGGCGATCTTGCGTGCGATGTGGCCGGACTTGCCCATGCCGGACACCACCACCCGCCCGTCACACGCCAGGATCAGCCGACAGGCTTTGCTGAAATCGCCGTCGATCCGGCGTTCGACTTCCGCGATGGCCGCGGATTCGATGCGGATGACCTTGCGCGCGCTCGCCACCAGCGCGGCGCGCTCGTTCTCATCGGCAAGCCCGGGCGGAGCGTCAACGGTGCGCGCGTTCATGCGGGGTGCTCCTAGCTCCTGTGCCGACGTGGGCCATCGCGCGATTTCCAGTAACATCGCCGCTTGGCATTGTACAGGCGACGGACAGGCCTTCCACGCATCCCAATGTGTGAGGCAGGTCACGCGCCGGTCGTGCGTTCGAGTAGCGTTCATGCAATCCAACGAGTTGAAATCCCTGCTGGAAACGGCATTTCCCGGCGCCCGCATCCAGGTCGCCAGTCCCGATGACGTGCATTTCCAGGCGACGATTGTCGCCGAGGCGTTTGCCGGCAAACCGACCCTGGCGCGCCACCGCATGGTCTACGCGGTGTTGGGCGAACGCATGGGTGGCGAGGTGCACGCGCTGTCGCTGCGCACCCTCACCCCCGCCGAGTCGGAACAACACTGATGGCCAGAATCGTGATTTCGGGCGGCAGACCGCTCAACGGCGACGTGTGGATTTCCGGCGCCAAGAACGCGGTGTTGCCGATCCTCGCTGCGTGCCTGTTGGCTGACGAATCCGTCACCATCGGCAACGTGCCGCACCTGCACGACGTCACCACCACGATGGAACTGCTCGGCCAGATGGGCGCGGAACTCGCGGTGGACGAGCACATGCGCATCCGCATCGATCCGCGCCCAACGAACCGGTTTTTTGCTCCGTATGAACTGGTCAAGACCATGCGTGCGTCGATCGTGGTGCTGGGGCCGCTGATCGCGAAATATGGCCAAGCCGACGTTTCATTGCCCGGCGGCTGCGCGATCGGCTCGCGTCCGGTCGATCAGCACATCAAGGGCCTGCGCGCGCTCGGCGCGGACATCGCGGTGGAGAACGGCTACATCAGGGCGCGCGCGAAACGCCTGAAGGGTGCGCGCATCGCGATGGACATGGTGACCGTCACCGGCACCGAAAACATCATGATGGCCGCGGTGCTGGCCGAAGGCACCACGGTGATCGAGAACGCCGCCGAGGAACCCGAGGTGTGCGATCTCGCGCATTGCCTCAATGCGATGGGCGCAAAAATCGGCGGCATCGGCACCACCACACTGGTGATCGACGGCGTCGAGCGCCTGCACGGCGCGCACTATGACGTGCTGCCCGACCGTATCGAAACCGGTACGTTCCTCGTGGCTGGCGCGATCACCGGCGGCAAGGTGCGGGCCAAGCGCACGCGTCCCGACGTCCTGAAATCGGTGCTGTCGAAACTGGAGGATGCCGGCGCGCACATCAACTGCGATGGTGATGCCATCGAGCTCGACATGCGCGGCCGCCGCCCTCGCGCGGTGGATGTCACCACCGCGCCGTATCCGGCGTTTCCGACCGACATGCAGGCGCAATTCACCGCGCTCAACTGCATCGCCGAAGGCACCGGCGTGATCACCGAGACCGTGTTCGAAAATCGCTTCATGCACGTGCAGGAACTGCACCGCCTCGGCGCCGACATCAAGGTCGAGGGCAACACTGCGGTAGTGCGCGGCGTGCCGCACATGTCCGGGGCGCAACTGATGGCGACCGACCTGCGCGCGTCGGCGTCGCTGGTACTGGCGGGTCTGGTGGCCGAAGGCGACACCACCGTCGATCGCATCTACCACATCGATCGCGGCTACGAGAACATCGAGGAGAAGCTCGGAGGGCTCGGCGCGCATATTCGGCGCTTGCCGACCTGACGCAGCGCTTGCTGGCTCCATCGTTGACTGGGAGGTCATCGGCAACGCGGCGGCGTGCGGAGCGGGCAAACCTGTTCAACGCGTCGACCAGCTTTCCAGCTCCAGCGAAAAATCGTTCTTGCCGCGCTGGTCGATCTTGACTGGCGCCGGTAGTTTGGTTGGTGCGAACCATGCCTCGAATCCCTCGCCGCCGTCGGCGCGGCCGATGCGGGTGGCGTCGAAGGTGCCGGCGGGCACGCTCACGCTTTGCCTGCCTTGCGCGGCAAAGTGCTGGGTTTCGATGCGGTCGCGGACCGCGACGGGCAGCGTGAACGTGGTCTTGCCCGCGGCCAGCCCGGCCGCCAGTGCCAGCGGAATCGTGTGGCGCTCGATCGCTCCGGGCTGGGTTGCGAAATGGAAACGGCCGTTGTCGTTCACTTCGATCGTGTGATCCGTCCAGTCGAAGCGCACGCTGCGGTGTTTCTGCTTGAGCGCGGTCGTCATCGAATAGTCGTAACTGATCCCCTGCGGCAGGTCGCCGACCCATTCGAAGGTGGAAACTTCGCGGGTGCCGGCGGCGAGCAGGGAGGCGAGGCCTGCCGTGCCCTGGCTCTGCGTGGTAAAGGTCCAGGCGTCGCCATTGCCTTGAGCGAGCGTAAGCGTCGCCTCGCCGATCGGCGAGCCGCCTTGCAGCACGCGATAGTGTGCGGTGAAGGCAGCCAGCGGCGGCGTCGCGGCGATGGCGACCCCGAATGCCATTGTCAGGACGGTGGCAAGGCACGATTCGAAGAGGCGATGGCGCATGGCAGTCAACGCGAGGAAAACCGTTGTTATGCAGCCTGACGTGGTGAGCCTGAACGCGCGCTCACGCGGCCACCAGGTGTCCCGACGTATCGAGTCGCAACGGCGCGGAAATCGCCGCGCCGTTCAACAACACCCTGCCGTCGCGTTCGGACACCTTGCCGCGCGCGATCGCATCGACGCAGGCGACCAGCAAGCGGTGTTCCTGCGACAGCAGGCGCGCGGCGAGCGCATCTTCGGTGTCGCCGGGACGGATATCGATGCGTGTCTGGGCGATCAGCGGGCCGCCATCCAGCTCGGCGCTGACGAAATGCACGCTGGTGCCGTGTTCGAGATCGCCGGCGGCAAGCGCGCGCCGGTGGGTGTGCAGGCCGCGGTATTTCGGCAGCAGCGACGGATGGATGTTGATCATCCGGCCCGGCCACTGCGCGGTGACGCCGGCATCGATGATCCGCATATAGCCCGCCAGCACCACCAGTTGCGCGCCGCTGGCGGCGACGTTCGCGAACAATGCTTCGTCGAATTCGCGTCGCGAAGCAAACGATTTCGGATCCAGCGCAAACGTGGGGATCGCGTGCGCTTCCGCGTTGCGCAACGCGGGCGCGTCGGCCTTGTCGCTCGCGACCAGCACGATGGCGATCGGCAACCTGCCGGCTTCGCGCGCGTCGATCAGCGCCGCGAGGTTGCTGCCGCGGCCAGACGCGAGCACCGCCACGGGAAAGCTCATGTGATGTGGACGCGGGGGTTGCCCGCGGTGGCAACGACTTCGCCGATGGTCCAGCTCGCGAGCTCGGATTGCGCCAGCGCATCGCGCACGCGGGCGACGTCGTCGGGCGCGAGGATCAACGTAAAGCCGATTCCGCAGTTGAAGGTGCGCCACATTTCCTCGCGCGGAACCTTGCCCTCGCGTTGCAGCCAGTCGAACACGGGCGGCAGCCGCCACGCCGACGAATCGATCGCAAGCCCGAGCCCGTCCGGCACCACGCGGATGATGTTTTCCAGCAGGCCGCCGCCGGTGATGTGGGCCATGCCGTGGATCGTGCCCGGCTGCGCGCGCAGCAGCGCAAGGATCGGCTTCACATAGAGGGTGGTGGGCGCCATCAGCGAATCGGCCAGCGTGGCGTCGCCGAGCTTCTGGTCGAACGGCGAACCGGCACGTTCGACAATCTTGCGGATCAGCGAATAACCATTGGAATGCGGCCCGCTCGACGCCACACCCAGGATCACGTCGCCCGCACGGATCGCGCTGCCGTCGATGATTTCGGATTTTTCGACCGCGCCGACGTTGAAGCCGGCCAGGTCGTATTCGCCGGGCGGATACATGTCGGGCATCTCGGCGGTCTCGCCGCCGATCAGGGCGCAGCCAGCGAGTTCGCAACCTTTCGCAATCCCGCCGACCACCGCGACGGTGGTGTCGACATCAAGCTTGCCGGTTGCAAAATAATCGAGGAAGAACAGCGGTTCCGCGCCTTGCACCAGCACGTCGTTGACGCACATGCCCACGAGGTCGATCCCGATGGTGTCGTGGCGGTTCAACTGCTGCGCCAGTTTCAGCTTGGTGCCGACGCCGTCGGTGCCCGAGACCAGCACCGGCTCGCGATATTTCCTCGAAAGATCGAACAGCGCGCCGAAACCGCCGAGGCCTCCCATCACTTCGGGGCGGAAGGTCTTGCCGACCAGCGGCTTGATGCGTTCGACCACCGCGTTGCCGGCGTCGATGTCCACGCCCGCGGCGCGGTAGGAAAGGGCGTCGTTGTCGGAAGTCACGGCAGGGTGTGGCGGCGTGCGCCTGGCTGGAGAGATTGGCTGAATGGGCAATGATAGACGTTGACGTCGTGATTGGGCAGACTTGCACGCAATCCTTGGAGGTGCCCGGCCATGTTGCGAATTTCCCTGTCCCTGCTGCTGGCGCTGGGCGTGGCCGCGCTGGCTGCGGCGCAGACGACGGCCCCGCCACCCGCGAACGCTGCGCCGCAGCCGGCTGCGGCGCCCGCCAATCCGTATTCCGCGACGGTGCCTGTCGCCGGTACCAGCGACGCCCAACGCAACGCCGCGATCGCCGCCGCGCTCGCCCAGGTGCTGCAGCAGGTTTCGCCCGGTTTCGCGGCCAGCCCCGACGTATTGGCGCAGGCATCCGGCTATGTCCGCAATTTCCGCTACAGCCGCGCGGCGTCCGGCAACGGGTTGCAAATGCAGGTGGATTTCGATCCCGGCGCGGTCACTCGTCTGCTTGCCGCGAATCCTGGCGCCGGTGTAGCGGGCGCCTCGCCGGCAACTGGCTCCACGGCTGCGACACCTGCGCAGGGCGGCAGCGGCACACTATGGGTGGACGGCATCGACAATAGCCATGCATTCGCCAGCCTCCTGTCCACGTTGCGCGCCGACAACGCGCTGCACGACGTCATGCCGGTCGGCGCCGAGGGCCAGGGCGTGCTGTTGCAGCTCAGCTACGATCAGCCGCTGGCGGCGGTGCTGGCTGGACTCACGGCGCCGAACGGGCACCTCGCGGTGGAACCGCAACCTCATCCGGGCGCGGATGCCGCGCTGCACTGGATTCCTTGAACGTACCCATCCCGTGAGCGGACGAACGCCATCCGCCGCCGGCGCAAACGAAAGCAGGTGGCGGCATCTGCCCAACCTGATCTCCGGGTTGCGGATCGTGCTGGTGGTGCCGCTGATCGCGGCGATCCTGCTGGATCGTTACGAAGGCGCGCTGGTGATCGCCGTGATCGCCGGCGTTTCGGACGGTGTGGACGGTTGGCTGGCGCGCTGGTTCCACTGGCAAAGCAAACTGGGCGCCATGCTGGATCCGGTGGCGGACAAGCTGATGCTGGTGAGTTGCATGCTGGCGCTCGGCTGGCTCGGCGAAGCGCCTCGTTGGATGGTCGCGCTGGTGGTGGTGCGCGACGCCGTGATCGCGCTGGGCGTGCTGGCGTGGTATTGCATATTGCGCAGTTTCCAGTCGCGCCCGAGCCGGCTGTCGAAGGCCACCACGGTTGCGCAGATCGGGTTCGTGCTGCTGGTGCTGGCCGTACAGGCATTCGGCTGGCGGGTGCCGATGGCGATTGCGGTGTGGATCGTCGCGATCCTTACCGCCACAAGCGGCATCGATTACGTGGTGCGCTGGGGATTTCTGGCGCGCCGTGAACTCAAGGGCAGGGGAACTTCCGCATGACCCACGTGCAACGCTGGCAGTGGCTGCTGATCGTGGCGGTGATTGGTTGGCTGGTGTGGCTGCTGTCGCCGATCCTGACGCCGTTCATGCTGGCGGGCGTATTCGCTTACCTCGGCGATCCGCTGGTCGATCGGCTGGAGCGGTTGCGCGTCGGACGCGGCGTGGCGGCCAGCATCGTGTTTCTGGTGATGCTGCTGGTCGTGGCGCTGGCGCTGGTGCTGCTGGTGCCGCTGATCCAGCGGCAGATCGCGCGCCTTGTCGCGGCGTTGCCCGCGTACGCGGCGTGGTTCGTGCACGACGCGGTGCCGTGGCTGGAGCACAAGCTCAACATCCCCGCCAGCGAATTCGACGCTTCCACCCTGATCGCACGTGTGCGCGAACACCTCGGCACGGTCGGCGGCGTCGCCGCGGCGGTGCTCGGGTATGCAACGCGTTCGGGCCTGGCGCTGATCGGCTTCGGCGTGGCGCTGGTGCTGGTACCTGTGGTGACGTTCTACCTGCTGCGCGATTGGGACAAGCTGGTGGCGCACATCGATGCGCTGCTGCCGCGCGAGGCCCAGCCCACCATCCGGCGGCTGGCGCGCGAAACCGACAGCGTGCTGGGTGCGTTCGTGCGCGGCCAGTTGCTGGTGATGCTGGGCCTGGCGATCTTCTACGCGGGGGCATTGAAGCTGGTTGGGCTGGACGTCGGTCCGCTGATCGGCATGATCGCCGGCCTGGTGAGTTTCGTGCCGTATCTCGGTTTCATCATTGGTCTCGCCGCCAGCGTCATCGCCGCGGCGGTGCAGTTCCACGACGCGTACCACTTGGTGCTGGTGCTGGTGGTGTTCGGCGTCGGCAATCTGCTGGAAAGCTACGTGCTGGTTCCAAAACTGGTTGGCCATCGCATCGGCCTGCATCCCGTGGCGGTGATTTTCGCGGTGCTGGCGTTCGGCGAATTGTTCGGCTTCATCGGCGTGCTGCTGGCGCTGCCGATGGCGTCGGTGGCGATGGTGTTGCTGCGCTTCCTGCGCGAGCGCTATGAGGCCAGCCCGCTGTTCGCCGGGCGCGAGCCGCCGAAGATCGTGTCCACTTCGGGAACGCCGGTGGAAGACGCCGATGATGCGCCACCCAAGCCGCCGGCAAAGCCGCCCGCGCCATGAACCGGCAATTCCCGCTCGACCTGCGCTGGCCGCCGCACCAGCGCCTCGACGCATTCTGGCCCGGCGCCAATGTGCCCGCATTGGGGGGCGTCATCGATGTCGCGAACGGGGGCGGCGCGTGGCTGTACCTGCACGGCGCGTCCGGCACCGGCAAGAGTCATCTGCTGATCGGCGCCTGCCGTGCAGCGATCGAAGCGAACCACCCGGCGCGCTACGTGTCGCTGGCGCAGCTGCCCACGCCGCGCTTCGAGGCGATCGCGGCCATCGCCGCCGGAGGGCTGCTCGCGATCGACGACGTGCAGGCGATCGTGGCCGACCATGAGGCCGAGCGCGCGCTGTTCGATCTCTACAACCGTGCGAAGGCTGCAAAGGCGCGAATGGCGTTTGCCGCCCCCGCATCGCCCGCGGAACTTGGCATCACGCTGCCCGATCTGGTGTCGCGCCTTTCGATG
>DATCSF010000210.1:0-5597 GCA_036568625.1 Rhodanobacteraceae bacterium | reverse complement strand
CTTCAATACCGCACACCGCGTCGATCTTGTCGCCACGCCACGGCCCCGCCAGTGCATCCACGCACTCGCGAAACGCCCGCGTATCGGCGAGCAGCGGGGTGATGTCCTTGAACAATACGCCGGGCGCGGGAAAATCGGGTACGTCGCGGATCAGCGCGACAAGGCGCGCGCGCAAGTCGGCATCGACCTCGGCGCTGGCGGCAAGCGCGTTCAAGCCGGCGCAGGCTTGAGATGCAACGGCGGCAGGTGCGTCTCGATCGGCTCCGCCTTTGGCGCGCGCAGCATTTCCGTCATCTCGCGCACTATTGGCGCGGCAGCTTCGACGGCGATCTCGGGCACGCTCACGGTCAGGAAATCCCGCGCCGGCAACTGGCCCATCCCGCCGATCAGGTATTCGCCGTTGACGAACGCGGGAATGCCCGCGTGCTCCAGTGCGTCCTTGACCAGGTGCGCATCGACGATGCCCTCGGCGTGGTAGACCGTTCGCATGGCTCCAACCTAGCACTTTTTTTTGCGATCGTCCCTGATCGTTGCATTGCGGAACTTCGATTCATCCGGCCGCACCCGTCAACGCGCTCCAGAACGGCCATCCCTGGCCTGACTTTTCACCCAAGCCGCTCCGGATGGAAGCTACTTCCAAGCGTTTTCCCGAACGCATCGTTAAACTTCGCAGCTTGAACTTTGCCGGAAATACCCATGGCGGACGAACACGCCCCCCTCGTCACCCATTTCATCCGCCAAATCGTGCTGGCCGACCGGGAAGCCGGCAAGCTTCACGGCGGCGCGAAAACGCGTTTTCCACCCGAGCCCAACGGCCACCTGCACCTGGGCCATGCCAAGGCGATCTGCCTCGATTTCGGGATCGCCCGCGAATTCGGCGGCACCTGCAACCTGCGCCTCGACGACACCAATCCCGGCAAGGAAGACCCGGCCTTCGTCGAAGGCATCAAAGATTCCGTGCGCTGGCTGGGTTTTGAATGGAGCGAACTGCGCCACGCTTCCGATTACTTCGAGGTGTTCTACCGCGCCGCGTTGAAATTGATCGAGGACGGCCAGGCCTACGTGGACGATCTCGATGCCGAACAGGTGCGCGCGTTCCGCGGCACGCTCACCGAGCCGGGTCGCGACTCGCCGTACCGCGGACGTTCGGTCGAGGAGAACCTGGACCTCTTCAAACGCATGCGCGGGGGCGAATTCCCCGACGGCTCACGCACCCTGCGCGCCAAGATCGACATGGCCTCGGGCAACATCAATTTGCGCGATCCGGCGCTGTACCGCATCCGCAAGGTCACCCACCAGAACACCGGCGATGCGTGGCCGATCTATCCGATGTACGACTTCGCGCATTCGCTGTCCGATGCATTGGAAGGCATCACGCACTCCTTCTGCACGCTGGAATTCGAAGACCATCGGCCGCTGTACGACTGGTGCGTGGACAAGGTCGATTTCCCGAACCATCCGGAACTGTGGCAACCGCTGGTCGAGAAGGGCTTGCCGACCGCGCCATCCAAACCGCGCCAAATTGAATTCGCGCGCGGCAATCTTTCCTACACGGTGATGAGCAAGCGCAAGCTGCTGGAGCTGGTGAACGATCGGCGCGTGGATGGCTGGGACGATCCACGCATGCCGACGCTGGCCGGCGTGCGCCGGCGCGGCTTCACCGCCGCCGCCATCCGCACGTTCTGGGAACGCGCGGGAGTTTCCAAGCAGAACAGCGTGATCGATTACGGCGTGCTGGAGAACTGCGTGCGCGAGGATCTCGACGCGCACGCGCCGCGCAGGATGGCGGTGTTCGATCCACTGGCACTCGTCATCACGAACCTGCCTGAGGATCACGCGGAAACGCTCACGTTCCCCAACCACCCCAAGGACGAATCGTTCGGCACCCGCGAAGTGCCGTTCGGGCGCGACATACTGATCGAGCGCGAAGATTTTGCCGAGGTGCCGCCAAAGGGCTTCAAGCGCCTCGTGCCGGGCGGCGAAGTGCGCCTGCGTGGCGTCGGCATCGTACGCTGCGAGGAAGCGGTCAAGGATGCTGACGGCAAGGTCATCGAACTGCACTGCACGCTCGATCCCGAATCGCGCCACGGCATGCCGGGCGCCGACCGCAAGATCAAGGGCACGATCCACTGGGTCAGCGCTCGGCACGCGATCAAAGCCGAAGTGCGTCTGTACGATCGCCTGTTCGACGCCGCCGATCCAGACGGCGATGCGGACGGCAAGCCCTGGCTCGAACACCTGAATCCGGATTCGCGCCGCAGCGTGCAGGCGTTGCTTGAACCATCGCTGCGCGATGCCGCGCCAGAACAACATTTCCAGTTCGAGCGCACCGGCTACTTCGTCGCCGATCGCCACGATCATTCGCACGAACGGCCGGTGTTCAATCGTGCGGTCACCTTGCGCGACACCTGGTCGCAAGGTCCACGCTGACCCGCGGATTTTGCGCGATCGTTACACGCAAACGACGCGACCTTTACACGAATCCGAACGCATCCTGAAGACCGGCGGCACGCACGCCGCGCCTTCACGGAAGGGAAAAACCAGCCCGGATGCGGCTTTCCCGCGTCGCGTGCCGCCAACCTGAACGCGTCCCCTCCCGGCGCGCGAAACTTCGTGGCGGCGGTTAAGGATGGGTCATTCTCCCGTTGCTAGGTTCGAGATGCATCGCCGTTGTCATGGACGTTGCATCCGACACAACAGGAGAACACGATGAAACATTCCCGCCATTTCGCCGTCGTCGCGCTGGCCGCTGCGCTGGGCTTCGGAATGTCCTCCGGCATGGCGCTCGCGGCACAGCAATCCGCGCCCCCCACCGATCATTCGTCCAGCACGGGCCAGGCCGTGAGCGACGCGTGGATCACCACCAAGGTCAAAAGCGAACTCGCCACCACCAAGGGCGTCAAGAGCATGGACGTGACGGTAAAGACCGTGGATGGGGTGGTCACCTTGACGGGCGTGCTGCCCACCGAGACCGCGGTCAACAAGGCCATCGCCGCCGCGAAGAGCGTCAAGGGCGTCAAGGACGTCGACGCCTCCGGCCTCAAGTCCAAGGACTGATCCCATGCTCATGCCCGCTCTCGAACCGACCGTCGATGCATGGAAGCGCCAAGTCGACCATGACCGGATCAAACAGGAATGGGCGCAGCTTTCCGGGAAACTGCTGCGGCGCTGGCGCAAGCTGACCGCGGATGACGTGCTGTTCGCGGGCGGCAGCGCCGAATATCTCGCGCGCGTATTGCAGGATCGCTACGGCGTGGACCGGCGCGAGGCAATGCTGCAGGTGTACGAGTTCGAGAGCGGGCTGTAGGTGTGCGGTGCGCGAACGCTCGCAAGGATTCGCGACGTTCGCGCACCAACTTTCGCGAGAAGCGAGAAACGAAAATGCGCGGCGTTTCCAGACGGTTTCAGGGAAGAAGCTGCGCCGGCCGGGCCGTCCCCCTCCGCGCCCGACCGGCATCCCGCAATGTGTCGCCGACACGGCGGGAACTTCTCCGGGCAGGCGATGGATCCGCTTGTCCGGAGATTCTCTTGAGGAGCGGCAGCAATCGCAGAATCGACCATCAGGGACAACAACCACACCTCAAGCGGGCGAGCAGGCAAGCGCACGCGAGACAACCCGGCACGAGGAGAATCCCATGCTTTATTACGCCATCGTTTTCCTGATCATCGCGCTGATCGCGGGCTTTTTCGGATTCTTCGGCGTGGCGGGGCTTGCGGCCGGCATCGCCAAGATCCTGTTCGTCATTTTCATCATCCTGTTCATCGTCTCGCTGATTTTCGGACGGCGGCGGCGCCTGTAAGCCACCGTCGGCACGCGGCGCTGCAGAGCCATCACGCTTCGATGCCGAAGCGCTCGCGCAACGCGCGCTGCCCCTTTCGCGTGACGCCCAGCATCCGGCTGTCGAGGTCACGCGTCACCCACCCCAACCGCAGTGTGCTCGCCAACAGCGCAGCACCCAGCGCGCCGGCGAGATGCGGCCGGCGTTCACTCCAATCCAGGCACGCGCAGGCGAAACGCCGCCGCGCTGCACGCGCGGCGGCAATGTCCACTTCGAGCGCCGCGAACGCTTCGGCGCCCTTGCGCGTGACGCCGTAATCCGCGTCGGTGGTTCGCGCAAGCCAGCGCATCTCGAACAGGCGATCGTGCAACGCGACCGCCAGCGCCCCGGCCATGTGGTCGTAGCAGGTGCGCGCGGCGCGCAGGCGCCCAGGCGTATTCGGCACAAACCGCGCGTGCGGCGCACCGGCTACCACCGTCAATGCCTCCAGCGCAGCGGCGACGTTTGCATCGTGCAGGTCGTAATAACGATGCCGGCCCTGCGCCGCCACCTTCACCAGCCGCCGCTCGACCAGTTTGGCCAGGTGCGCGCTCGCGGTCGAAGCACTCACGCCGCCCACGATCGCAAGCTCGGTCCCGGTGCGCGCGCGCCCGTCCAGCAGGCAGCACAATATCCGCGTGCGCGCTGGCTCCGCAATCGCGTCCGCAATTCCGGAAACACGGGCGTCGGCACCTCCTGCATCCATACTTTCACGATAAACGAAGTATGTAAGTCGTGCAAGCGCCACAATGACCGTCATGGGCATTCGTGGGCCTTCATCCAAGACATTGCACCGGCAGCCGGGCAAGCCGGCCCTCGCCGACAATCCCGCGCGGCGCGCGTTCCTCGCCGGCGGTGCCGTGCTGGCCGCTTGCATCGCCGCGCCCGCGTTTGGCATATCCGCCGAGCGAGCCGTTCCACCGAAAACCCGCCACCGCAGGAGTCGCGCCATGGCCATCGTTTGCATCATCCGCTACGAAATCGATCCGTACCAACGCGAAGCTTTCAGGACTTACGCGGAAAACTGGGGCAAGGTCATTCCTCGCTGCGGCGGCGACCTGATCGGCTATTTCCTGCCGTGGCAGGGTACCAACTATGTCGGCTGGGGACTGATCGCATTCGGCAGCCTGGCGTCGTACGAGACCTATCAGCTGCGCCTGCGCCAGGATGCCGATGGCCGGAAGAATTTCGCGTTCGCGCAGGAGAAGCGATTTATCCTCAAAGAAGAAAGAAATTTCGTCGAAGTCGTCGACGGTACGTTCGACATTCCCGCACTCGGGGCACCGCCTTCCTCCGGATGAGAATCAGCATCCTCGGTGGCGTTGCGTGCCATCCACGACCGAGTGCTGCGCGGGTTTGTGCCGGCTGGCGGAATGGCGCCACTCCAACGCAGGGCCTGCCCGCCCAACTGAAGCGCCCGAAATCTCCAACGAATCGCTTGATCTTGCCAAGGCCACGGCGACCCTGGGCAGTGGCAACGATGAAACGTCGTGGTCAGCCCTCGACGATTGCCATCGAGCCTGCTGCGACTGGCGCGCGTCGGCGCCGCGCTGCGGTCATCGCCTGCAATACACGCAATGCCGCCGATACCGAACCTTCAGGTCCGCCGTGCTAGCGTTGGACCATGGACATTCGTCGTTCGAGGGAACGGTCAGTCGCGACGCTGCCCGCATGGATTGCGGCAACGATCGATTTCAAGCGGGTGTATTCGGACGCAGACGCACGGATCGCGCTCGCAATCGACTTGGCGCAGTCGAATGTCGACCACGCGAGTGGCGG
>DATCSF010000209.1:0-2372 GCA_036568625.1 Rhodanobacteraceae bacterium | reverse complement strand
AGGGAGAGCTGTTGCGACTGGCGAAGCTGGATGCCTGGTTTCATGGCGACAAAAGCGGATAGTCGCCCGCATCCTAGCTCACGGCAGGCGGCATGGGTAGTGAATGGGCATGATTTTTGCTAACGAGAGGTCGCCGCGGTGCAATCCGCATCAAGATTCCGCCGCGAAGCGGCTATCGGGAGAAGCCCGATTACGGAGCGGCTGTGGCGGAAGGTCAGGCCAGGATGGCCGTTCTGGTATGCCACGGTGAGGAAATGGGTAAGCGGCGGCAAAGTCACCACGAGCCCGCGATCAGGGAGGATCGCATTACATTCTGAACTCGTGGCCCAGGTACACCTCGCGCACTTCCTTGTGGGCCAGGATTTCGGCGGGCGTACCGCGCGCCAGCACCTTACCCTCGTTCAGGATGTATGCGTGCTCGCAGATGCCCAGCGCCTCGCGCACGTTGTGGTCGGTGATCAAGACGCCGATGCCGCGATCGCGCAGGTGGCGCACGATGCGCTGGATCTCGCCGACCGAAATCGGATCCACGCCGGCGAAGGGTTCGTCCAGCAGCATGAAACGCGGACTGGCCGCCAGCGCGCGGGCGATCTCCACGCGTCGGCGTTCGCCGCCGGACAGGCTGATGCCCTTCTGCTCGGCGATGTGCGAAATCTTCAATTCGTCCAGCAGCGCTTCCAGTTCGCCGTGGCGCTGGCCGGCCGGAAGATCAGTCCGCAATTCCAGCACTGCAAGGATGTTGTCCGCGACCGTCAGGCGGCGGAACACCGAAGCCTCTTGCGGCAGATAACCAATGCCCTTGCGCGCGCGCTGGTGCATCGGCAAGCCGGTGATGTCCTCGCCATCCAGCGTGATGCGCCCGCCATCGGGTTCGACCAGGCCGACCACCATGTAAAAGCACGTCGTCTTGCCGGCGCCGTTGGGGCCGAGCAGACCCACCACTTCGCCCTGCCGGATCTCGAAACCGAAATCCTGCACCACCTGACGGGTGCGGAAACTTTTCTGCAGCCCTTGCGCGACCAGCATGTCAGGGCCTAGTGCGTTTCGGCAGGGGTCGAGGCGGAAGCCGGTGCGGCGGTCGAAGTGGCAGCGGGCGGTGAAGAACTTGCCGAAGCCGGTGGGCGGGTCGCTGCGGGTTTGGCGCTCGCGGGCGCGGGCTTGCTGCGGGGCTGCAAGGTGATGTGCACGCGGCCGCCCGCGGCGGCGGTGCCCTCGATTTCGCCGGTGTCGGTGTTGTAAACCAGCTTCTCGCCGTGGAACGTGCCGCGGCCCTGCTGCACCACTGTCGCGTTGCCGGTGAGGATCACGGTATTTTCCGAAACCTTGTAGTCGATGGTCGCGGCCTGGCCATGCACCAGCGTGCCGTTGTCCTGGGTCTGCTGGAAGTGCGACGGACCACCGGTGAGCACCACGCGCTGCCATTGGCTGGTGTCGTCGGGATCGGTGAAGCCGGTGGCCTGCGCACCATCCGCATGGAAGCTGCCCTGGTCCATCTTTACGCCGCCGGTCAGGATGATCTTGCCGCTTTGCTGGCTGGCGGTGGCGTGGCCGGCTTCGATGTTGATCGGCTGATCCTTGTCCGACTGTTTCGCCTGCGCGAGGCCGCACACCGCCAGCATTGCGACGAACAGGATGAATCGGCCAACCGGCAGATCAATGCGTGCGCGAATGCGGTGCGAGCGTGGCGTGGACATCGGAGAGCAACTCCAGTGAACGAGTGTCGAAGTCGGCCTTCATGCCGACGCCGCGCAGTATAGAGCCGGGCTCCTGTATCACGCTGGGCGCGGCGGTGGCCATGCGCTTGTCCTGGGTCCACACGGTGGCATCGGCGGTGTGGATTTCGGCTGCGGAGATTTTTGCGGTGGGCGGCCTGCGCATCTCGATCTTGCCGATCAGCTTGACCAGGCTGTTGTCGGCACTGATCCATGCGTATTGCGAGGTGCCGTTCCAGTCGGACCCGTCGCTGGCGACAAAGTAGTACTGCGGTGCGTTGACGTACAACGAATCGTTGCCTTCACGCCGCGCGAGGTGCGGTGCCGTCATCGTGAAGGCGAGCTTGCCGTCCTGCCCAAACGCGTGCAGCGTGAAATGATCGAGTTGGTAGCTGGAGCGCGGTGGCCCGACGATCGCGACCGGCTTCGGCGGCGGCTTCAACCACCACACCAGCAACTGCGTGACCGCGGCGGCGATCGCCAGCGCGACCAGCCAGAAAACGGTGCGGCGATCCCTCATGCCTGCCCTTGCATGGGCGCGCGCGCCGCCAGGATCAGGTCGCACACTTCGCGCGCCGCGCCGCGCCCGCCTTGCGCGCGGGTACACCAATGCGTGGCGCGCAATACTTCGGGTTGCGCGTCAGCCACCGCAACGCTAAG
>DATCSF010000208.1:0-15330 GCA_036568625.1 Rhodanobacteraceae bacterium | reverse complement strand
GCCTCAACTCCAACCGCCCCGCGCTGATCCGGGCCGAGTGCAGCGCGATACGCACCCCGCTGTCATGAAAATCGACCGTCGCGTAGGCCAGCACCTTGCCGTCCACGCCCGTGATCGGCCCCGCGAAACTCAGCGTCTTGGCCTGCGGCGACTGCGCGGGACCGACATCGTCATCGTTCACGCTGGACATCAGTTGCGCCGCGCGCGCATAACCGAGTTGCTGCAAATTGCCGCGCAGCACTTCGTTCAACTGCGGGCTGTACAGCGCTACGGCGTCGGCATCTTTCACCTCGGCCTTGATGCGTTGCGCGACCGCGTCGCGCGTCTGCGGATCGCCACTGGCCGCCAATTGCGCGACCAGCGTGGGCTGCGTCAGCACCCTAACCACCTGCGCGCGCCTGTCGGCGACGATCAACGCGATTTTCTGCGCGACATCCTGCCTTGCCTGTTGCAGGGCCTGCGCGGCGCCGGTCTGACGCGCGGCCAGCCACGCCTGCCAGCCCATGAACAGTCCGAACAGCACCAGCAGCGTGCCGAGCGCCAGCACCAGGTCTGCCACGACTTCCGCGATGCCGCGCCGCAGGCTCAACCGCGCGCGCAGGGCGCGTGCCGCAGCGTGCACGTTCGGCGTGGCCTTCTTGTCGATCGTTGATTCGTTGTCCATCGAAGCCTGTTGGGACCCGTCACGCGACCCCGGTGGAACCGAACCCGCCGGCGCCGCGTTCACTTGGTGCGAATTCCTCGACCACCCTCCATGCCACGCGCGCAACGGGCATCACCATCAACTGCGCGACGCGATCACCCGGCTGGATGGTAAACGCCGCACGACCGCGGTTCCAGCACGAAATCATCAGCGGCCCCTGGTAATCGGCATCGATGAGGCCGGTGAGGTTGCCCAGCACCAGCCCGTGTTTGTGGCCCAGGCCGGAACGAGGCAGGATCAACGCGCACCAGCCGGGATCGGCGATGTGGATCGCGAGTCCGGTGGGAACCAGCGCGCTGTCGCCGGGCGACAGCGTGACGGCGCTTTCGGGCGCCGCGCGCAAGTCCATCGCCGCACTGCCATCAGTGGCGTAAGCAGGCAAGGGAATGGAATCGCCGAGGCGCGGATCGAGGCGCTTCAATTCCACCGCGACCGCGGTGCGTGGCTGCCAAGTCATGCCCGTCCCCCCCGCGCCCGAAAATGTCTGGCGATGCGCGCGACCAGCGCTTCCGCCAGTTCGGATTTCGATGCGCGCGGCAGGGTTTCGCTGCCGCCCGGCCAGATCAGCTCCAGCGCGTTGTCGTCGGCGCCGATGCCTGTGTGCTCGTCGACGTGATTGGCGGCCAGCATGTCGAGTTTCTTGCGGTCGAGCTTTTCGCGCGCGTGTTCGGCGACGTGATCGGTTTCGGCGGCGAAGCCGACCACAAACGGACGCGGCTCGCGCGCCGCGACTTCGGCCAGGATGTCGGGGTTTTCCACTAGTTCCAGCACCGGCGCGCCGGCTGCGCCCTTCTTGATCTTGCGCGACGAATACTCGGCCACTCGCCAGTCGGCGACCGCCGCGGTGGCGATGAAAATGTCGGCGTCCTCGACTGCGCGCAGCACCGCATCGCGCATCTGCAAGGCGCTGCGCACGTCCACGCGGCGTGCGACACCAGCGGGCGTCGCCAGTGCGACCGGCCCGGCGACCAGCGTGACTTCGGCGCCCACCCGCGCGGCCGCTTCGGCGATCGCAAAACCCATCTTGCCGGAGCTGCGGTTGCCAAGAAAACGCACCGGGTCGATGTCTTCGTAGGTTGGTCCCGCATCGATCACGATCCTGATGCCGGCCAGTGCCTTGTCATGCGACATGGGTACCGCCCGGCGTCATCATTGCCTGCACCAACTGCTGCGGTTCCAGCATCCGGCCGGGTCCGGATTCGCCTTCCGCGAGCGGGCCGTTGGCGGGTCCGAGGATCGCGACGCCGCGCGCGCGCAATGTCGCGACGTTGGCCTGCGTGGCTGGGTGCAGCCACATCCGGTGATTCATCGCCGGCGCGACCGCCAGCGGCGCGGTGGTGGCGAGGCACAATGTGGCAAGCAGGTCATCGGCGAAACCGTGCGCAAGCTTCGCGAGCGTGTCGGCGGAGGCCGGCGCGATCAGCACCGCATCGGCCCAGCGCGCGAGCTCCAGATGGCCCATGCCCATCTCGGCTTCGGCGTCCCACAAGCCATGCCGCACCGGCTGGCCGGACAGCGCCTGGAACGTCAGTGCGGTGACGAAGCGTTCGGCATTCTCGGTCAGCACCACGCGTACTTCCGCGCCGGCATCGCGCAAGCGGCGCACCACTTCGCACGCCTTGTACGCGGCGATGCCTCCCGACACCCCGAGCAGAACATGCCGATATTCGCCGGGCCGATGTTCCCTGACACCCATGTCGGAATCCGCTGACAGACAAACCCGCGGTTAGCTTACCGGATTCACGCAAACGCGCCGCTCGGACAGAACGCTGCCGCAATGGATGATCACCGCACCCACTACGGAGTTCGCACGATGAGCATCCGCGATTGGCCCGAAGACGAACGCCCCCGCGAAAAACTGCTGGCGCGCGGCGCCGCTGCGCTCACGTCCGCCGAACTGGTCGCCATCCTGCTGGGCAGCGGCGTGCGCGGACGCAGCGCGCTGGACATGAGCCGCGACCTGCTGACCAGCGCCGGCAGTTTGAACGGGCTGCTGGCGCGGGATTTTGAAAACGTGCCGGGGCTCGGGCCGGCCAAACGCGCGCGTCTGGTCGCGGGACTGGAATTGGCGCGGCGGTGTCTCGGTGAGGAATTGTCCGCGCGCACCGCGTTGACCAGCCCGCGCGACAGCGCGGCGTTCCTGAAAGCGCAACTCGCGCACAAGCCCTACGAGGTGTTCGCCTGCTTGTTCCTCGACAACCGCCACCGCGTGCTGGCGTTCGAGGAATTGTTCCGCGGTACGCTGGACGGCGCCTCCGTGCACCCGCGCGAAGTGGTGCGCGCGTCGCTGAAGCACAACGCGGCAGCGGTGATCCTGGCGCACAACCATCCCTCAGGTATCGCCGAACCCTCGGCCGCCGATCGCAACATCACCCATCAGTTGCGCGACGCGCTGCAGCTGGTCGGCGTGCGGGTGCTGGACCATCTGGTGGTCGGCGCGGGCGAACCGACGTCGATGGCCGCACGCGGATTGATTTGAAGAGAGGGCTGCGACCGTCCCCGATCGCTGCGTCATCGAGCGGGCTGGCGCTGCCAGCATCGCGAGCTCGTGCAGACCAGAACGGTCTTCCCATGGCTTGACTTTTCACAACAGCCGCTTCGTAGTGTTTGCTGCCTTCGCCCGCCAAGCCGCACCATTCCTGTACTCAGTTATGCACAACGCCTGATCACAAGCGTTTGGCGCGCGCTTTTCGTGCTTTTTCGTCAAACAGCTGCCAAACTTTTGATGACAAACGATTTTCTACCCTGACCACCTGCAAAACGCCGATGAACTCGGCCTGCCCAGGCGGCGACCTCGACGTGTATCCACCGGGTTATCCACAGGATACCGGTTTGGTGGGTTCGAGCCGCTGCGCTACGATGGAAGACCATCCCCTGCGACCCGCCCTTCCGTGAAAGACGTCCTCCGCGACCTGTTGCTGCATGCGCTGGACAGCCTGCGCCATACGCGCGCGCTGGACGTTCCCGCACCCGATTTCGTGATCGAACGTACCCGCTCGCGCGAGCACGGCGATTTTGCCTGCAACGCCGCGCTGCTGCTGGCCAAGTCGCTCGGCAGGAAGCCGCGCGAGGTCGCGGAAACGATCGTCGCGGCGTTGCCGGACAACGACCTGGTCGAACGGGTGGAAATAGCGGGGCCCGGCTTCATCAATTTTTTCCTCACCAACGCCGCGTGGCAGGAAGAGATCCGGCGCGTGTTGCGCGAAGGCGGCCAATACGGACACAGCAAGTCCGGCGCGGGCCGTGCGGTGGGCGTGGAATTCGTGTCGGCCAATCCGACCGGGCCGCTGCACGTGGGCCACGCGCGCGCCGCCGCGATCGGCGACACGCTGGCGCGGCTGTTCTCGGCGACCGGATGGAAGGTGTATCGCGAGTTCTATTACAACGACGCCGGCGCGCAGATCCATAATCTTGCCCTGTCGGTGCAGGCGCGCATCAAGGACATCGAGCCCGACGACCCGCGCTGGCCCGCCGACGGCTATCGCGGCGACTACATCCGCGACGTGGCGAATGGTTACACGAACGGCGCAACCGTCACGGACGGCAGTTATAGCGGCGACTACGCGCGCGAATACGCCCGCGAATTTGCCAAGCACGACCTCGACGAGGCCGCCCCCGAAACCACCGGATACCAGGTCACCGCCAAGCAGGATCCGGACGATCTCGATGCCATCCGCCAGTTCGCCATTGCGTGGCTGCGCCGCGAACAGGACGACGATCTGCGCGCGTTCGGGGTCGAGTTCGACGTGTACTTCCTGGAATCCTCGCTGTACACGGACGGCGAGGTGCAGCGCGTGGTGGACCGTATCGCGCAGCAAGGCCACTCTTACCAAGCCGACGGCGCGCTGTGGCTGCGCGCCACCGATTTCGGCGACGACAAGGACCGCGTGATGCGGAAGTCCGACGGCACGTACACCTATTTCGTGCCGGACGTCGCCTATCACCTCTCGAAGTGGGAACGTGGCTACAAGCGCGCGGTCACCGAACTCGGCGCCGACCACCATGGCTCGCTGGCGCGCGTGAAGGCCGGCCTGCAGGCGCTGGGCATCGGCATCCCGAAAGATTGGCCTGAATACGTGCTGCACCAGATGGTGACGGTGATGAAGGGCGGCGAGGAAGTGAAGATTTCCAAGCGTGCCGGCAGCTACGTCACCCTGCGCGACCTCATCGATATGGCGGGGCTGGATGCCACGCGCTATTTCCTGATCGCGCGCAAGAGCGACTCGCAACTGGTGTTCGACGTGGACCTTGCGCGCGCGCAAACCAACGACAACCCGGTTTACTACATCCAGTACGCGCACGCGCGGGTATGCAGCGTGCAGCGCCAGATGCACGACCGCTCGATCGTGTTCGAACAGCGCCAGGCCCTCACCCACCTCGACCGGCTGCAGGGCGAACACGCGCGCTGCGTGATGTGTGAAATCTCGCGTTTTCCGGAAATCGTCGAAGCCGCGGCGGCCAACCGCGAGCCGCATCTGCTGGCACAATACCTGCGCGAACTGGCCGGCGCCTTCCACGTCTGGTACAACACCGATCAATTTCTGGTGGATGACGATGACCTGCGCAACGCGCGCGTGGCGCTGGCATACGCAACGCGCCAGGTGCTCGCCAACGGACTCGGGATGCTGGGCGTTTCGGCGCCCGAGTCGATGTGAGCATCCACGATTGCTGACAAACTGGCGCGGCCCACATCCGGGCCGCATGGACACATCCACACAACGGCGGGCATACGAGGGCAGGCAGTGGCAACGCGCAACAACCGACAAGCGGTACGCAATGGCGGCTTTGGAATTCCGGGCTGGGCCCTGTTTTTAGCGGGCATCGTGGTCGGCCTGATCCTGTTCGCGCTCGCGAGCAGGCATCTGCCCAGCCTGCGCCGCACCGACCAGCCGCAGGCCAATCCCAACGCCGTCGCCCAGCAGGGCAGTTCGCCCGGCATCGCCGGCAGCAGCGCATCACCTGCCACCTCGCAATTTGATTTCTACAAGGTGCTGCCCGAAAAGGAAGTGGTGATCCCGAACACGGAACTCTCCGCGATGGCCAAGGCCGAACAACAGAAAGCCGCGGCGGCCAACAATGCGAGCGCGTCCGCGCCGGCGACCGCGACCGGCGGGTCGTCCGAAGGCGGTTACGTGTTGCAGGTCGGCGCATTCCCCAGCGCCAGCGACGCCGACGCGATGAAGGCCAAGCTCGCCTTGCAGGGCTTCACCGCGCACGTGCAGGCGGTGACGCTCGACGGCCAGGTCTGGAACCGCGTGCGCATCGGCCCGTTCGCGTCGGCGACGCAACTGCAGTCGGTCCAGAAGCAACTTTCCGCTGCCGGCATCCACGGGATTCCGCTGAAGGAAAAGTAAGTTCAGGTGGGGACTCGGGAAGCGTACTGCCCCGCGTCCGGACGCCGCGCAGCGGCGACCGGGACCCGGCGTCTTGCGTCGGCCCAAAATGTAAAGGCGCCGGTTCCGGCTCGCGCCGGAACGGCGACAGTGAAATTGAAGTTCGTGGCGAACATCGACAATGACTGACAAAACCATTCTCGTCACCGGCGCTTCGTCAGGTTTCGGCGCTGCGATCGCGGCGCGGTTCGCGGAGAACGGATGGCGGGTGGTCGCCTTCGCGCGCCGCGCCGAACGGCTCGCGCAACTGGTCGACCCATTCGGCACCGAACGCGTGCACACCGCGGCGTTCGACATCCGCGACGAAAGCGCGATGCGCGCGGCGCTGGGTGCGTTGCCGAAGGCCTTTCGCGATATCGATCTGCTGGTCAACAACGCCGGTCTCGCGTTGGGCACGGCGAAGGCACAGGATTGCGATCTCGCGCAATGGCGGCAGATGATCGACACCAACGTCACCGCGCTGGTCACGCTGACGCGGCTGCTGTTGCCGCAACTGATCGAGCGTCGCGGCGCGATCGCGAACATCAGCTCGATTTCCGGCACCTACCCGTACACCGGCGGCAACGTGTACGGCGGCACCAAGGCGTTCGTGACGCACTTTTCCACGAACCTGCGCACTGACTTGCACGGCACTGGCGTGCGCGTGACCAACATCGAACCCGGCATGGCCGAAACCGAGTTCACGTTGGTGCGCACCGGCGGCAACCAGTCCGCATCGGACAAGCTCTACGCGGGCGCGCATCCGATCACCGGCGACGACATCGCCGACACCGTCTGGTGGGTCGCCAACCTGCCGCCGCACCTCAACGTCAGCCGCATCGAGGTGATGCCGGTCAGTCAGTCGCCGGCGGGATTGCAGGTGGCGCGCGAGGCGTAACGCTCAGGTTTCCTGCAAATAGGTATAGCCGGTCAGGCCCGCGCCCAGCGCGGACTCGATGTGCCGCGCGGCGTTGCCGGCAACGCCGGCACGTGCAAGTTTGTCGCGATACGCCGCGCGCAGGTCGTCGGACTTGTAGCCGACGTAGTCGAGCAGCATGTCGGCGGAATCCCCGCGACGCGCACCGTCCAGCGTGAAACCGTCGCCGTCGATGCGCACGTTGATCGCGTCGGTGTCGCCGAACAGGTTGTGGATGTCGCCCAGGGTTTCCTGGTACGCGCCGACCAGGAAGATGCCGAGCCGGTAAGGTTCACCGGGCCGCAGCTCGTGCAGCGGCAGGCTGACGTCCAAGTCGCTCGATTCCACGTACACGTCCACCCGGCCATCGGAATCACAGGTGAGGTCGGCCAGCGTGCCGCGCCGCGTCGGTTTTTCGTCCAGTCGCGTCAACGGCATGATCGGGAAGATCTGGTCGATCGCCCACACGTCGGGAATGGATTCGAATACCGAGAAGTTGCAGAAGTATTTGTCCACCAGCTTCACGTCTAGCGCGTCGATGATCCCGCGGTGCGATCGCTCGCCGGGTCTGAGGCGCTCGCGCACCCCCAGCGCAATCGCGTGGAACAGCGCGTCGAGTTTCGCGCGTTGCCCGAGGTCGATGGCGCCTTGCGCGTACAGCGCGTGCCCTTCGCTCGAATACTGCTGCGCGTCCTGCCAGACTTCGCGCACCGGGCGCTTGTCCAGCGCGGCCAGCGTGTCGCGCAGGCTGCGCAACACCGGCGGTTCGTTGTCGACGGCGGGCGGCACCACGCCATCCGGCGCCGCTTCCACTTCGCTGACGTTGACCACCAGCACCGCGTGGTGCGCGGTCATCGCGCGGCCCGATTCGGTGAGCACGTGCGGCGGATCGATGTGCCATTCGGCGCACGCGGCCGCGAGCGGCGCGACGACGGCGTTGGCGTATTGGTCGAGGTCGTAGTTGATCGAGCACTCGCCGCGCGAACGCGTGCCCTCGTAGTCGACCCCCAGCCCGCCGCCGACGTCCACGTGGTCGAGCGGCAGCCCCGCGGCGCGCAGTTCGGCAAAATGCCGCACCGCCTCGCGCATGCCGGCCGCGATGTCGCGCAGATTGGAAATCTGCGAACCCATGTGGAAATGCAGAAGCCGCATCGTGTGCGTCAGCTTCGCCTCGCGCAGGCGGTCGACCAGCGCCAGCAGTTGCGTCGGCGTGAGCCCGAACTTGCTCTTGTCGCCGCCGGTATTCTGCCATTTGCCGGCGCCGATCGAGGCAAGCCGCACGCGCACGCCCAGCTTCGGTTCGACACCGAGGGCTTTCGATTCCGCGATCACGTGTTCAAGTTCGGACGGCTTCTCGATCACGATCACGACGTCGATGCCGAGCTTGCGGCCGATCAACGCGATGCGGATGTATCCGGCATCCTTGTAGCCATTGCACACCACCAGCGAGCCCGGCTGCGCCAGGCCCAGCACCGCCAGCAGCTCCGGCTTGGACCCGGCCTCCAGGCCGAATCCCGTACCGGCCGCGCGCGGCGACGACGAATCCTGCGCCAGCGTGGCCGCCACCGCGCGCTGCTGGTTGACCTTGATCGGATACAGCGCGGTGTAGCCACCCGAATAGCCGTGCGCGCGCATCGCACCGGCGAACGCGGCGCGCAGTTTCTCGCGGCGGTCGAGCAGGATGTCGGGGAAGCGCAACAGCAGCGGCAGGCGCAGGCCCATTTCCCTGGCGCGCGCGACGGCATCATCCAGCGCGACGGCGGGACCATCGTTGCCGCGCGGACACATCACCGCGCGTCCCGCGTCGTCGACCTCGACGTAGCCGTCGCTCCAGTGGGCAACGGAATAAGTGGAACGGGCAGCATCGATGTTCCAGGCGTTCGTCATCGTGGTTCTCCGGATAACGAGGAATGGAACGTCGCAGCGGCGGGCCTTGACGCACGGGTTCGCCGACCGGAAGCCACCGACGCCGCGGGATCGACTCCGATCATTGTAACGCGGGGTCGCGGGCCGGCCGTTACAATCGTGCGTTCTCCAACAGGATTCCAAGGCATGCCGTCCAATTGGTTCACCGAACAGCATGAAGCCTCCGGTTCGGCCATCGGCTATCGGGTGGCTGAGAAACTGGCCGACGAACAGACACCGTTCCAGCACATCGAGATCTACCGCACCACCGACTGGGGCAATCTGATGGTGATCGACGGTTGCGTGATGCTGACCAGCCGCGACAATTTCCTGTACCACGAAATGATGACGCACCCCGCGCTGTACACGCACGCGGCGCCACGCAACGTGGTGATCATCGGCGGCGGCGACTGCGGCACCCTGCACGAGGTATTGCGCCATCCCGAAGTCGGCTCCGCGGTGCAGATCGAAATCGACGAGCGCGTGACGCGACTCGCCGAAGACCATTTCCCCGAGCTGTGCGAATCCAACGGCGATCCGCGCGCCAAGCTTCTGTTCGACGACGGCATCAAGTACATGGCCGATGCCAAACCCGACTCGCTGGACGTGGTGATTGTCGATTCCACCGATCCGGTCGGCCCGGCCGAGGGCCTGTTCAACGCAAAGTTCTACGCAAGCTGCTTCCGCGCGCTGCGCGAGGGCGGAATCCTGGTGCAGCAATCGGAATCGCCGTTGGTGCTGCTGGAGTTGATCCAGTCGATGCACCGGGCAATGCGCGAGGTCGGCTTTTCCGCGACCCGCACCCTGCCCTTTCCACAGCCGTGCTACCCAACCGGTTGGTGGAGCTGCACCATGGCGCGCAAGGATGGCGACCTTGTCGCCTTCCGCGAACACGATGCCAAGGCCAAGCCGTTTGCGACCCGCTACTACAACGCCGACGTCCACCACGCTGCACTGGCGCAGCCGGAGTTCGTGCGCGAAGCCCTTGCCTTCTAGGCGCTGGGGATCGCGCGACCGGAAATTCTTTCGTGCGCACGGTTTTTGCTTCACCATCCGCGCGCCGCCGGACCACAGCGCCGGCCAGCCCGCATTCACCCATCCACCCGTAGCTTCACGGCATTCCCGATCGATGTCCGCCATGCGCCACGCCCTGTCCGCCGCCGCACTCGCCGCGTTGTTGCTCGCCGGGTCCGCCCTCGCGAGACCAGCGGCAAAACATCCTTCGAAGCAACCCGCGACGCCGGCTTCCGCTGCGAGCGCCGCAGCGCCGGAAGAAGAGAAGATTGCGCCGGCCGACCGCAAGCGCATCGAGGCGATACGGCAATACCAGCACGATCTGGTCAGCGTGGTGGCACTGCGCGCCGATCCGGATTACCTGCTGGGCGCCGCGCTCCTGGCCAAGCCATTCAAGAACCCCATGCAGGGTCTGGATTTCGACGCACTCAGCCAGCGCGCCGCCGCCGCGCCGCACGGCGGCGCCGCCGCCAGATGGACGCGACTGGATGTCTGCAAGTCGGAGAAGGACTGTCCGAACGCGGAAGCTTTTGCCTGGCTCAAGCGACACGCCGCCGGCAACGCCGCGGTCTGGATGGTGGCGATGGACGTCGCCGCGCGCGACAAGAACGACAAGGCCGAGCGCGCCGCGTTGAAGCAGGCCGCCGCCGCGCAAACCTACGATGATTACTATGGCAACGCGCTGGCGGGCGTCGCCAAGGCGACGGCGGTACTGCCGCCACTGGCCGACACGATGCAGGGCGCGCACGACGGCCAGCCCGACAATGCCGACGGCGTGCGCGTGCTGGTTGCCGTCATGAACATGCAAGACCACGTTCGTCCGGCATTCGGGCCGCTGGAACAGCTCTGCGGCGAGGACGCCGCGAAAGACGCCCACGTCAAGGCCGACTGCCTGAAACTCGCGCGCACCCTGCAGTGGGGCTCGAGCCCGATCGCCCGCGCGGTGGGCCTGCACATCCAGGCCACGCTGAAACCGGCCGAGAAAGCGCAGGACGACCAGGCCAGCCAGAACCTCGCCTGGCAAGTGCACCAGTATTCGGCCCTGCTGCAACGCGCGCTCACCGATTCTTCGCTCGCCGCGCAATGGCTGGGCACCGCGCGCAACGGCGGCACCGAGCTCAGCCTGGCGCTCGCCACGCTGCGCGCCAATCAGGTTCCGCTGGACGCGCCGCCCGCGCCGGCGAGCACCGGTTCCAGCGGCCAGTGAGAACATCCGGTCATGCGTGAACTGTTGTTGTTGCGCCACGCCGAGGCGATGTCCATGGGGCCCGACGGGCGCGACACCGAACGCCCATTGAGCCTGCACGGCGAAGCGCAGGCGTACGCGGCGGGTGTGTGGCTGGCTCAACAGGACGCCGCGCCGGATACCGTGCTGTGCTCGCCTGCCCGGCGCACCCAGATGACCGCCGACGAGGTCGGAAAATCGCTGCGCATGCCGGACCCGGAATTCGTGCACGCGATCTATCGCGCAACGCCCGGCGAATTGCTGACGCTGATCGAGCAACATGCGCCTGGCGCACAGCAGGTTCTGCTGGTCGGCCACAATCCGGGCCTCGAGGAATTGCTGGCCTTGCTGACCGAAGGTCGTTCTGCCGGCGCACGCGGCATGTCGCCGGCGACCGTCGCATGGATCGACCTGGCCGACGATGCGCTGGAACCCGGGCACGGCCGGTTGCGCGCGCTGTGGTCGCCGTGAAAGCGGCACTGATCATCGCATTGCTGGTGTTGCCGGATCTCGCGCCGGCGGCTCCGCCGCCGTCCGACGCGCAAACATGGTCGATCGACGCTGCGAAATCCCAGACGCAATTCAGCGTGCGCAAGTTGCTGTTCGCCCACGTGCGCGGCACGTTTCCCGGCCTGTCGGGCACGCTGCACCGAATCGACACCCACATCGGCGCCGACCTGGTCCAGGTGGATGCCACCCTCGAGGTTGCAGACCTGCAGATGGACGACGCCGACGAGCGCGCGCACGCGCTCGGCTCCGGCTTTTTCGATGCCGCGCACTATCCCCTCGTCCATTTCGATTCGGATCCGTTTCCGCTGGACGAATTGGCGAACGGCGGCACATTGCACGGCCTGCTGACGCTACACGGCGAACGCCACCCGATCGTGCTCACATTGTTGCCTTCGGATTGCCCGCGCCAGCCGCTGGCATGCATGATCCGCCTGCAGGGCACGATTTCACGTTCGCTGTTCGGGATGCACGCGTGGCGCGGCGTGCTCTCGGACAAGGTCGAGCTGGATTTGAGAATTGCCTTGCGTTCATCCATGGACGCCATTCCACCAGCAGGCGGGCCGGCATCCGGCCGTTCTGCACTCCGCACCCCCGAACGGCCCAGGCCACCGCCCGCGGCCAAGGGCCCCGTGGCCTGACTTCTCACCACAGCCGCCCGGAATCGAACCGGCGGCGACTCGTGAATGTGACGCGTCTCGTATCATCCGGACGATGCGAAAAAACCTGCGTGCAAAACTCGGTTGGTGCGTGTGCGCCTTCGCACTGGTGCTGGCGGGCTGCGCGCCGCTTTCGACCAAGCGCGTCGAACGCGCCGACCGGATCGTCGCGATGTCGGCCGACAGCCGGATCGACTGCGCGCGGGCCGACCACTGTGCCGCGCCGTCGCCGTTCATGGCGCAAGCCGATCGCGCGATCGCGGCTTCCAAGCCCGACCATCCGCGCAACACCGTCACGCTGCTCAACATCGGCCAGAACGCGCTGGCGGCGCGCATCAACCTGATCCGCGCGGCGCAAAAGTCCATCGACATCCAGACCTACATCTGGTCGAAGGACGACGCCGGCATGCTGGCGCTGGACGAACTGGTGAAGGCCGCGCGGCGCGGCGTGCAGGTGCGCATCCTGGCCGATCAGCTGGGCTCGCTGAACGATCCGGGGCTGTTGTCGCGCCTGGCGCGCGCCAGCGACAACCTGCATATCAAGCTGTACAACCCGACCTTCGACAGCGCCCGCAGCAATTTCGTGGAATACACCGCCAGCGTGTTGTGCTGCTTCCGCAAGTTCAACCAGCGCATGCACAACAAGCTGTTCCTGGTGGACGACAAAGTGGGCATCGTGGGCGGACGCAATTACGCCAACGAATACTACGACTGGGATCCGCAGATGGATTTCCTGGACCGCGACGTGCTGGTGGCCGGCACCGCGGGCTCCCAGATGGAAAAGAGTTTCGATATCTTCTGGCACGACAATCGTTCGGTGCCGCTGACGCACCTGAAGGACGTCAATGCCGAGATCCTGAAACACCCGTTCGACGCCGAGCCGTGGCGCGAACCGACTTTTGCCGATCCGCAGCGCGTCGCGACCACCCGCCACGAGGCGCAGGATCCCGAGTGGCTGGCGAACAACCTGCTCGACCACAGCCTGAACGTCGGACTGGTGGATTACTTCTACGACCTGCCGTCCAAGGACGGAGCGGTGCACGGGCCGGATTCGCGCGAACTCACCCGCGACCTGATGAAGATGCTGTCGGATGCGCACGGCGAGATCGTGCTGCAGACGCCCTACCTGGTGCTGACCCGCCGCGCCGGCGGGATCTTCAAGGCGCTGCAGAAGAAGCAGCCACCGGTGCAAGTGATCGTTTCCACCAACTCGCTGGCATCGACCGACGCGTTGGGGGTGTACGCGCTGTCCTACAAGCACCACAAGAAATATCTGGTGGACTATGGTTTCGAGATCCACGAACTCATGCCGCACCCCGCCGACGCCGCGGAAATGCTGGGGGACTACTACCGGCTTTCCGGCATCGGTTCGGAGCAATCCTCCGCACACCGCGGCGGCCGCGCGCCGATCGAACCCGGCAGCCCCGGCCCGCGCATCAGCCTGCACGCAAAATCGCTGGTGGTGGACGGCCGCATCGCGATGGTCGGCTCGCACAACTTCGATCCGCGCTCGGCCCATTACAACACCGAGGGCGGCGTGATCGTCGACGATCCGGCATTCGCGCGGCAATTGCGGGCGACGATCCTGCGCGACGCGGCGCCGCGCAACGCCTGGCTGGTCGCGCCGCGGCATCCCATCCCGATCATCGGCGACGTCAGCCAGGCCATCGGCGATGTGTCGCGCGCGTTGCCGATTTTCGACATCTGGCCGTGGGCCTATGCCACCGATTATCAGTTGCGGCCGGGTTGCGAACCCGTCCCCGCCACCGACCCGGATTTCCTGAAATGCTGGGAAGCGGTGGGTGACTTCCCGCAGGTCAATCTGTCGCTCACGGCCATCATCACGCGCTTCGTCACCGCCTTTGGCGCGGGCATCCAGGGGATCTTGTGAGCAATTTTGATGCGATCATCCCTGATCGCCGCTTCACCCATCACAGGGATTTCATCAACCTCGCCGGCCATAATGATCAGAACGGCCATCCATGGCCTGACTTTTCACAAAAGCCGCTGCGCCCGGCAACCGGTCATTGACGGGCTAAAGGCCGCTCGGTAGGCTGGCGCATTCCGCCGCCCGTTCGAGGACTTCCCCATGCCGATGGACATCAACATCCAGTTGAGCGACGACGACCTGCAGTTCTTCGTCAAGGGCATGCGCGACGTCGAGGCGAGCATCAAGGGTGAAAGCCCCGACAAGATCATCACGGCCGCGCAGGCGCTGCTGGACAAAACCCGCAGCGCGCAGCACGCACCGCCGTTCATCGCCGAGCGCCTGGGCAGCGTGGAATCCCTGATTTCCATGGCCGGCGACGTTGGCTTCAACCTGCCCGACGAAGACCGCCACCGCGTGCTCTCGGCGCTGGCATACCTGGCCGACCCCAACGACTCGATCCCCGACCGGGTGCCGGTGCTGGGCTTCCTAGACGACGCGATCATGATCGAGCTGTGCCGTCGCGACCTGCAATTCGAAATCGAGGCCTATGACGATTTCTGCGCGTGGCGCGACGACGAGGCGCGCGCGCGCGGCGAGAACCCGGCCAAGCTGATGGTGCAGCGCGCCGACTGGGCCGACGCCCGCGCCGCCGAAGCCATCGCCCGCATGCACCGCCGGCGCCGCGAATCCTACGCCAGCGGTGCATGGAAACCGACGCTGTTCAAGGTCGGTTGAAGTACAGTTCTGCGATCGCCCCTGATCGCTGCGTCACCAAACGCCATTGCATCTGGCGTTCGTGTGTCGGTGCAGACCAGAACGGCCATCCATCCATGGCCTGACTTTTCTCAAAAGCTGCTTCGATTTGGATTCCGGTACTGCACCCCGCGCAAACCGTTGGGCTGCATGGCATCCAGCCCGACCTACCGCTCCATGATGGCCACCACCCCCATCCCGCCCGCGGTGCAGATCGAAATCAGGCCGCGGCCGGAATCCTTCCGGGCAAGCAACTTCGCCAGCGTCGCCACGATGCGCGCACCGGTCGCCGCAAACGGGTGGCCGGTCGCGAGGCTCGACCCGTTGACGTTGATCTTCTCGGGGT
>DATCSF010000207.1:0-7182 GCA_036568625.1 Rhodanobacteraceae bacterium | reverse complement strand
TCGGAAATCAGGATCGTCACCGACGCGCCCTGCGGATCGTAGTCCTGGCGCGCGATGTTCAGGATGTTCGCGCCGATGATGTCGGCGACGTCGGTCAGGATCTGCGTCAACCGGTCGGCATCATAGGCCTCATCGATATAGTCGATGTAGCGGTCGCGCTGGTCCTTGGTGACCGCGTAGCAGATGTCGTAGATGTTGAAGCTGAGCGCCTTGGTGAGGTTGTTGAACCCCTGCAGCTTCAAGCGGGGCAGCGGCTTGACCACGGCAGTGTGTCCTCGGAGATGATGGAAGCGGCGCGCCTGGCCGGTGTTCCGGCCGCACGCGAAACGGATTTGTCGGGAGGGGCAAAGTATGCGGGAAAGTCGCCGCCGGTGCATCCTCGCGGAGGTCCGGCTGGCTTGCACGAACATGAATGTGGCACAATCCTGCAGGCGTGCTGAACGCGCTCCCCAACTGTGATGCGGGACAAGGACATCATGTCTGAATTACGCTACCTGCTCCAGCAAGTTTATGAACGCTCGAAGGCGCCCCCGATGCTGGCGCCCGATCCGGCCGCGATGCAGCGACTGCTCGAGCAGTGCCATCGTCGCCGCTACCCCGGCAAGACCGCAATTCTTCGCCCCGGCGATCCCGCCAATACCTTGTTCTACGTAATCGACGGCTCGGTCACCGTCTGCAGCGAGGACGACCAGGGCCGCGAGCTGATCCTCGCCTACATCAACCGCGGCGAATTCATCGGCGAGATGGGCCTGTTTGTCGAGCAGGCGCAGCGCGAAGTACTGATCCGCACCCGCAGCGCCTGCGAGCTTGCCGAAATCAGCTACGAGAAACTGTTCCACTTGTTCGAGGGCACGCTGCGCGAAGACTGCCCCCGCATCCTGTTCGCGATCGGGCTGCAACTGACCCACCGCCTCTTGCGCACATCGCGCCAAGTCAGCCGCATGGCATTCATGGACGTCACCAACCGCATCGCGCGCACGCTGCTCGACCTTTGCCAGGAGCCGGATGCCATGACGCATCCGGAAGGCACCCAGATCCGCATCTCGCGCCAGGAACTTTCGCGCATCGTGGGCTGTTCGCGCGAAATGGCCGGCCGCGTGCTGAAGCAGCTCGAGGACGACGGCGGCATCGACGTCTCCGGCAAGACCATCGTGGTGCGGGGAACACGATAGGCGTGCGATCTTCCTTGATCGCTGCTTCGATCGGCATCTTCATCTCATGCCGACAATACGGTCCACGATCATCAGAACGGCCTTCCATGGCCTGACTTTTCACAACAGCCGCTGCGATTGCACATCGCGCGGTTCAATACCACTCGACGCGCATCACGCTGCGCCCCAACGCCTTCTCCACGCGCTTGCACAGCTTGGGCGTGGCATTGACCAGCACCGCTTCGGTGGCAAGCGAGAGCATGGGCAGATCCTGTTTCGAGTCGCTGTAGGCCACCTGCCAGGCGTCGATGCCGTTCCGCGCCAACAATTCCACCTTGCGTTGGCCAACGTTGTGCCAATCGGAGCGCATGCCCAGACGTCCGGCGCGCAATCGCGACGCCAGTACCTCGACGTCCGCGACGCCGAGCTCGGCGAGCACGCAACGCACCAGCGACTCCTCGCAGCCGGTGACGATCACGATGCGGTCACCGGCCATCTGATGTTGGCGCAGCGCGCGCAATCCTTCACGACGGAAGCGGCCAGGCTGGCGCGCCAGCGCCATGGCAAACGTTTTCGCGAGCGCCCGGTAACGCGCCTCGTTCACGCCGAGAAGGCCAAGGTGGACCAATGTGCGCGACGCCCGGCGGCGCGAGAACGACGCCAACAGCAGCAACCAGAGGCTCGACAGCAACACCAGGCCCTTGCGCCAGCGCGCACGCGCGTAGCGTTCACGCATGAACATGGCGAACGTATCGCCGCGGATCAGGACGCCGTCGAAATCGAACAACACAACTCGTCGTGCGGTTTCCGCCACGCCCCGATCCATGATCACGCCTCGCCGAACAGCCTTGCGAGCCCGGCCCCCGGATCGTCAGCACGCATGAACGTCTCGCCGACCAGGAACGCGTGCACGCCGGCCTTTCGCAAACGGGCGACATCATTGCGCGTGGCGATGCCGCTTTCGGTGACCAGGAGTCGATCCTGCGGCACGGCGCCCTTCAGCGTCAGCGTGGTTTCGATGCTGGTTTCGAACGTGCGCAGGTCGCGATTGTTGACGCCGATCAGCGTGCGCGCTTCGACCGGCAACGGCAGCGCGCGCTGCAGGTCGACGGCATCGTGCACTTCGACCAGCACGTCGAGGCCCACCTCGATGGCCAGCGCGTGCAGGTTGGCCAGCGCGGCATTGTCGAGCGCGGCCGCGATCAGCAGGATCGCGTCGGCGCCGATCGCACGTGCCTCGTGCACCTGGTACTTGTCGACCGTGAAATCCTTGCGCAATACGGGCAGGTCGCACGCCTCGCGCGCCTCGCGCAAATACGCGTCGCTGCCCTGGAAGAAATCGATATCGGTCAGCACCGACAGGCACGCCGCGCCGGCGGCCGCGTAAGCGCGTGCGATACCCGCGGGATCGAAGTCGGCACGGATCAGGCCCTTCGAGGGGCTCGCCTTCTTCACCTCGGCGATCACCGCAGCCTGTCCGGCATCGACGCGTGCACGCAATGCCGCAGCAAAACCTCGCGCCGGCGGCATGTCCGCGCTGCGTTTGCGCAACGTCGCGAGCGGCACGCGCGCCTTGCGTTCGGCGATCTCCTCGCGCTTGCGCGCGAGGATGCGTTGCAAGATGTCGCTCACACGGACCCCGCGGCCAACGCCTGGGTGGCCGCAACGAACTGGTCGAGCTTGGCGCGCGCCGAGCCGTCGTCGATCACCGCGCGTGCGCGCCCGATGCCATCCGCGATCGATCCGGCAATGCCGGCCGCATACAACGCCGCGCCGGCGTTCAGCACCACGATATTGCGCGCGACGCCGTCGGCGCCATCCAGCACTTGCAACAGCACGGCTTTGGACTCCACCGCACCTTCGACGCGCAGGTTGCGGCTGGACGCCATCGGGATGCCGAACTGCTCGGATTCGATTTCGTACTCGCGCACCTCGCCGTCGCGCAATTCACCGACCAGCGTGGCGCCGCCCAGCGAAATCTCGTCGAGCCCGTCCTTGCCGTGCACCACCAGCGCGCGCGCGATGCCGAGCCGCTGCAGCACGCGCACCTGGATGCCGACCAGGTCCGGGTGGAACACCCCCATCAGGATGTTCGGCGCGCCGGCCGGATTGGTCAGCGGCCCGAGGATGTTGAACAGCGTACGCACGCCCATTTCGTGACGGACCGGTGCGACCGCCTTCATGGCCGGATGGAAGCGCGGCGCGAACATGAAACCGATCCCGGTCTGCTCGATGCAACGCGCGACCTGCCCGGGCCCGAGATCGATCTTCGCGCCCAGCGCCTCCAGCACGTCCGCGCTGCCGGACGACGATGACACGCCCCGATTGCCGTGCTTGGCCACGCGCGCGCCGGCGGCCGCGACGACGAACATCGCGGCCGTGGAAATGTTGAAGCTGTGCGCGCCGTCGCCGCCGGTGCCGACGATATCCAGCATGTGGGGATGCGCGGGCACGTTCACCTTCTCGGCCAGCTCCCGCATCACCGTCGCGGCGCCCGCGATCTCGCCCACGGTTTCCTTCTTCACCCGCAGCCCGGTCAGGATCGCCGCCGTCATCGCGGGCGACACTTCGCCGCGCATGATCTGGCGCATCAGGTCGATCATCTCGTCGTGAAAAATCTCGCGATGCTCGATCGTGCGCTGCAAGGCTTCGTGCGGCGTGATGGTCATTGGCAACCGCCCACTGCGATTTGGCAGGCCTCGGCTTCGGTCGGCAGTACCACTCTCCCATCGCGCCGTTGCTCCACAACGGCGCGATCGCCCCCTTGGCTCAAGGAGACTGAACGGCGCGCACCAGCTCGTCTCAACATTTTCATGCCGCCTTGGGCAAGGCTTGCCCGAGGAAATTGCGCAGCAGGTCGTGACCGCTGCGGGTCAGGATCGACTCGGGGTGGAACTGCACGCCTTCGACCGCCAGCGCCGTGTGGCGCAGGCCCATGATCTCGTCGAACGAACCGTCCGCATGCTCGGTCCAGGCGGTGATCTCGAGGCAATCCGGGACGCTCGCGCGTTCGACCACCAGCGAGTGATAACGCGTGGCCTCGAACGGATCGGCCAAGCCCGCGAATACGCCGATGCCGCGATGGCGGATCGGCGAGGTCTTGCCGTGCATGATCTCTTTCGCGCGAACGACCTTGCCGCCGAACGCCTGCCCGATCGCCTGATGGCCAAGACACACGCCCAGGATCGGGATGGCGCCAGCAAGTTCGCGAATCAGCGTCAGCGACACGCCCGCCTGATCGGGCGTGCCCGGCCCCGGCGAAATCACGATGCGTTCGGGCGCCAGCGCCCGGATACCCGCGACGTCCACCGCATCGTTGCGCAACACCTTCACGTCCTGTCCAAGCTCGCCCAGATACTGTGCGAGATTGAACGTGAAGCTGTCATAGTTGTCGATGAGCAGCAGCATGGCCGTCCATCCGGAACCGCATGGCCTTGAGAAGCGCAAGTGTGAATGCACGCCGCCGACGATACAAGACGATCGCGCGCGCGCTGGCGCTGGCGGGCGTGGGCGGCGTGCTGGCAGGCTGCTCGACGGTCGGCTATTACGCGCACCTGGCGGCGGGTGAAATGGCCGTGTTGCGTGCACGGGTGCCGATCGAGCGGCTGATCGCCGACCCGCATGCCGATCCGGCACTGCGCGCGCGCCTGCAACTGGCGCTGCGCGCCCGCGCGTTCGCGTCCGACACGCTCAAGCTGCCGCGCAACAAGAGCTATACCACCTACGCCGACATCCGCCGCCCGTTCGTGATGTGGAACGTGTTCGCGACGCCGGCGTTGTCGCTGCAGCCGGTCGAGCATTGTTTCCTCGTTGCTGGCTGCGTGGCGTACCAGGGGTTCTATCACCACGATCGCGCCAAAGCGCTGGCGAACAAGTTGAAACAGGAAGGCAACGACGTCTGGATCGGCGGCGTACCGGCGTATTCCACGCTGGGCCATTTTGCCGACCCGTTGCTCAGCACGATGGACCACTGGAGCGACGACGAACGGGTGGGCACGATCTTCCACGAGCTCGCCCACCAGGAGGTCTACGTCAAGGGCGACACCGCGTTCAACGAGTCGTTCGCGACCTTCGTGCAGCGCGAGGGTCTGCGCCAGTGGCGCGCCGACAACCATCTGCCGCCACCCGACCCTGCCGAAGCACGCCGCGGGCAACAGTTCACCGAACTGGTGCTGGCCACGCGCCATCAGTTGAAGGCGTTGTACGCCAGCGATCTTCCCGATGCGGTCAAGCGCGAACGCAAGGTGCAGGCATTCGCCAATCTGCGCCGCGAATACCAGCACCTGCGCGACAGCGCGTGGCACGGCGATCCGGAATACGACCACTGGTTCGACACGCCGCCGAACAACGCCAAGCTGTTGCCATTCGGCTTGTACGACCGCGGCGTGCCCGCGTTCACGGCGCTGTTCGAACACTGCGACGGCGACTGGAAGCGCTTCTATGCCGCGGTTCGCAAAATCGGCAACGAGCCTGCGTCACAACGCGATGCATTTCTCGGGAGCACTTCGACGCAGGCGAGCCCCGCATCGCCCTGATTCAGGTCAATACACGCGGCGCGATGCACGCGCATGCTTGCGCAGTCCTCCCAACATGCGAGCCAGCAATGAGCACGCCTGCCGATAGCACGCCCCTCCAGACCGCGGCCTACACGCCCTACCCATTCGACGCGCGAGCGATCGCGCACCGTTTCCGCCACTCCGCGATCTTCGGTGCGCTCGACGCGTTGCAGGCCGGCGAGGCGATGCGCTTCGTCAACGATCATGATCCGGTTCCGCTGCTGCACCAGATGCAGCAACGCTACGGCGACCGCATCGACGTGATCTACCAGCAGCGCGGCGGCGACGGCCCGGTGGTGATCGACTTCGTGGTCACGCAGTAATGGCCTTCCCGGACTTCTTCGCCGAAGTGCCGGCGCTCAGGTTGCACGACAGCCTCGCGCAACTCTTGGGCGCCAGCGACGACGGCGTAATCGAGTACCACTACGCCGACGCGGTGCGGCTGGCCGGGCACTCCTGCCCCACCGTCGCCGGCGGGTGGCTCAGCGCTTGCGCCGCGTTGCGCCATCTGTATCCCGACAGCTTGCCCGAGCGCGGCGGCATCAGCGTGTACCTCAATAATGCCGAGGATGCCGGCGTCACCGGCGTGATCGGCCAGGTGCTGACACTGGTCACCGGCGCCGCGGCCAACAACGGCTTCAAGGGTCTGGGCGGTCGCCACGCACGCAGGGATTTGCTGCAGTACGCGCGAGGCGACGTCAACGGCATCCGCTTTCGCCGCAACGACACCGGCGACGAGGTGGAAGTCGAGACCGATACCGGCAATGTGCCCGCCGACCCCATGCAGCGCCTGCTGATGCAGCTTGTGCTCACCGGACAGGCCGACAACGCGCAGCGTCGCGAATTCGGGCGCCTGTGGCAGGATCGCGTGCGGCGGATGCTGATCGAGCACGCCGACGATCCGGCGGTGGTGAAGGTTCGCGCGCTGGCGTGACGGTTTGCCGCCGACCGAAGGGGTGCACGCGGCCGCCGCTCCGCATGCCCAGAACCCATCAACATCGTCATTCCGGACGCGGCAAAGCCGCGATCCGGAACCCAGCGACTCTCGCCGTGGGCTGACATCGAACCGGCATCCATGGCCTGCAGAACTACTCCTCGAAATAATCTGAGTCGAGTCGCTTCAACTCCAACGTAGATGTAACGCTCACACCCACTTTGTAGTCCACCATCAGTTCGGCCAACTTCTCGCCATTGATGAGCACAACGCGAGACTCGGACCGCGTAGCCGAATCGCGAGCAGACTTCGTGAAGTCCGACGTCGTAAAGAACACACCCTTGCGTGCGCGTTGCAATTGAAGCGCGCCGATGAAGTCGCGAATTTCACGATCTCCGACTGTCCGATCTGAAGCCCACTTCTTGGCCTGCACGTACACCGTATCAAGGCCCAGCGTATCTTCCTTGATTGCCCCATCCACGCCTCCATCCCCTGGGCCGCCCAACAGAGTGCTTGCGTCCTCCACTGCACCGCCATAGCC
>DATCSF010000206.1:0-5253 GCA_036568625.1 Rhodanobacteraceae bacterium | reverse complement strand
TAGTTTGCCGCGTCCGCGGCATTTGCGCTTGATCCAGCGCAAAACGCAGCGCCGTAGGTTGGGCTGATTCGGACGCAGTCCGAAGAAGCCCAACGTGTTGCTGAGTTGTTGGGCTTCCGCCGATGAAGCCGGCGTCAGCCCAACCTACACTCGCTTCGTCCGCTGCTGCCGATTCGCATCGTCAGCGCTCGACCATCCTTGCAAACCACTGCCATCCCGGCAGCCACTCGGTGATCAACTTGAGGCACGTCAGCATCGGCACCGCCAGCAACGCGCCGGTGATGCCCCACATCCAGCCCCAGATCAGCAACCACACCAGGATCGCCAGCGGCGACAGCCGCATGCGCCGGCCCATGATTATCGGCGTGATCACGTTGCCTTCCAGCGCGGCCAGCACCGCGAAGCACGCCGCGGGCGCCAGCGCATGCAGGGGATCGTTGAAGTTCAGCAATCCCACGGCCAGCAGCAGCAGCGTATTGGTGACCGCGCCGACGTACGGCATGTAATTGAGCAGCGTCACCAGGCCGCCCCACAACAACGGATCGGGCATGTTCAGCGCCCACAGGATCGCCGCGGTGACAAGCCCCAGGGCAATGTTGATGAGGGTAACGGTCAAGAGGTAACGTGAAAATTCTTCCTGGATGCCACGAATCAGGCGCAATGCGACGCGCCGATAACTGAATCCCGGCACCGCCGTGACCAGGTGCCCGGCGACCGTGCGGCCGTAGCTCAAAAAGAAGAACACCAGCAGTGCGACGGTCAGCGCCGCCACGGCGATGCGCGGCGCCGACTGCACCAGATTGTCCAGCGAGAACCCGCCGGCCGGTGGCGGCCGGCTGGCCGGCGGCGCGCCCACCCCCATGCCCGCCAGCGATTGTGACGCCGCGTGACTGGCCCGCGTGAGCGGACGCGTCACGCGCTTGACCTTGTAGCCGACATCGCGCATCACCGCGGGCGCATCCTTCAGCCACTCGGCGGCCGGCGTGCTCAACGCGGTCACGCTGCCCACCAGCGCGGCGGCGAGCGCGATCATCACCAGCAGACTGCCCAGCGGTCTTGGCACGTACACGCGGTGCAGGCCGGCGACGATCGGGTTCAAGCCCAGCGCGATGAACGCCGCCAGCACCAGCGGAATCAACAGCGAGCGCGCCAGCACCAGCGTCACCGCGATCGCGAGCAGCATCAGGATCAGCAACGGCACGCGCAGGGAACGCAGCCGCCGCACGCGCCGCCGCAGCGCGGGCGTGACGTGACGACGCGGGCGGATCGTCTGCAGCCGGCCCGGCCGCGCGGGCGGACGCTGACCGGGGGCGTGGAAACTTCCGGACGATCTCGACGGCGGCATTTCGGCGCTCATCCGGCCACTTGTGGCGACGTCGCCAGTGTAATCCCCGTTCGAACCCAAGTGCGCTCGGCAAAGCCGCCGTTCGCTGTCGCCGGAGCGCCTTTGAAAACCGGCGCGGGCGAGTCCGCCGCTCGATACGCAGCGGCTGTTGTGAGATATCGGGCCATGGATGGCCGCTCTGATCTTCATGCATCCTGGCCGTTGCACGCGGCGAGCAGCCGGCCAACGCGGCGATCAGGGACGATCGCGCCTCATGGAGTCCTCAGGTATTGCCGCGCCAGCCGCCAGGCCGGTCCGCCGGCGATGCGCATACCGGCGCGGATCAATCCTCCGCCGACGCGCATTTGCGCCAGCACGAAACCCATGCCCGCGGCGCCCGCGAGCGTCGGCAGCGGATGCGCCTGATAGACGTCGATCACCCGGTTCATCGAGGCGTGCAGTTCGCCGCGCGCCGCGCGGCAGTTCGCCAACGCCCGCCGCCGCTTGGCCCGTGCGCGCGCGTAGTTCATGGTCCTAGGACTCCTCCTGTCCAGGCGGCACGGGCGAAGCGTGCTGGAAGCGCGCGACGTCGCGCCGCAAGGTGCGGCGCAGGACCGACAACTCGGCGCGTGTACGCGGAAACGTGATTTGCCGGATCGCGCGCCGGATCGCGATCCAGATTCCCGCCACCAGCAGCAGGTGGATACCCACCAAGATCGCCAGCGCAATGCCGACCGAATGCGTAGCCACCGCCAGCGCCCACCCGATCAGGGCCACCACGCACACCCACAGTGCCACCGCGAACGCGACCAGCGCGACGCTAGAAAGAAAGATCAGGCCGACGCTCGCGCCGAACACCTGCACTTCGGCCGACATCAACGCCAGCAGCGCCGCGATCGTGCGCTTGAGGGAGGCAAACAAGTCGATGCCGGCCGCCAGCACCGCGCCGGCCGGCGCATCCGCAGCGGGCCTCGCCGCGCCGGGTTCCGCCGCCGCGGGGCGTTCTTCGGTTTCGACGCTCATCCCTGCACGCCTGCCGCGAATGCGTTGGCCGCGTCAGCGGCGCGGACCCAGCAACCGGCCGAGCAACCAGCCGGCCGCCAGCGCGATCGCCACCGACTGCACGGGCTTTTCGCGCACAAATTCGCGCACGCTGCCGAGCATGACGTCCGCGCGTTCGCGTGCGTCGGAAGCCAGTTCCGCGCTGCGCTCGCGCCATTCGCCGGCCTTGTCGGCGGCGCGCTCGGCGCCGCGCGCACTGGCGTCGGTGGCGCGGTGCAACCCGGATTCCACCCGATCGGCGGCGGCGTCGAATTTTTGTTTGGCACCACTGACCGCGTTGGAAGTGCCTTCCTTCAAGCGCGCGGCCGTGCGTTCGATGCGCTCGTGCGGTTTGCTGTTGCGTCCTGTCTCGGTGATGGTGTCGTTGTCCATGATCTTCTCCTTGCTGGCGCGCCCCATGGCGCGATGAAACCCTTGTTGCCCACCGTGCATCGAATGGACGGCCATGTCGCCTCGGACGATACAACGGCCGTCGTGACGGAATGGCGAAGACAGGAAATGCGTGCTCGTCCGCGTCAGCCGCCGGCCAGGGCGGGGTTCAGGCTGTACGTGCCTACCACTTCAGCCTGATCCAATACATGACCGCGCAATGCATTCTGCAGTTCCGCCCAGTCGAAGTTTTGTGGCAGATCGAGCCGGGCCGCGTCCAGCGCGTACACCCGAAAGCGGTAATGGTGCAGCCGCGCATCGTTCCACGGCGGGCACGGACCGTCGTAGCCCAGGTAATCGCCCGCCATGTCGAGGTCGGACGCAAACCAGCCGGTGTAATCGTTGCGCCCCTGGCGCGAACCGGCAGGGCCGTCCGGGTTGCGTTTGCCGTGCGGGGTGATGCCATCGCTGCACGCGCCCGCCGCAATCGCGCTGCAGGTGAAGGGAACATCGATCATCAGCCAATGCGCGAAATCCACGCGCGGCAGGTCGGCGGGAACCGTACGGCCTTGCTGGTTGACGTCATCGCCGCGGCTGGGTACGTCGCCGTCGATGCAGACCAGCGCGAATGACTTCGTGCCTGCCGGCGCGTCGCGCCAAGCCAGGTGCGGATTGCGATTGGCGGACAGCACGCACGCCTCACCGTGATCGCCGGGCTTGCCGAACGCGAACTCGGCCGGAATGCGGGCGCCATTTTCAAAACTTTCGCTGGTTAATTGCATGGGCTACCTTGTGGGTAAGAAATCAAAACATTCCTGTCTCGTCATTCCGGGGCCGCGCGCAGCGCGGAACCCGCTTGCGTTTGCAGGACTGCAAACACGAACGCCGTGGGCGGCCCGCAGGGCGAGCGCCACGGATGGCGCGAGTCAAACCAGCGCCTTTGCGATTGTGTGAAAAAGGCGCTGGGTTCCGGATCGCAGCTTCGCCGCGTCCGGAATGACGACACATTTATTGCGAGCCACCGTACGTCACCCGGTAGATCACGCCATTTTCGTCGTCGGACACGAGCAGGCTGCCATCGCGCATCGGCTGCACGTCGGCCGGGCGGCCCAGGGTTTTCTCGCCATCCAGGAAACCCGTCAGGAACGGTTCGGAACCGGTGGCCTTGCCGTCCTTGCCCACGTGCGCCACGACCACACGGTAGCCAGATTTGCGTGAACGGTTCCACGAACCGTGTTCGGCGATGAAGATTGCGTTGCGATACGCCGCCGGAAACATTTGCCCCACGTAAAAACGCATGCCCAGCGCAGCCACGTGCGCGCCGAGGCGCAACGCCGGCTGCGCGAATTCGCTGCAGGCATGGCCTTTGCCGAATTCGGGGTCGGGCACGTTGCCCGCGTGGCAATAGGGGTAACCGAAGTTCTCGCCCAACTTTGCGAGGCGATTCAGGGTGTCGTCGGGCACGTCATCGCCCATCAGGTCGCGGGTGTTGTCGGTGAACCACAACGTGTGCGTGCCGGGCTGCCAGTCGAAGCCCACCGAATTGCGGATGCCGGTGGCGACGGTCTGCCGGTCGCTGCCGTCCGCGTTCATGCGGATGATCTTCGCGAATTCGGGGCCGGGCTTGCAGATGTTGCACGGCGCGCCGATCGGCACGTACAGCTTGCCGTCCGGCCCGAACGCGATGAACTTCCAGCCGTGGTGTGTCTTGGTCGGCAGCCTGTCGGTGACCACGACGGGCTTGGGCGGGTCGGCGAGGTGTTTTTCGATGTCGGGATATTTCAGGATCCTGCTGACCGCCGACACGTACAGCGCGCCATCGTGGAAGGCGACGCCGACCGGCATTTCCAGATCCTTCGCGATCACGTACGCGTGTTCGGCCCGGCCATTCTTGTCCAGGCCGGTCAGCGCGTACACCTTGCCCTCGCCCATCGAACCCACGAACACGGTGTCGCGCGTGCCCAGCGCCATCTCGCGCGCGTTCGGCACCCCGTTGCTGTAAATGGAAACGTGGAAGCCCCGCGGCACCTTCAGTTGCTGAAGCGGCGGCGCCGCATGACCCGTTGACGCGACGCCGGTCAACGCGGTGGCGGCCAGTGCGACGGCAAGACGCTGCACTCCGGACATGACGATCATTCCCGCGGCATGGACGGCCGAGCGTACACGCCGCAATGTTATTGAAAGGCGAACGCCAGGCGCTGATTTCGAAGCGGCTGTTGTGGAAACTCAGGGCGAAGACGGGCGCTTACGCGATACCCGTGGCGTCGCGTGCCAGGCTGACGAGGCGCGTCCGAATATGCCGAAGGTGGCGCGAAGGGTGAGCGCCAGGGACGACGCGAGTGGCGCCCGGTCGAGAATGGCCGGGCCGGCGCCCGCACCACGGACGGTTGCTTGCCGTCACACCGCAGCGTGTATGAGACGGTTTTGCGGGCCGGTGAACGCGGCGCCGCGACCAGGGACGATCGCAACCCGGGAAAGCCGGCGGATCACTTGAACAC
>DATCSF010000205.1:0-5257 GCA_036568625.1 Rhodanobacteraceae bacterium | reverse complement strand
CGTGGGCGGACGCGGCGGATGCGAACGGGAGGCAGAGCAGCAGGCCGCAGGCGGCGCGGCGCAAGGCGTGGAGCAGGCGCATGGAAAGGTTTCTCAGTGATTGAAATCGATGGCGAGCTTGCCGAAATGGCGGCCGGCAGCCATGTGTTCGAAGGCTTCTCGCAATTGTCCGAAGCCGTAGACGTGGTCGATCAGCGGTTCCAGTCCCGTGGTTTCGATGGCTGCAACCATGCGTTCGTGCGCTTCCAGCGGCGCGACCGAAATCCCCTGCACGCGTATGCGTTTCAACACCACCTTGGACAAGGACAGCGTGGCGTCCATCCCGCCGATCCAGCCGAGCACGCCGATGAAGCCGTGCATGCACACGGCATCCAGCGATTGCGCCAGGGTGGCGGCGCCGATCGTTTCGACCACCGCATCCACGCCCGCGCCACCGCTGGCTTCGCGCACCAGCGGGCCCCATTCGGGATGCTGCTTGTAGTTGATGCCGACATCGGCGCCCAGCGATTTGGCGCGTGCCAGCTTTTCATCGCCGGACGACAACAGGATCACCCGTGCGCCGCGCAGTTTGGCGAACTGCAGTGCGAACAGGGAAACGCCGCCGGTGCCGAGCAGGAGTACGGTCTGGCCGGTGGTGATGTGGGCTTGTTCCAGCACCTGCCAGGCAGTGAGCGCGGCAATCGGCAGCGTGGCCGCTTGCACACTGGAGAGGTGCGATGGTGCACGCGCCAGCGAGTACTGATCGAAGCAGGCCAGTTCGCGCATCACGCCCGGTTCGGGGCCGCCGATCTCGGCGCCTTCCCATTCCGCCCGCATCGCGCCGGCGATCCAGCGTGACTTGTAGAACGTGGTGACGCGGTCGCCGGGTTTGAAGCGGGTCACGGCATCGCCGACCTCGACCACCGTGCCGGCGCCGTCGGACACCGGCACCATCGGGAGCGGTACGTTGCGATAGAGCTGACCGTTGACCACCATGGAGTCGTGAAAGTTGAGCGAGGCGGCCTCCATCCGCACCAGCACCTCGTTCGGGCCCGGGCGCGGGGCGGGCAGGTCGATCTGTTGCAGGTGAGCGAGATCGAAGGCGGAAAGCTGGACGGCGCGCATGGCGGAACTCCGTGTCGGGAATCCAGGCATGATCCGGCAATCGCGGTCGTGTGATAATCCACACGAATCGTCTTTCTTTTATTCGTTCAATGAATCAATCGTTCGACCTCACGCCCACCCGCCTGCGCGAACTGCGCGCCTTCGCGGCGGCGGCGCGGCGGCTCAACTTCTCGCGCGCGGCACTGGAGGTGGGATGCACGGCGTCGGTGTTGAGCCGGCGCATCGCGGCTCTGGAGGATGCCGTCGGCGCGCGGCTGTTCCTGCGCACCACGCGCCGCATGGCGGTGACCGCGCGTGGCGAACGCCTGCTGGCGCAGTGGCAGCGCATGGAGGCGGTGATGACGCAGCTTGCGGCAGACCTGCGTCCGGCGGACGGCGGGTTGGCCGGCCGTCTGCGTGTGCATCTGCCGGCAAGCTTCGGGCGCTACCGCGTGGCTCCCTTGCTCGCGGAGTTCATGCGCAAGCATCCCGACGTACGCATCGAAGCGGTGTACGACGACACCTGGGTCGACATGGTGGCGGGCAAGGTGGAGCTGGCGGTGCGCGTGGGGCGCTTGGCAGACGTGCAACTGGTGGCGCACCGGGTCGGACGGATGCGCGTTTTCCCCTGCGCTTCGCCGGATTACCTGGCCTCGGTTCCGCCATTGCGCGATCCCGCCGATCTCAAGGCACACCGCTGCATCACCTTCAGCGGATATCGCCGTGGCACCTTGTGGTCATTTACCCGCAAGCGTCGACGGCGCGCCATACGGATCGACCCGGTGTTGAGCAGCAACGATGCACAGGCGATCCGCGATGCGATATTGGCCGGGGTCGGCATCGGTTTGCAGGGCGACTACATGGCCGACTCGATCGTTGCCGAAGGGCGGCTGGTCGAGTTGTTCCCGGACTGGCAATTGCCGGTGTTCGACGTGCACCTGCTGTGGCTGCCTGGTGCCGACCGCGATCCGGCGCTGCGGGCGCTGATCGACTTCCTGGCCAAGCGATTGGCGACGTGAACCATTGGCGCCGCGGTTACCGCGCCAGGTCCCTGCGGCCCATCAGGTATGCGTCGACGGCGCGCGCGCACTGGCGGCCCTCGCGGATCGCCCACACCACCAGCGACTGTCCGCGGCGCATGTCGCCGGCGGCGAACACCTTGTCTACGCTGGTGCGGTAGCCGGCAGCGCCATCGGTCGCGGCTTTCGCGTTGCCGCGTGCGTCCCTGTCCACGCCGAAGGACTCAAGCACGTCCTGTCGCGGCGAGACGAAGCCCATCGCCAGCAGCACCAGCTCGGCGCCGATTTCGAATTCGCTGCCGGGCACTTCCAGCATTTCGCGGCCTTTCCATTGCAGGCGCACCGCGGTGAGGCTTTTCACCCGGCCCCGGCCGTCGTCGTTGAAGCACTTCGTAGCGACCGACCAGTCGCGCCGGCAACCTTCCTCGTGCGAACTGGAAGTGCGCAACTTCAGCGGCCAGTGGGGCCACGTGAGCGGCTTGTTTTCCTGCAGTGGTGGCTGTGGCAGCAGCTCGAATTGCGTGACCGATGCCGCGCCCTGCCGATTCGAAGTGCCCACGCAGTCCGAGCCGGTGTCGCCGCCGCCAATCACCACCACGCATTTGCCGGTGGCGAGGATCTGCCCGGCGATCCCGTCGCCTGCGTTGACGCGATTCTGCTGCGGCAGGAATTCCATCGCGAAATGCACGCCCGCCAGCCCGCGGCCGGGAATCGGCAGGTCGCGCGGGGTTTCCGCGCCGCCTGCGATCACCACCGCGTCGAAGTCCTGTTTCAGTTGCGAGGGAGCCATCGCATCCACCTTGCCGAAGCATGACGCGTCGTGCGGTTCGCCCACGAACACGCCCATGCGGAACAAGACGCCCTCGTTGCGCATTTGTTCGACGCGGCGGTCGATGTGTGACTTTTCCAGCTTGAAATCGGGAATGCCGTAGCGCAGCAGGCCGCCGATCCGATCGTTCTTCTCGAACACGGTGACGTCATGGCCGGCGCGCGCGAGCTGCTGCGCGGCGGCGAGCCCCGCCGGGCCGCTGCCCACGATGGCCACCCGCTTGCCGGTCCTGCGCGCGGGCGGCTGCGGCAGGACCCAGCCTTCTTCCCAGCCGCGGTCGATGATCTTGTGTTCGATCGACTTGATGCCCACCGGGTTGCTGGCGATGTTGAGCGTGCAGGCCGCCTCGCAGGGCGCGGGACAGATGCGTCCGGTGAACTCGGGAAAATTGTTGGTGGCATGCAGCACGTCCAGCGCGCGTTTCCAGTCCTGCCGGTACACGAGATCATTGAAATCCGGCATGACGTTGTGGACGGGGCAGCCGTGATGGCAGAAGGGAATGCCGCAGTCCATGCAGCGCGCGGCCTGCCGGCGCGCGGGCTCGTCGTCGAGCCCGCGCACGAACTCGCGCCAGTGGCGTTTGCGTGCGGCCGGTGCCTCGACGGTTTCCGATTCGCGCTCGAATTCGAGAAAGCCGGTGATCTTGCCCATGTGCTTGGCTCCTTCAGGCGCTGGCCGTCTCGGTCGCTGGGGAGGCGGCGCTGCGATTCGTCGTCTCGGCCAGCGCGCGCCGATATTCGTGCGGCATCACCTTCACGAAATGCGCGCGCGTGTTCGCCCAGTCGGCGAGGATCTCCTTGGCGCGGAAGCTGCCGGTGTGGCGGAAGTGCGCTTTCAGCAGTTGGCGCAGGATCGCCTCGTCGGTGGCTACCGCGCCGCCGCGCACCGGCACATGCCAGTGTTCCCGCGGCACGCGCAATTCCTGTTCGACGCCGGACAGCACCGGCTCCAGCGCCACCATTGCGAGGTTGCAGCGGCGTTCGAAATCGCCCGCCGGGTCGTACACGAAAGCCGCGCCGCCCGACATGCCGGCGGCGAAGTTGCGTCCGGTTTCGCCCAGCACCGCCACGGTACCACCGGTCATGTATTCGCAGCCGTGGTCGCCCGTGCCTTCCACCACCGCGCGCGCACCGGAGTTGCGCACCGCGAAGCGCTCGCCCGCGACGCCATTGAAATACGCTTCGCCCTCGGTGGCGCCGTACAGCACGGTATTGCCGACGATGATGTGGTCGGGTCCGAAACCGCGGAAATCATTGGGCGAGCGAACGATGATCCGCCCGCCGGACAGGCCCTTGCCGACGTAGTCGTTGCCCTCGCCGACGAGGTCGAGCGTGATGCCGCGCGCGAGAAATGCGCCGAAGCTCTGCCCCGCGGTGCCGTCGAGCTGTACGTGGATGGTGTCGTCGGGCAGGCCATCCTGGCCGTAGCGGCGCGCGACTTCGCCCGAAAGCATCGTGCCGACGCTGCGGTTCACGTTGCGCACGTCGACGATGAAACTGGTTTTCTCGCCGCGTTCCAGCGCGGCCGCGGCCTTTTCCACCAGCACGTGGTCGAGGGCGTGGCCGAGGCCGTGGTCCTGTGCTTCGGCGTGCCGTCGGGCTACATCTAGCGGTACGTCGGGGAAATGGAACACGCGCGAGAAATCGAGCCCACGCGCCTTCCAGTGCGCGATGCCGGCGCGGGTGTCGAGCAGGTCGGTGCGACCGACAAGGTCGTCGAACTTGCGGATGCCGAACTGCGCCATGATCCGGCGTACTTCCTCGGCCACGAAGAAGAAATAGTTCACCACGTGTTCGGGCTGGCCGGTGAAGCGGCGGCGCAGCACCGGGTCCTGCGTGGCGACGCCGGTGGGGCAGGTGTTGAGGTGGCACTTGCGCATCATGATGCAGCCTTGCACCACCAGCGGCGCGGTGGCGAAACCGAACTCGTCGGCGCCCAGCAGCGCGCCGATCACCACGTCGCGACCGGTTTTCATCTGGCCGTCGGCCTGCACGCGGATGCGCCCGCGCAGGCGGTTCAGCACCAAAGTTTGTTGTGTTTCGGCCAGGCCCAGCTCCCACGGCGTGCCGGCGTGCCGGATCGACGACCACGGCGAGGCGCCGGTGCCGCCGTCATGGCCGGCGATCACCACGTGGTCGGCCTTGCACTTGGCGACGCCCGCGGCGACGGTACCCACGCCGACTTCGGCCACCAGCTTCACCGAAATCGACGCGCGCGGATTGCAGTTCTTCAAATCGTGGATGAGTTGCGCGAGATCCTCGATCGAGTAGACGTCGTGGTGCGGCGGTGGCGAAATCAGCCCCACGCCCGGCACCGAGAAGCGCAG
>DATCSF010000204.1:0-5202 GCA_036568625.1 Rhodanobacteraceae bacterium | reverse complement strand
GGTGAGGTCCTTCCAGACGCCGGCGACCCCCTTCACCTGCGCCTGGCCGCCGAGCTTGCCGTCGGAGCCCACCTCGCGCGCGACACGCGTCACCTCGGAGGCGAAGGAGTTGAGCTGGTCCACCATGGTGTTGATGGTGTTCTTGAGCTCCAGGATCTCGCCCTTCACGTCCACCGTGATCTTCTTCGAGAGGTCGCCGTTCGCGACCGCGGTCGTCACCTCGGCGATGTTGCGCACCTGACCCGTCAGGTTCGCCGCCATCATGTTGACGTTGTCGGTGAGGTCCTTCCAGGTTCCGGCCACGCCCTTCACCTGCGCCTGGCCGCCGAGCTTGCCTTCGGTGCCCACCTCGCGCGCCACCCGGGTCACCTCCGAAGCGAAGGCGTTCAACTGGTCCACCATGACGTTGATGGTGTTCTTCAGCTCCAGGATCTCGCCACGTACATCGACGGTGATCTTCTTGGAGAGGTCTCCACTCGCCACAGCCGTAGTCACCTCGGCGATGTTGCGCACCTGCGCGGTCAGGTTGGAAGCCATCGAGTTGACGTGGTCGGTGAGGTCTTTCCACGTCCCCGCCACGCCCGGCACGTCGGCCTGTCCGCCGAGGTTGCCCTCGGTACCGACCTCGCGCGCCACCCGTGTCACCTCGGCGGCCAGTGAGCGCAACTGCTCGACCATCGTGTTCAGCGTTTCCTTGAGGTCGAGCAACTCGCCGCGCACGTCCACCGTGATCTTGCGCGACAGGTCGCCACGCGCGATCGCGGTCGCCACCTCGGCGATGTTGCGGACCTGGTTGGTCAGGTTGGTGGCCATCGAGTTGACGTTGTCGGTCAGCTCCTTCCACACGCCGCTGACGCCCTTCACTTCCGCCTGCCCGCCCAGCTTGCCTTCGGTGCCGACCTCGCGCGCCACGCGCGTCACTTCGGCCGAGAAGCCATTCAACTGGTCCACCATCGTGTTGATGGTGTTCTTGAGTTCCAGGATTTCGCCGCGCACGTCCACCGTGATCTTGCGAGAGAGATCCCCGCGCGCCACCGCGGTCGTCACCTCGGCGATGTTGCGCACCTGCGAAGTCAAGTTGGTAGCCATCGCGTTGACCGAATCGGTCAGGTCCTTCCAGGTGCCGGCGACGCCCGGCACCACCGCCTGACCGCCGAGCTTGCCGTCGGTGCCGACCTCGCGCGCCACGCGCGTCACCTCGGCGGCGAACGAGCGCAACTGGTCCACCATCGTGTTGATGGCTTCCTTCAGTTGCAGGATCTCGCCGCGCACGTCCACCGTGATCTTGCGTGACAGGTCGCCATTGGCTACCGCGATGGTGACCTCGGAAATGTTGCGCACCTGCGCGGTCAGGTTGGAGGCCATCTGGTTGACCGACTCGGTCAGTTCGCGCCAGACGCCGCTGACGCCACGCACCTTGGCCTGGCCGCCGAGCTTGCCGTCGGTGCCGACCTCGCGCGCCACGCGCGTGACCTCGGAACTGAACACGCTGAGCTGCTCGATCATGGTGTTGACGATCGTCGCCGTGCGCAGGAACGCGCCTTCCAGCGGCCGGCCCTCGAACTCCAGCGCCATGGTGCGGGAGAGGTCGCCCTTGGCCACCGCGGAGATGGCGCGCGTGACTTCGGTGGTCGGCCACAACAGGTCGTCGATCAGGTCGTTGACGGAGCGCTCCATGCCTTGCCAGGCACCGCCCCGGCCGGCCAGCGAGATGCGCTGGCGGGTCTTGCCCTGCTTGCCGACGACGTGGCCGATGCGCTCAAGTTCGCTGGCCATGCGCTGATTGGCTTCGATGATGTCGTTGAAGCAATCGGCGAGCTTGCCTTCCAGCCCATCCCAGTCGCCGCTGACCCGCACGCTGAAATCACCGCGCTGCACCGCCTGCATCGCCTTCAGCAGCGCGTGCATGGGCAATTCGGCGGCGACCGACGGGGTAGTCGATTCGGGGAGATGCCGGCTCTTGATCCTGGCGTTCATGGTGATCTCCGTAGGGAGACGTCCGCGCAAGCAGCGCGGCATTACGTGCGAGCGGCCCGGTCGTCGAACGCACGTATGCAACGTGCGTGGAAAGCTCGACGACCGTCATGCCCGCCATCGCGCCTGCCGCGGAGCGGTTCAAAAAGCGCCTTATCATGCTCCAATTCTCCCGGGCTTGCAGGACCGGGAGCGTTCCGCCCGATCAGGGCGTATCAAGGAAACCCTGATTCGCTCGGCGAGCGACCAACCTGGGGAACCTGGGCATGACACCGAAGCAGATGATGCCGGCGAGCGTCAGGCAATCTGGGAAACCACGGCATTCCCGGCCAGCCGCACTCGCAACGTGCACACCCCGGCCACGATGAGGCTGGCGCCGCCCACCACCAGCGCCCAGACGGGTTGTCCGTGGAAGAACCGCTTCAGCAGTTCGCCCAGCACGCTGGCGGCGATCAACTGCGGGATCACGATGAAGAAGTTGAAGATGCCCATGTACACGCCCATCTTCGCGGCCGGCAGATTGTCCGACAGCATCGCGTAGGGCAGCGACAGGATCGACGCCCAGGCGAAACCCACGCCCACCATCGGCAGCAGCAACCAGCGCGGATCGCGGATGAACAGGAAGCCGAGCAGTCCGATGCCGCCCAGCCACAGGTTCACGAGATGGCTGGCGCGCAGGCCCCAGCGGCGCACCATCCACGGAATGAAGAACGCCGCCAGCGCGGCGCAGCCGTTGTACACCGCGAACAGCACGCCCACCCAGTTTGCGGCCGTGTTGTACAAGGCCGAGTGCGCATCGGTGGTGCCGTATTGCACCTGCGCCACCGACGCGGTGGTGTAGATCCACATCGCGAACAACGCGAACCACGAGAACAACTGCACCCATGCGAGCTGACGCATGGCGTCCGGCATGGTGTGCAGGTCGCCCAGCACGTGGCCCAGCAGGCCGCGCCGCTCGGACAACGCGGGACGCAGCTTCATCGCAAATTCGTAGCCGATCAGCAGCAGGCCGTACACCGCGAGGCCGCCGGCGAGCAGGTACACCTCATCCCGCAAGTGGAACCCTTCGATCAGCAGCGCGACGACGATGCCGGCCAGCAACCACGCGGCACCGTTGCGCCAGATGCCGCGCAGGTCCGGCAGCTTGATCGCGGGCGCGGTATCGAACGCCTGCAATTGTTCCGGCGGATATTCACGCGTACTGATCACGGTCCACGCCACCGCGCCGAGCAGCGCCGCGCCGCCGGCATAGAACGCGTACTTCACCGTGTCGGGAATGCCGCCGTCCGGCGCCACGTTGCTGACGCCGAGGTGCGCCAGGATCCACGGCAACATCGAGGCCACCACCGCGCCGATGCCGATGAAGAAACTCTGCAGCAGGTAACCGCGCGGGCGCTGGTGTTCCGGCAACTGGTCGGCGACGAAGGCACGGAACGGTTCCATCGCGACGTTGAAGGTGGCGTCCATCAGCCACAGCAGGATCGCCGCCATCCACAGCGTGCCCGCGTTCGGCATCCAGAACAGCGCGACCGTCGCCAGCAGCGCGCCGACCAGGAAATACGGGCGACGCCGGCCCAGCCGCGTCCAGGTGCGGTCGGAATAGTGGCCGATGATCGGTTGCACGATCAGGCCGGTCAGCGGCGCGGCCACCCACAGCACCGGGATCTGTTCCACCGAAGCGCCGAGCGTCTGGAAGATGCGGCTGACGTCGGCGGTCTGCAACGCGAAGCCGAACTGGATCCCGAGGAATCCGAAACACATGTTCCAGATTTGCCAGAACGACAGTTCGGGTTTGCGATTCATGGAGGCGCGTCTGCCGAAAGCGGCGCGATGTGGAGGGCGCCGATTTTGGCATCATTCAAGGGACCTTGGCTGCCGCCCGCGCCGCCGGTGTAGTGCGCAAAATTCGCGAGGTCGCTCATGTTGAAGCCCTGACGCAGCGCGAACGTGCAGCGCGCACCTGCGTTTGCGGTGAAGGTGCCGGTGGTGGACGACTGCTGGCCGACGCTGTGCGGCATCACGATCGGCGCGGTCTGTTCGGGGCTGCCGGCGCAACGGATCGCCACTCGCGTCACCGCGGCGGTGACGCCGGTGTTGATCGGGCCGTGGTCGTTCGCGTAATCGAACCACAGTCGGTAGCGACCGGTGCTCGACGCTGTCCATATACGCGGCCACGCCCCCGTCACCTGCGTCGCGTCGCCCATACAGGTTTCGAGGCTGGGCAGCGATTCGACGCCACCCTTGCCGAGTCGCGTCACGCGCAGGCAGCGGCGGGCCGACGACGGGGTCAAGGTCCAGGTGTTGGCGACGTCGCCGAATCGTTTGCCATCAACGTAAAGCACGCCGCGGTCGCCACCTGCATCCACGCGCCATTTACCGCCGTCGCGCGACACGCGCGGCGCGGCCGGCGTCGCCGGCGCGTACAGCGGCGCGTCGGTGTGCAATGGCAATGCCGGAACCGTGATCGCCTTCAACATGACGACGATGTTCCGGCCATCGTGATCGACCTTGTCCGCAACCAGCAGATTGCCTTCGGCGTGCTGCGGACGTTTCAAAGTGATCCGCCGATCCGGCAGTTGCAGCGTGATCGCGTCGCGCGTGCCGAACAGCATCGGCAGCAGCGATGCGGGCAGTTTCGGTTCGACGCGACCATCGGCTTCCAGTCCGAACACACCCTCGGTGACCATGTCCAGATAGCCCGCCACCGACCACAACTGGCGCTTCGAATCCACCACCGGGCCGCTGAGCTTGCCCTCGTCGACGTGGGTCGCCTGCGTGACCAGTTCATAATTTTCCATGTTGGAGCCGGCCAGCGCCGCGCCGCGCATCAGCGATTCCATCTCGAACGCGATTCGCGTGGGATCGTCCACCTTGCGTGCGGCGCGCAGCGCGTAGACGCTGACGAAGGGCCAGATTGCGCGGTTGTGGTAGATCGGCTGGTCGGCGCGCTCGGGCCAGATCACCGGGCTGCCCGCGGGCCACGCGGGATAGTGCTGAAGCGACGATCGCGCCCGCGCTTCATCCGCCACGCCGCTGGTGATCGTCAGCGACAACCCGAGCAGGTCATACGCTTCCACCGGCAGGCCGTCGCCACCGATGTAACTCATGTACATGCCGCGATCGGCGCGCCAGAAATGCGCGTTGATCGCCTGCTTCAGCGCGTCGGCCTGCGCCGCGTATTGCTTCGCGCGAGCGTCGCCGCGTTGCGCCGCCATGCGTGCCGCGAGT
>DATCSF010000203.1:0-2874 GCA_036568625.1 Rhodanobacteraceae bacterium | reverse complement strand
ACGTTGGCGACGTGCGTCGCGGCATGGCCGATCGCGACGTGCACGCCCATGCCGGCAAGCCGTTCGGTAACCGGCGAGGCCGCGCGATCGGAACCCGACACGTCGTAGCCCAGCGTGTGCAGCACCTCGGCGATGCCGCTCATGCCGGCGCCGCCGATGCCGATGAAATGCACGCGGCGGAACCCCTGCATGATGTCGCCGTGCGGTGGCAGACGATGCGGCGTCATGCGGCCACCTCCAGGCAGCGTTGCGCGATCACGTCGGCGGCGTCGGGTTTGGCCAGCGTGCGCGCGGCGTTCGCCATCGCGAGGCGCTTGCCGGGATCCCGCAGCAAACGCTGGAGCATGCCGGAAAAGCGCGAGGCGTCGAAGTCGCGATCCTGCACCAACTCCGCCGCACCGACGGCGACGAAGCCTTCGGCATTTTTGGTCTGGTGATCGTCCACCGCATACGGGAACGGCAGCAGGATCGCGCCGAGCCCGGCAGCGGCAAGTTCGGCCAGCGTCAGAGCGCCCGCACGGCAGATCACCAGGTCGGCCCACGCATACGCTGCGGCCATGTCGGCGATGAACGGCGCGACCTGCGCTGCCACGTCCACGCGCGCGTACGCCGCGCGCGCGGCCTCGACATGCGCGGCGCCGCATTGATGGCGCACTTCCGGGCGGCGATCGGAGGGGATCAGCGACAACGCATTCGGCAATCCAAGATTCAGCGTGCGTGCGCCGAGGCTGCCGCCCAGTACCAACAGGCGCGGCGCGCCGCTGCGATCCGCGAAGCGTGCTGCCGGCGACGGCAACGCCGCGATCTCGGCGCGCACCGGGTTGCCGGTCCACTCGGCGTGCAGCTTTGCCGGAAACGCATCCGCGAACCCGCTCATCACGCGTCCCGCACATTTGGCAAGCATGCGATTGGTGAACCCGGCAATGCGATTCTGTTCGTGCACCAGCAACGGACGTCGCTGCAGCCACGCGGCGATGCCGCCCGGCCCGGCCACGTAGCCGCCCATCGACAGCACGCTGCGCGGGTTCGTTTCGCGCAGAACCCGCCACGCACCGAACAGGGCGCGCGCCAACATCCAGGGCGCCGCAATGCGACGGCGCAGGCCCTTGCCGCGCAGGCCCTTTACCCGCAAGGTGCGCAGTTCGACGCGATGTTCCGGCACGATCCGGTTTTCCATGCCACCTTCGGCGCCCAGCCACAGCACCGGCACGTCGCGCGCCCGCAGTGCGGCCGCGACCGCAAGACCGGGGAAGATGTGGCCACCGGTGCCGCCGGCCATGATCAACACGGGCGCGCGCACATCGTTCATGCGCGAACCTGCTCGAGCGCGGGCCCGATGCGCGTCTGCGCCGCCAATGGCAAATCTGCCGACGCGCGGTCGGTGACGACGGCATTCGCCAGCGGATTCGCGCTGCGGCGCGTCGCCATCCGGCGCGCGTCCTCGGCGCGATGGATTTCGTAACCCGCGCGCACCAGCACGCCCAGCATCACGCAAGTCATCAGGGTGCTGGAACCGCCGGAACTGATCAGCGGCAGGGTCAGTCCCTTGGTCGGCAGCACGCCCAGATTCACGCCCACCGACACCAGCGCCTGCAGGCCGATCATCAGCGAGATGCCGAATGCGACGTAACCGGCGCGGTGCTGGCCCACCTCCACGCCGCGCAACCCCAGTTGCAGACCGCGCCCGACCAGCAGCGTGAACAGCGCCAGTACGAACAGCACGCCCACGAACCCGAGTTCTTCGGCGATCACCGCAAGGATGAAGTCGGTGTGCGCTTCCGGCAGATAGAACAGTTTCTGCACGCTGCCGCCGAGGCCCACGCCGAACCACTTGCCGCGCCCCACTGCGATCAATGCCTGGGTCAACTGGAAACCATTGTCGAACGGGTCTTTCCATGGATCGAGGAACGAGGTCAGGCGCTTGACCCGATAATCGGTGGACAACGCCAGCCACGCGCCCAGCGGCATCAGGGGCAGGCCCATGATCACGAGGTTGCGCATGCGTGCGCCGCCCAACCACAACATGCCAATGGTGACCACGCCGATCAGCGCGGCCGAACCGAAATCGGGTTGCACCAGCAGCAGCACGGCGGTGAAACCCGCCACCCCCACGGGTTTGACTGCGCCCAGGAACTTCGTTTCCACGCTGTCGCGATGACGCACCAGGTAACTGGCGACGTACAGCACCACCGTCAGCTTGGCGAGTTCGACCGGCTGGAACCCGGAAAAGCCCAGGTTGAGCCAGCGGCGCGCGCCGTTGATGCGCATGCCGATGTGCGGAATGAACACCAGCAGCAGCAGCGCGAACGTGCCCAGCATCAACCAGCCCGAATATTTTTCGATCCTGTCCAGTTCCACGCGCAGCGCGATCCAGACCGCCGCCGCGCCGCCGGCTGCCAGGAAAACCAGGTGGCGCTTCAGATAGTGGAATTCGCCGATGTGCTGGCCGTCGGCGACCGCGATGGAACTGGATGCGACCATCACGATGCCGAACGCCACCAGCCCGGTGATCGCCAGCAACAGCCACGGATCGTGGCGGCCCTTCGGACCAAGCTTGCGGACCGCTTGCGATTGGCCAAACCAAGTCATTTCAACGTACCTTCAACGTTGCGAGTCCCACCAGCACCAGCACCACCGAGATGATCCAGAAGCGCACGATCACGCGCGGCTCGGGCCAGCCCTTCAATTCGAAGTGGTGGTGGATCGGTGCCATCCGGAACACGCGCTTGCCGCGCAACTTGAAGCTGCCGACCTGCAGCATCACCGAGGCGGTTTCCACCACGAACAGCCCGCCCATCACCAGCAGGATGATTTCCTGGCGCACGATCACCGCCACGCAACCGATCGCCGAACCGATCGCGAGTGCGCCCACGT
>DATCSF010000202.1:0-14663 GCA_036568625.1 Rhodanobacteraceae bacterium | reverse complement strand
GCAACATGGTCTGCGCGTTAACCAGCACGTCCAGAGCAACAAAACGCGGCACGCCGGGCCGAATGCCGGCGATGCGATCCGGAAAATCGTGGGAAATTTTTCCTTGTTCATTCTTGATCGAGATCACGCCGCGCGCGTCGTAGTCGATGCCGAGTAGACGGTGCACGCCAGGCGCGAATTCCGAGAGGTCGACGTCGAAAGCACCAAACGGTTCCCCAGCCGCTGCCAATGGCCTGTTGTAATACGAAGTGAGGTCGAACAGCAGCCGCGACAGACCGGGCTGTCGGCGTGGGATCGAGGCAGGCGCGGTCACGGACTTTGGCGCAGCCGATCCCGCGTCCGCACGCCTCAATGCGGCGCGATCTGGCGGGGTGAGCGGGGCTGCCGCGCCGCCTTGCCGCAGCGCTTCGCCGCTGGGGTGCAGCACTTGCGCGATATGCAGCAAGACAGCACCCGGGCGATCGTCAGCCGCAACATTCCAATACAGCCAGTTGCCGCGGAGGCTGCGCCCGACGAGTCCGTGCCCGTCCCGCGTGTAAGTCAGCATCATCGTTGCATCGGATGCCACAAGTCCGGCCTGCAGGTCGGGCGTGATCCAGCGGGCGTCACGCGCGGAGGTCAGCACGACGCCGTCCGTCGTGCCACGTGCGAACGTATGCCCATCCGGCGCGAGCGCCAGAGCCAGGGTTTGTTCGACGTCAAGCACCTCGCCGAAGGCAGGGCGGCGACCGTCGCGCCATATCGCAGGACCGACGGAGTCTTGGCGCTGCGCGACCAGCGAACGGTCATCAGGAAGCGTGGTGAAGTTCACTGCCATGCGCCCGCCTTGCAAAAGCTGGCGTTGGCGTTCGATGCCGGTTCTGACGTCAAGGTGCAGCAGGTAATTTTCGCCGCCCTTTCCGACCGCCAAGGCCAGCACTTCTGCGCCGTCAGGGGCGTAGCGCATGCGCAGGACCTCCGGCGCGTCGGCGCTCGCGGGCCGGTAGGTCCACCGCGGCCGCAGCGACAGCGCGTCACGCAGCACGCCGCAGGTCAACAACGAGTGTCCGTCCGGCGCGTATTCGATGGCATCGCAGGGCGGCGTTGCGATCGGAGTGGATACAGCGCGGCCGGTCTGCAAATCCCAAATGCTTGCAACGTCGACAGCGCCGCCCTTGCGATAGTCGCCGTACGCGATGAACGCATGTCGCGAGTCCGGGCTCAGCATCACGCGCACCGGATCATTCGGGATCGACGACGGCGTGAAACGCGACGTCGCGCCGGGCAGGTCATAGACGTACAGCCGACGTCCGGCGACCGCTACCAGGGCGCGGCCATCGACGGTCCGCTCGGCGAACGCCGGAGCCTGTGGCAGTGTGATCGCCGCACTCGCAGCGGCGCCATCGTGTACGTGGACAAGCCGCAGAGTGTTCCCGTCAACGGCCGCGACAATCCCATCCGCCGCGTTGAGCATTGCTCCCGGGATGACGGGAGCGACGAGGTTCGGCATACCCTGCGGCAGCCGCCACAGGCGCAATTCGCCTTCGTCGCCACCGGTTACCACAAGATCGCCGCCGCTGAAACCGAACGCACGCGGTGCGCCCGGTCGCGCGTGCGGGAATTCGCCACTGATGCGTCGTGGTATGTGTGCTTGTGTAGACCACAGTGTCATCTGATGGTCACTCGCGGCGAGTACACGGTGACCTGCCGGGTCGAGCAGCAAACGCTGATGGTGATGCCCGAGGCCCGCATCGATGTGCAGTGCCGGCACTTCCGGCCGGCGCGTCAGCGTGTCCCAAATCAGGACCTCGCCGGTATCCGAGACCGCCCCGAACCAGCGACCATCCGGGCTGAACGTAACCCAGCCGACGCGGCTCAACGCGCTCGGCATGACGCGCTCGCGCTTGTTGCGCGCCAGATCCAGCCACTCGACCAGGCCATCGGCATGGCCCAGCAACAGCGCATTTCCGTCCTGGCTTGTTGCCCACGCACTGATCCGTTGCGCGGTGTTATAGGTGTAGCTGTAGCGAACCCGGAGCGAGCGCGGATCGCGTACCCGCAGCGTCCGGAATCTATTATCCAGTGAGACCACGTGGCGGCCCCCGTTACTGACCCGCCGAACCTGCCGCGGCATAGGCACACGCGGACTCACCATCGTCCAGTCGGACGTGCGCATCAGGGCGGCGGTATCATCCGTACCCTCCACCACCGCATAATCTCCGTCGGGGCTGAAGACGGCGTCGTAGTAACGGGGGAACTGCTTTTCCGATGGCAACAACTGCTTGCCGGTCGCCGCGTCAACCAGCACTTCGAACTCGCCGATCGGCGAAGCCAGGTCTAGATCCGCACCACCCCAATAGCCGTGGCCGACGATGCGCCGCCCATCGGGTGTGAACTGCAGCGCGACGAGAACCGGTTTGGGTGTGAATACGAACGGCACACCGGTCAGCGCCGTATTCCACTTCTGGTGGCCGCTGGCGGTGTCGAACAGGCGCATTGTCGAGTCGCTGCCGGAAACAGCGACGAACTTGCCTTCTGGACTGAGCGCGACACCGGGAATTTCGGTGTCGAGTGTGATGACGTCGATCAGTTGCGGTGCGTTGCGGGCCACCATGGCAAAGCGCAGGCGGTCGTCAGACGCATCCAGCCGCAGTGCTTCGCGCTCACCGATGTTCGCGGCCAATTCCGGCAGGGCGGCATAGGGGTGTCCGCTGCGCAAGTCGCTATCGGCCTGATCCAGACGGGTCTGCCACAACCGCTCATTGGCCAGAGCTGTACTGCTTGCTGCGAGCTTGGCGTTGCCGTCGGCCCGCTGCCATTGCGTGGTGGCGGCAGCCAGACCACCCACCAGCAACACGAAGGCGAGCAACGCGGTCGCGGCGAGCCTCGGTTCCCGCCGGGTCCAGCGTGCCGCGCGCTGCACGGCATTCAACGGCCGCGCCTGTACCGGCCGACCTTCGATGTAGCGTTGCAGGTCGTCGGCCAGCGCGCGAGCGCTGGCATATCGATCCCCGGGATCCTTGCGCAGGCACTTCATCACGATCGCTTGCAGGTCCAGCGGCAAGTCCGGCCGCAATCGCCGCGGCGAACGCACCTGCCCTTCCAGCACCAGCTTCAGGGTCGCCTGTGCGGTGTCGGCGCGGAACGGCGGCGCGCCGGTCGCCAATTCATACAGGATCGCGCCCAGCCCCCACACATCGGTCGCCGCAGTCAACTGCGAACTGCACACCTGCGCCTGCTCGGGCGCCATGTAGGAAGGCGTCCCGGAGACCTCGTCATTGGCGATCATCGGGGCGCTGTCGAGGCGGCGCGCCAAACCGAAATCGGCCACGTGCGGCGTGCCATTGCCATCGATCAGCACGTTGCCGGGCTTCAGGTCAAGGTGCAATACGCCGAGGCTGTGCGCATAGGCCACGGCTTCAGCGACAGTGCGCATCAACGCCGCTGCGGCCTTCGGCGCGAAGTGTTCGCCGCATTTCAGCAGCGTTGACAAGCTGTGCCCTTCCACCAGCCGCATGCTGAAGAAATGCAATCCGTCGTGGTCGCCCACCTCGAATACCGTGACGATGTTCGGGTGTTGCATGCGCGCGGCGTTCTGGGCCTCCCGTTCGAAACGCACGATGAAGTCGCGTGACGCCCATGGACCGGCCGACAGCAACTTGACCGCCACGCAGCGGTCCAGCGGAAGGTGCCGTGCCCGATAGACCGCGCCCATCCCGCCTTCGCCGAGCAATTCCAGCAACTCGTAGTCGCCGAACTGGCGTTGCGCGGGATCGGTGAGGTCCAGTTCCAGGCTCTCCGCCTGCAGCAATGCGAGGTGCTGGCCCTGCGCGGGTCCGTCGGCGCGGGTCAGACTGCCGAACGCGAGTTCGGCCAAACCGCGCAGACCATGCACGGCGCCCAGGTTCGGCGCAAAGGGCCGCCCACCCGCCTCGAGCGTCGAAGGTTGCGATGCCATGTCTCACCCGCTCCTTGTCAGCGCCGCAAACAGCGCCTGCTGCTCGGCCGCCATGTCCTCGGGCGACGCAACCGCGTCCGCCAGTTCCTCGCGCACCAGCTCACGGAAGCGCTGGCGCAGCCGCTTCAGCGCCAGCACGAGCGCCAAGGGACGAACGCCGAGGTGTCGACCCATTTCCTGGTACTGGCCGGGCAGTGGATCGTGTGCGAGGTATGGTTCCAGCACTTCGTACATGTCGAGGTGCCCGGTCTGGCACGCTTCCGCCTGCAAGGCCTTGAAACCACGGGACAGCACTTCCAGCGCGAACCCGCGATGGAAGGCCTGCTCGGGCGAGTCTCCGGCCGCCTGGTCGCTGCCATGCCGCCGTTCGAGATCATCCAGAGACGGCGCAGCGGCTTGCGCGTCGCCCGCTGTCAGTTCATGCCAGTCGCCCGCGAGAAAGACGTTGAGCCGCGCCACCAACCATTCGCGGAAACGGCCGCGCGGAACTGTGGCCGCGTCGCCGGCCCCACTGGCCACATGCTGAAAAAAGGCACGGGTGATGTCCTGGGCGATCTCCGGCGCGTGTCCGCAACGCCGCACGTAGGCGTACACCGGATACCAGTAACGCAATGCCAGTTCGATGAGCGCCTGACGCGCCTCGCCCGACGGAGCCGCGTCCAGGCGCTGCACCATCGACCAGCGGGTTTGGGTGAAATCATCGAGCCGGCGGTCGTTGGCGGTTTCCATTGCACATCTACCCTGGCTCGTATCTACTTCCACAAAACGCGGCGACGGTTACACGGGCTGCCAGGCGCCCGCTCGCTGCGGCGCTGGGCCCAACGCGGCGCGCAACGCGCGCAATTCGGCGTCCATGTCGGCGCGGCAGGAGGTGGTTTCAGCCAATTCCTCGCGTACCAGGTCACGCAGCCGATGACGCAGCCTGTGCACGGCGACGGCAAGCGTGTTGCGACGCAGATGCAACTCCGCCGCGATGCGCGCGTAGTCGGCCTCGTCGGGCGGCTCGATCAAGAATTCGCTGAGCCGCACGAACAACGCAAGCTTGCCCGTCCTCTTGGCCTCGAGGCGCAGGCGCTGAAATGCGGCAGCCAACACCGCCCTTGCCCACTCGCGCTCGAATACGTCTTCAGGTGATTCTGCGGCGTCGACCGCGTCTGCATCCGCTTCGTCCAATGCTTCGAAACGAATGTTGCCGCCGCGCTTCAGGGTATGCGCCTCGGCATCGGCATCGATCAAAAAGCGCTTGAGCGCGGTCAGCAGGAACGTCCGGAAACGCCCGCGCTCAGGATCCGCACCCGCGTGCCACGCACGTTCGAGAAATCGCACGAAGAACGCCTGGGTCAGATCCTCGGCCGCGTCGCGTGCACGAACATGGCTGCGAACATAGGCCAGAACCGGCTGCCGATAGGTGCGGCACAGGACTTCCAGCGCCGCGCGCGCATCAGCCGAATCGCCGCGTGCCCTCAGCACCACACTCCAAAGGGTTGTATCGAGTCGGCCCATAGCCACCGCATCCTTGCGCGGCACACATGCGGACCGGCGAAGGGCCCGTCACGGCGCGATTATGCGCCATTCCGTGCCGTTGGCAACGCCCGGTGCCCTGCGGGCGCGGCGGACGGAAAATCGGCGTCCGCACCCCAGCACATGCGTGCGGGAATTGCACCGCGGCATGGTGGCCCGCCGGGACAGCATGCGGTGTTTGTGATACACAGTCCGTTCGCGGATCGCGTTGCGGAGCCGCGCGGGGCCCTGCATGCAGAACGAGGCACAAACCAAGGAATACCACAGCGGTGATTGCGTGATCGTGCCGGCCACGCGCCGGCTGCTGCGCGACGGCGCAGAGGTGGAGTTGGAAGCCAAGGTGTTCGACCTGATCTTGTTGCTGGTGGGCGATCACGCACGCGCGCTGGGCAAGCAGGAGATCATCGAGGCGTTGTGGGGACGCCGTCCGATCACCGACGCGGCGCTCAGCCAGTTGATCTACAAGGCACGCCGAGCCTGCGGCGACGACGGCGAGCGCCAGACCGTCATCCGCACCATCTATGGGCGTGGCTTGCAGTGGGTCGCGCCGGTGCGCGAAATGGTAGCCGAACCGCCTTCGTCCACGGTCCCGGTGATCAACGATCCGTCCATTCCCGTCGCGACAACCACAATGGCAGCGCCGGCACCGCACAGGCGGTTCGCGTGGCCGATCGCGACGGCCATCATATTGCTTGCGGTCGGCGTTGCGCTGGCGTGGTGGCTGGTGCCACGCGGCGTTGCGCACGACGCGACCAAGCTGCCCCGGGTTGCGCTGCTGCCGATCGAAAATGCCACCGGCGATGCGGCGCTGGACTGGACCACGCGCGGCGTGCCCGGTTTGATCGGCAGCCTGCTCGCTCCGTCGCCCGGCATCGACGTGGTCGATCCGTTGCAGGTGGCGCGGGCGTGGAATTTCGCCGTGCCGCGGGAAAGCAGTCGCATCGATCACACCCGCAAGGTCGTCGGTGCATCCATCCTCGTAACCGGCGCGTTGCGCAAGCTTGGAAGCGTGTACGAGCTGTCGCTGCAGGTGGAGCGCGGCGCGGGACGCCGCGATGCCGACATCGTCCTGGCCGGCTCCGAGCCGGGCGCGCTCGCCGTCGCGGCGGTACGGAGGATTCGCGAAGCGCTGGACCTGCCATCGCAAACTTCGCCCGCGCTGGCAGCATCGCCTGTCGATCCTTATCTGGCGCAGACCTTCGCGCGCGGCATGGACGCGGGCATGCACGGACGCTGGTCGGACGCGAAACCCTATTTCGCGCTGTGCGTGAAGGAGACACCCGACTTCCTGCCGTGCCGCCTGCGCCTGGCGCAGGCGCAGGCGAGCACGAACGAACTGGCCGAGGCGCAGAAGACGCTGGGCGCGCTGCTGGACATCGCGCACCGCCGCGATGACACCAAGGTGATCGCCGAAAGCCTGTTCCAGCTTGCCGACGTTTCGCTGATCCGGCACGAGCACGCGACCGCGCTGCGGCGCCTGCAGGAAGCCGCGCCGCTTGCCCGCAAGCTGGGCGACGCCGGACTGCAGGCACGCATCGCCCTCAAGTCGGTCGACGTCGCCGCGCGCCTCAAGCAATTCGAGCTGGCCGGCCAAGCGCTGCAGCAGGCGCGCGATCTGGTCCAGCGCCACGGGTTGCAGGAAAACAAGCCTGACCTCTACAACAGCGAAGCTTTCCTTGCCAACGCGCGCGGCGATTACGCCGCGGCGGAAAAGTCCGATCGCGCGGCGCTGACGGCAAGCACGGCGGTCGGCAACGAGGCCAATGCGGCCGGCGATGCCTACAACGTGGGCCTGGACCTGCTGCGCCAGAAGAAGACCGCCGAGGCGCTGCCGCTGCTCGCGTACGCGTTCCGGATGGGCGGCAAGCTGCAGAACGTGCGGCTGGAATTTTCCGGCGGCGACAACCTTGCGATCCTGCTTCTGAACGCCGGCCTCATCGAACGCGTCCAGCCCATCGCCGATCGGCTGCTCGCGATCGGGCAGCAACAGAAGAATCCGGTCTGGCAGGCGCTGGCGTTGATCCTGCGCGGCGGCGGCGAATGGAACGGCGGCGATCGCAGGGCCGCGCTGGCCAGCGCACGCAAATCGGTCGCACTGGTCGATCCGGTCCAGGACCCGGATTTGTGGATCGCGCTGCAGTACAACGTGGCGATGGCGATGGTGTTCGAAGAACCCGCGTCGCTGCCCGAATTGTCGAAGCAGGTCGAGGCGGTGATCGCGAAGCAGCCCAAGCCGGAAGACTACCGCTATTCGCAATTGCTGATCCGGGCCATGGCGGCGGCGGCGAACGACAAGACCGCGGCGGTGCGCGATCTCGAGGCCGCGGCGATCGCCGCGCACCCCGGCGACCCGGCCCACGGCGATCTGCACCGTGCCGCGCTGGTGGTCGCGCTGGCCAGCCACGACGCGGACGCGGCGCGCGTCGGCTTGCACGACTTCGATCCCTCGACCTGCCACGACGCCGACATCCTGCAACTCGCCTCGCAGTGGGCGCATCAGCAAGACGATGCTTCACTGGCCGACGAGGCAGCACGGCGCCTCAAGCACCTGCGCGAAACCGCACTGGCCGCACTGCGCACATCCGGTCCCGACGCATTGGCCGGCATCGCCACCGATCCCGGCGATTGATTCCACCTTTGCACCCGCAGCACGGCCCGCAAATCCGATGACCTGAACCACTTCGGTCGCGCCATCGCGCCGGAGGACGGTCGACTGCGCTCCACATTCCGCGACCAAAACATTGATTCAAAACGGAGGTGAGTTTTCGTAACGACTTCGTCAGCGAAGCCTAAGCGTTTCCTCAAGATTGGCCTGCGCCGTTGCGCTGCAATCGCCGCATGTCGCGCCGCCCCGGCCGGACGAGGAAGCTTGCCGACGGGAGACTGGACCGGGCCGCCCGGTGATCCCGACCGGCGGCGCGACATCTTTACCCGAGCCGCACGCCTCGAAAGGAGAAGCCACATGCCCGCACTCCGATTCCGAATCCCTCGGCGCCGCCCCTCCTCGCAAGGGTCGTCCTTGCAACGTCCCGTGTTTCATGCCAGCACCACCGCCGCTTTCCTGCTCGTGCTTTCGATGCCGGGCATCGCCACTTCCAACGCCTATGCGGCGACGGGGGACTCGCATGGCACGCGCGAGCAGGCGACCGCCGCAAGTCCGGTGATCGCGGTCGCCGAATTCACCAACCAGACCAGCACGGCCAACTGGTGGAATGGCGATGTCGGCAAGCAACTCGGCAACGTGTTGGCCAACGAACTGGTGTCGACCGGCGACTTCACGGTGGTGGAACGCGAGCAACTGGGTCACGCGCTGGCCGAACAAGACCTGGCCGCATCGGGCCAGGTGCGCCAAGGGACCGGTCCGCGCACCGGCAACATCACGGGCGCGCGCTATCTCGTCACCGGCGCAATCAGCGCCTACACCGCCAACACGGCGGACACCGGCGGCGGCCTCAGCTTCGGTGGATTCCGCGTCGGCGGCAGCAAGAACGAGGCGTACGTGGCGATCGACCTGCGCGTGATCGATTCGGAAACCTCGCAAGTGGTGTACGCGCGCACCGTCGAGGGACGCAGCTCCGGCGGCGGCGTCGACCTCGGTGGTTACCTCGGCCACGGCGTGGGCGGCGATTTCTTCCACAGCCGGAACACCCCGGCCGGCAAGGCCGTGCGCGCCGCGCTGATCGAGGCCGTGGGCTACCTGGATTGCGTGATGGTCAAGCGCGACGGCTGTGTCGCGAGCTTCCGGCAGAAAGAGCAGCACCGCCGGCAAAGCGACGCTGACGCGCTCGATCTCGACTGAAGCCGGTTTCCGGAGGAACTCGCCATGACCGTTCTTGCCCCAGCGGACATCGAAATCTTCCGGTTGCCCGGCCTGATCCACCAGACGCTGGCCAACCTGACCCGCGGCACCTACACCATGGAGATATGGCGACAAACCCTCGCGGCGGGCGCGGCGACGCCATGGCACCGCCATTCCTGCGAAGAAGTCGTCGTGATTCTTTCCGGACACGGCGAGTGCCGGATGCCCGGCCGCACCGAGGCATTCGGGCCGGACGCCACGCTGATCGTGGAATCGGATGCCGTGCATCAAATCGCCAACACCGGCGACGAACCGCTGGAACTGTTGGCCGCGCTGGGCATGACACCGGTCACCGTTCTGGACGCCAGCGGGCATCTGATGAAACTGCCGTGGGATACGCCGCTGCCGGCCAGCGCCATCGACTGACGGAACACCGAACGGCAGGTTTCGACGAAAACACCTGCGATGACCGCACAACCGGGGGGGAAGACGATGGAATCACCCGCTCGATCGTGCGGACACACCCGGGCGGATCATCAATCCGCCCCGACACCTTGAAGGGGGGCGACCACAGGTGAGAAGCAAGCGGATACTGTTCTCGATTGCCGCATGCACATCGTGCTTGTTGAGCACGGTTGCAACCGCAGGCACCCCCGAAGCCGAACTGGCGGCCCGGTTCAAGGCTGCGGCACCCGCGCAGCGAGCCGAACTCGCCGGGAGGCTGAGCCGCAGCAACGACACGCCCGCGATGGTGGCCGCGCTGGTACCCCTTCTCAAAAGCGATGACGCCGACCTGCGTGCCGACACGGTTTACATGCTGCGGAATTTCTACAACCGCGCGCTGGAACCGGCTACCCCTGCGCTGCTGGGTGCGCTCGCAAGCGATCCGGCTTGGCGCGTTCGCGCCAATGCGGCATACGCGCTGATGACGCTTCCCGAGAATGCGGGCGTGCTCCCCGCATTCGGCCAGTGCGCAACCGACCGCGACGAGCGGGTACGCGCAGCTTGCGCCATGGGCCTGGCCACCGTCGCCAGGACCCGGCATGCTGTCGACAAGCACCTGTTGTCCCTGCTCGTCACCGACCTCGGCGATGGCTCGCGCCTGGTTCGCTACGGCGCCGCGGACGGGCTCGCGGAACTCAAACCAACCGACCCTTCCGTCATCCATGCGCTTGCTGCGCGCCTCGACATTGAGCCCGACCCGTGGGTGCGCGGGGCGATCGCGCACGCCATCGCAGCATCGGGTCCGGCCGCCGAACCGGCATTGCCGGCGCTGACGCGCGCCGTGCTCGACCCGTTGCCGTTGTACACGGCGAACAACGTGGTCGCCGCGATGGCCGCGATTGGCGCTCCGGCCGTGCCCACGCTCATCGCGACGCTGGGTTACCGAGGGCCAAGGTCCTCGCGTCGTGCGGCGATCGACGCGAAAGAGGCCCTGCTGAAACTCCGGGTACCGATGACCGGGCCGTTGATCGTTGCCCTGCAACGCGGCCCGGCCCAGCAGCGCATGTTCGCAGCCGACGTACTCGGAGAAAAAGGCGCTGAAGCGATCGCGGCGATTCCCGCGCTGGCTGTGGCGCTCGAGGACGACGATGCCGGCGTCCGGCAGGCCGCGGCAACTTCTCTGGGCGATTTGGCGGCCTACGACATCCACGCGTTGCCCGCGCTGCTCGGCGCGCTGGGGGATCCCGATTCCGATGTACGCGAGGCGGCGGTCAAAGCGTTCCGCGACGGATTGGGCGGCGCGTTCGGCAGCCACGATCGCGCACTGGCGGCATCCGGCGCCGCCGGCAAACCTGTACCCAAACCCGTGGACGTCTTGCCTCCCCCACTGGTTGCGCAGATGGCCAGGGCACTCGGCGCCCGTCTTGGCGATTCCCGTGGCGCCGTCGCCGGCATTGCGGCGGAGGCCCTCGGCAAGATGGGCCCGCGAGCCGCGCCTGCCCTCGGTGCATTGAAAACGGCGTTGCTCGCACCGGAAAGCGGCAATGCGCGCGATGTCGCCGACGCGCTGGCGGCAATGGGCAGCACGGGCGCACCGCTCCTGATCGAAGCGGTTCGCACTGGTGCATCCTCCCCCGACCGAAACAACATCGGCATTCGCGGCCGTGCTGCGTCCGGTCTCGCGACCCTGGCCTGGAACGAACAACTCGGCGACTACAAGGGCGCAGCGGTGGCCGCGCTGATCGAAGGCCTGTCCGACCCGCGCGGGGACGTGCGCAGCGACGTTGCCGACGCGCTCGGCAGCTTGGGCCAATCGGGCAACTTTTTGCCGATGAAGACCACGGTCATCGCGGCATTCAAGGCCGCGATGGATCGGGAGCAGGACGATGACGCCAAACGATCCATGCAAGAGGCGATGCGGAACTGGGGAGTGGGTTCATGAGACATTTCCGACAGCGTGCAATCGGCTGCGTGATCCTTGCGACCGTCGTGATGGCGGCGCTGGGATTGGCGTCATGTTCCGGCAACCACGCGAACGGCGCCGGTGACGACCGTCCCGGCGACAGCGCGGCAAAGGTCACGCTCGACATTACCGCCTCGCTCGATGGTCGCGACGTGACGAGCGACAGCGGCGGCATGATCGCCGATTCGCACGGCAACTTCGCCGGCGACCTGGAGAGCGGCGCCGACGGTCTCGAAGCCACCCTTGCGCCCGGCAAGTACAAGGTCCTCGTCACCTACCAGGGCGATGGTTACGACGGCGCGCTGCCGATGCAGGTGCTCGACGTCGAAATAAAGCCCGGCCAGACCACCAAGAAGAAGATCGCGCTGGACAAGAATGTTTTGCCGGCGGCACTGCAAATGCTGCAGCAGATGTCGCTGCAGGCTGCGCAAGCGGCCGCGGGCCGGAATGCGGGCAGCGGCGGCACGCCATCGGAAGGTTCCTTCGGCGCGTCCAAACACGCGGACCCTGCGCGCCTCGTTGCGTTCGCGACTTGCGCGGGCCTGCCCCAGGATTACTTCGGCGATGTCGACGACATCCCGTCGGAGCAGATGAACACCGAACCCGGGCTGGTGTTGCCCACCGTGCCAGCCGTCGCGATCCCCACGCCACCACGTGCGACCCCGATGCAGGCGGCGTTCGACACGATGTGGGCCAGGAATGTGGAAGCCGCGGCCATCGCCGATGCCGTCGAGGCGACGATGTCCGGATTGCGCGCGGCGATCGTCTGGGGCGACATGGACCACGCCGGCAAGCACGTCGAACACCTCTCGAAATTGCTGTCGCGCATGGCCGCCGCCGGCACGGCCAGTCGGCTCGCCGAAGCCAAACTGTTGCGCCTCACGGTCGCGCCACTGCTGCAGAAGAATCCTCCGCCCATGTTCAACATCGATGATCCCGTGGCGATGCAGCAGGCCTTCATCGCCTGGCAGCAAAAGCTCAAGCAGGACGACCTGCCGCCACAAACCGCGGCGATGCTCAAGCGGAGCGGCTGGACCGACCAGGACATCGCCGCGATGACCGCGAGTGCCATCCGGGCGCCGGCAGGACAAGTCGTGCCGCAGACGATCGTCGGTGCGGTCATGGCAGTCGCGACCATCCGACACGACGAACAGGGCAACGGCAAACAGGTCGCAGCCGCCAACGCCGAACTCGACAAGCTGAAAAAGGGAGTAACGCGCTGTGGCTCACTCTAAACACGCAAACGCAAGGCACGCGCCCTCCGGTGCAGGTCCCGGCCTGCGCAAATGGGCGCTCGCCACAGCCACGTGTATCGCTTTGCTGGCCATGCAGCCGGCACTCGCCCAGACTTCGAGTCAAATACAACAGAACACCGCGGACACCGTCTACAAACTCAACTTTCTCACGGAGATGGCCGAGCTTGCTCGAGACCCCGCGTTGCAGCAATCGCTCAAGCAGCAGATCGCCGAGGAACTGCAGGAGCTCCAATCCCTGAACTGGCAGGCCTACCGCCAGTGCGAAGCGATGAAGCACCCGACGAAGGGCAACAGCGGCGACATCTACAAATGGGCCGAAGAAGAAAAACACCGGAACGAGGCCGCGAAGGCCCTGTCCGGCATTTCCGAGATATTCGGCGGCGTGCCGAGCGAGGCGAGCGCGATGGTCTCGGCCCCCGGTGACGAGGCACTCGGCGCCGCCAAGGGCTCCGCGGTCGACATCGCGAAAGACTTGGCGGAAGGCACCCACCTCTCGGAGGTGTTCAACAAACTCGGCCCCGCACTTTCCATGCTGGAAGGCGGTACCCAGCTCTACAACGCATGGCAGGCCGTGAAAGCAGGCAGCGACGCGATCGACCAACGCAATGCTGCCGACGCGGCATTGACCGACTGCAAGAAACCGCTGAATCCGGAACATCTGGAACTGGCCCAAGGCACGCCCTATTTGCGCCCGTTCCCACCGGGACCACAGCCGCCGCAACCGCCGGCGCCGCCGGAGAATTCGCCACCGCCACAACCACCTGATCCAAAGCGGCCGTCTCCGCAAAAACCGATTCCATTGAAACAGTTCCTGCAGCAAGTCCTGAGCGCAAGGCATGGCGGATGAGTCGATCCAAATCGCCCCGGCGATATCGGCGCGCCCGGCGCTCAACACTACTCTTGCCGCCCTGAAACCACCCGTCATCCTGGCGGCAGGGGTCGTGCTTGTCGTGCCGTTGGCCATCGACCCATTCGGCTTGCGTGCGTTTCTACCCGTCAAGCAGGCGGTCCTGCTCGTTGGCATGGCGCTGGTGGCGTTGTCGACGGCCGTGGGATTCGCCTGGATGGCGTGGCACGCGCGACCGCCAGCGGATCGATGCGCACTTCGCGAGCTGCCGCATGCAGGGAAGGCGTCGAGCACGTCGTGTGCAAATCCAGCGCACCCACGTCAGCATGCCGATTCGCGTTTGGGCCTTTGGGCCATGGGTACCGCTCTCGCACTCTGGTCGTGGTCACTCGTGGTCGTTACGCCACGGGCGCTCAATCCGGCACTTCACCTCGGTTTCGGCTGGGCGTGCCTTTCGGCGCACCTGGTCATTTTTTTCATGGCGGTGCTGTGCGCGCGAGCCGCACGCAACACCAGGTCACGGCAAAGCCTCGAGCTGCTGCTCGGTGCGGTCGCCGTCGCGGCGCTGGCGATGGCGTGCCATGCGTACCTGCAAGCCGCCAACGCGGACCCGCTTGCCTGGATCGTCGGCCGGCCGGTGCAGGAATCCGGGCGTTGGCGGCTCTTCACCACCACCGGCAACCCCGACTGGACCGCGGAGTATCTGGCCGCCGCGGCGCCTGTCGCGGTGTGGTGGGCATCCCGTTTCACGCGCGGTGCCGCATTGCTTTGGTTGCTGTTCGCCGCCGCGATCCTGCCGACCGGCTCGCGGCTCGGCCTGACTGGGCTGCTGGCGGGCGCCGCGATCGACACGTGGGCACGTCGGCGTGGTCGCCCCGAAGTCTGCATGCCACGAC
>DATCSF010000201.1:0-9218 GCA_036568625.1 Rhodanobacteraceae bacterium | reverse complement strand
CATGCGCCCGTCGGTGACCAGCGCCACGCGATGCCCGCGCGCCTGCAGCACGCTCAAGGTCGGCGTGAGCTTGTGGAGTTCCGGCATGCCGATCGCCTTCGGACCCTGGAAACGCACCACCGCCACGAAGTCACGATCCAGGTCGCCGCGCTCGAACGCCAGCCTCACTTCATCCTGGTCGTGGAAGATCACCGCCGGCGCTTCGATGACCAGCCGGTCGCCTGGCACCGACGAGACCTTGATCACCGCACGGCCGAGGTTGCCCTGCAGCACGCGAAGGCCACCGTCGGCGCGGAACGGTTCCGCGGCGGGACGCAACACGTCGAGGTTGCCGCTGCCGGTGACTTCGTGCCAGACCAGCGCACCGGTTTCGTCCAGCGCCGGAGTGCGGCGGTAGGCATCCAGTCCTTCGCCCCATACCGTGCGCACGTCGCCGTGCAGCAGGCCGGCATCGAGCAATGATCCGATCAGGAATGGCATGCCGCCGGCGCGATGGAAATGGTTCACGTCGGCGTGGCCGTTCGGGTACACGCGCGCCATCAGCGGCACCACGCCGGAAATCGCATCGAAATCCTCCAGCGTCAGCACGATGCCCGCGGCCGCTGCGACCGCCACCAGGTGCAGCAGGTGATTGGTGGAGCCGCCGGTGGCATTCAAGCCCACCACGCCGTTGACGATGGTGCGCTCGTCGACGAGTTGGCCGATCGGTGTGTAATCGTTGCCCAGCGCGGTGATTTCGGTGGCGCGCCGCACCGCCGCGACGGTGAGCGCTTCGCGCAGCGGGGTGTTCGGGTTGATGAAGCTGGCGCCCGGCAAATGCAGGCCCATGATCTCCATCAACATCTGGTTGGAGTTGGCGGTGCCGTAGAACGTGCAGGTACCCGGCGCGTGGTACGACGCCGCTTCCGCATCCATCAGTTCCTCGCGGCTGGCCTTGCCCTCGGCGAAGCGCTGGCGCACCGCCGCCTTCTCATCGTTGGGGATGCCGCTGGGCATCGGGCCCGCGGGCACGAAGATCGTCGGGATATGGCCGAAGCTCAACGCGCCGATCAACAGGCCCGGCACGATCTTGTCGCAGATGCCGAGCATCAGCGCGGCGTCGAACATGTCGTGCGACAGCGCGACCGCGGCCGCCATCGCGATCACTTCGCGGGAGAACAGCGACAGTTCCATCCCGGCGCGCCCTTGCGTGATGCCGTCGCACATCGCCGGCACGCCGCCGGCAACCTGCGCGGTGGCGCCGAGCTTGCGCGCGGTGCGACGGATCAGTTCGGGATACGGCTCGTATGGCTGGTGCGCCGACAGCATGTCGTTGTATGCGGTGACGATGCCGAGGTTCGGGGTCACCTCGCCGCGCAGCGCGGCCTTGTCGTCGGTGCCGCAAGCCGCGAAACCGTGCGCAAGATTGCCGCAGGAAAGCCGGCGGCGATGCACGCCGTTGCCGCGTGCGGCATCGATGCGCGCGAGGTACGCACCGCGCGTGGCGCGGCTGCGTTCGACGATGCGTGCGGTGACTTCGGCGATGAGGGGATGCAGGGACATGGTCGGTGCCTCGATGTATTGGGTTCAATCCTCGTGCCAGGTGCGACCGTCACGTTCGATCAGCGCGACCGCCGCGCTTGGGCCCCAACTGCCGGCGGTGTACGGGCGCGGCGCGTGGCCGCCGGCCGCCCACGCGGCGAGGATCGGGTCGGCCCAGCGCCACGCCGCTTCCACTTCGTCGCGGCGCATGAACAACGTCGGGTTGCCGCGCACCACGTCGAGGATCAGCCGCTCGTAGGCATCGGGCTGGTCCACGCCGAAGGCCTCGGCGAAACTCATGTCCAGCGGCACGTGGCGCAGGCGCAGCCCGCCGGGACCCGGGTCCTTGATGGTCAGCCACAGCTTCACGCCCTCGTCGGGTTGCAGGCGCAGCACCAGCTTGTTTTGCGCCAGCGCGCCTGCGCTGCCTGCGAAGATCGAATACGGCACCGGCTTGAATGCCACCACGATCTCGGACACGCGTTCGGGCAGGCGCTTGCCGGTGCGGAGATAAAACGGCACGCCCGCCCAGCGCCAGTTGCCGATCTCGGCCTTGATCGCGACGAAGGTGCCGGTATCGGACTTCGCGCCATCGCCCAGTTCATCGAGGTAACCCGGCACGCTCTTGCCTTCGGACGCGCCGGCACGGTACTGGCCGCGCACGGTGAGTTGCGCCGCGTTCTCTGCATCGATGGGCTTCAACGCGCGCAGCACCTTCAGTTTTTCGTCGCGCACCGCGTCGGGGGTCAGCGACGAAGGCGACTCCATCGCCACCATGCACAGGAGTTGCAGGATGTGGTTCTGCACCATGTCGCGCAGCGCGCCGGCGCGATCGTAGTAGCCTGCGCGCCGGCCCAGGCCCAGTGTTTCGGCCACGGTGATCTGCACGTGGTCGATGTGGTTGGCGTTCCACAGCGGCTCGAACAGTGCATTGCCGAAGCGCAGCGCCAGCAGGTTCTGCACCGTTTCCTTGCCGAGATAATGGTCGATGCGATAGGTCTGCGACTCGGCGAATACGCGGCCCACGTCATCGTTGATGCGGTTGGCACTGGCGAGGTCGCGTCCGATCGGTTTCTCCAGCACCACGCGTGCGGCGCCCTGGTTGAGTCCGTGTCGCGCCAGCCGCTCGCAGATGTCCACGAACAGTTCGGGTGAGGTGGAGAGATAGAAGACACGGATGTTGTCCGGCCGCTCACCGAGCAGTTCGGCCAGGCCGTCCCAGTTTTCGTCCTTGCGTGCATCCAGCGCGCGATAGTCGAGCAGGCCCAGGAATGCATCGCGCTGTTCCGGCGTGTGATCGCTCGCGTTGCCCAGCGCCGCGCTCACCGCAGCGCGGTAGCCTTCGTCGTCCAGCGGTTCGCGCGCTGCGCCAAGGATGCGGCTGCCGAGCCGGATCTGCCCGGCCAGGAAACGGTGGAACAGCGCCGGCAGCAGCTTGCGCATGGCCAAATCGCCGGTTCCGCCGAAAATCACCAGGTCGAAAGGATCGACGGGCAGGGACGCAGGAGTCACATCGCACCTCGAACTCAGCAGGGCAGGCGGCCAAGGGCCGACTGTCGAAATAATACCAGTTTAATACCACAAGATACCAATTCGCGACAACCGCCATGGCGACAACAACCCGCCGCAGGTTGCGCCGCTCCGCCTGCGGCTCCGGGATTGTTCCGCTGGTGCGCCATTGGTATGGTGCGCGCCATGCAAAGCGCCCTCGTTGCCGAATACCGCCGGCTCGGCCGTGATCGTTCCGCGCGCCAGCCGCTGGCCTACCTGCGGCTGCGCAGCGCGATCCGCAACGTGATCGAACGGCGCGTCATCGAACCCGGCCATGCGCTGCCCAGCGAGCGCGACCTGGCACAGACGCTGGGCCTGTCGCGCGTCACCGTGCGCAAGGCCATCGCCGGCCTCGTCGAGGATGGCGCGCTGGTCCAGCGCCATGGCGCCGGCACTTTCGTGGCCGAGCGCATCGTCAAGCCGATGTCGCGCCTGACCAGCTTCACCGAGGACCTGCGCGCGCGCGGACTGGATGCGCGCTCGGAGTTCTTCGAGCGCGGCGTGGGCGAGGTGACGCCGGAGGAATCGATGGCGATGAACCTGTCGCCCGGTGCGCAGGTGGTACGCCTGTATCGCGTGCGTTACGCCGGTGACGAACCGCTGGCGATCGAGCGCAGCGTGGTGCCGGCCGACGTGTTGCCCGATCCGATGCTGGTGCGCGACTCGCTGTATGCGGCGCTGGAAACCCGCGGCTGCCGCCCACGTCGCGCATTGCAGCGGTTGCGCGCGGTGCCCCTGAGCGCGCGGCATGCGCGCCTGCTGCACGTGCGCGCCGGCAGCGCCGGCCTCAACGTGGAGCGGCGTGCCTTCCTCGATGACGGCCGGGTGGTGGAATTCACCACCTCGTGGTATCGCGGCGACGTTTACGACTTCGTCGCCGAACTGCACGCCGAGTAGATGGTGCATCACGCGCACAGCAGCAGCCGATAGGCGGGATTGTCCGTTTCGTCGCAATACGGATAACCGAGCGTGTCGAGGAATCGACGCAGCGCCAGCTGCTGGTCCGCGCGCACCTGGATGCCGACCACGATGCGGCCGTAATCGGCGCCCTGGTTGCGGTAATGGAACAGGCTGATGTTCCAGTCAGGGTGCATGTGGCCGAGGAAGCGCGTCAACGCACCGGGACGTTCGGGAAACTCGAAGCGATACAGGTGTTCGTCGCGCGCCAGCGGCGAACGGCCGCCGACCATGTGGCGCAGGTGTTGCTTGGCGAGTTCGTCGTCGGTGAGGTCGAGCACCGCAAAGCCCTGTGCACGGAAAATCGCGGCCAGTGCCTCGCGCTCGTCGCGCCTGGCGATGCGCACGCCGACGAAGATGTGCGCGTGGCACGTATCGCCGATGCGGTAGTTGAATTCGGTGATGTCATGCCGGCCGATCGCCGCGCAGAAGCGCCGGAAGCTGCCGCGTTCCTCGGGAATCGTCACCGCGAACACCGCCTCGCGCTGTTCACCGACTTCGGCGCGTTCGGCCACGAAGCGCAGGCGATCGAAGTTCATGTTGGCGCCGGAAACGATCGCCACCAGCGCGCCATTGAAGGCGGTGCGCGTCGTCGCGTACTGCTTGAGTCCCGCCAGGGCCAATGCGCCCGCGGGTTCCGGCACGCTGCGGGTTTCCTGATGGATGTCGCGGATGGCCGCACACACGGCATCGGCATCCACGCGCAGCATGGCGTCCACGTGGCGGCGACACAGTTCGAAAGTGAGCTCGCCCGCGCGTTTCACGGCGGTGCCATCGGCGAACAGGCCAACCTCGTCGAGCGCAACCCGACTGCCCGATTCCAGCGAGCGCGCCATTGCATCCGAGTCCGCGGCTTGCACGCCGATGACTTGTACCTGCGGCCGCTCGGCCTTGATGCATGCCGCGACGCCGGCCAGCAATCCGCCGCCGCCCACCGGCACGAACACCGCGTGCAGGTCTGCCGCACACTGACGCAACAACTCGAGCCCCACGGTGGCCTGGCCCGCGATCACGTCGAGGTCGTCGAAGGGGTGCACGAAGACGAGTCCGCGCTCGGCTTCGATACGTGCCGCCGCGGCCTGCGCATCGCTGTACGAATCGCCGGACAGCACCACCTCGACGAACGGACCGCCGATGCGCCGCACCGCGTCGACTTTCACCTCGGGTGCGGTCACCGGCATCACGATTACCGCCTGGATGCCGAGTTTCGCCGCGGCCAGCGCCACGCCCTGCGCATGGTTGCCGGCCGAAGCCGCAATCACGCCGCGCGCGCGTTGCCCGGCATCCAGTTTCACCATGCGGTTGTAGGCGCCGCGCAACTTGAACGAGAACACCGGCTGCCGGTCCTCGCGCTTCAGCAGCACGCGTGCGCCGAGACGCGCGGACAACAGCGGCGCTTCGTCCAGCGCGGTCACGCAGGCCACCTCGTACACGCGCGTCGCGCGCGCGCGCTGCAACAGTTCGCCATCGAGCCCGGTCGGCGTGGTCGGGACGGCGGCCGCACGCGCGTTCATGCCGGCAGGGCGAGCGCCAGCCGGGCATCGTCGCGGTTGCCGACCAGCGACAGGCTGTTGGCGTCCAATACGTCGACCAGCTTGCGCAACTGGCGCAGGATCTGTTCCAGCGTGTTCGCATCACCGTGCATCACCAGCGTGATCTGCGACACCGCCGGGTCGTGCGTGGCGGCCACGGTGAGTGCGTCGATGTTGCAATGGCGCGCGGCGAACAGGCCGGCCACGCGCACCAGCGCGCCGGATTCATTCTGCAGCAGGATCGACAAGGTGTGTTTCATGACAGCGCTCCATTGATGTTTGCGTTCGTCACCGCAGACCGCATCCTGCGGCCCGTCTTTCGTGGTCCCGCGACGTTCCCTTCGGCGCCCCTGCCTTGGCAGTCCGGCGCAGGGCGGGTCCAGGTGTTGCGCACCGCGGGAGTCAAAACATGTCGGGTATTTCCGTTTCCGCGACGGGTGGCGATGCGCGTGCGGCGATGAACTCGCCGGTGATCATCTGCGCGTAGGTCGCGCCCGGTCCCACCATCGGATACACGCCGGCGTCGGGATCGATCATCACCTCGAGGAATGCCGGGCCGTCGTGGGCGAGGAATGCCGCGATGGTGGCTTCGAGTTCATCCTTGCGTTCCAGCCGGCGCGCCCAGGCGAAGCCATCGGCTTCGGCGGCCTTGATGAAGTCCTTGCGGTGCAGGCTCTTGTCGGACGCAGCGAAGCGCCGGCCGAAGTACAGCTTCTGCCATTGCCGTACCATGCCGTCGCCGACATTGTTCAGCACCACGATCTTCAGCGGCAGGCCGTAGGTGGTGACGGTTTCCAGCTCGCCGAGATTCATGCGGATGCTGCCGTCGCCGTCGATGTCGATCACCAGGGCATCGGGCCGCGCGAACTGCGCGCCGATGGCCGCGGGCAGTCCGAACCCCATCGTGCCCATGGAACCCGATGTGAGCCAATGGCGCGGTTCCGCGAAATCGAAATATTGCGCGGCCCACATCTGGTGCTGGCCGACGCCGGTGCTGACGATGGCGCGGCCCTGGGCGTGGCGGTTGATGGCCTCGATCACCGCCTGCGGCTGGATTTTTCCGCTGGCGCGGTCGTAGCCAAGCGCGTGGTCGCGTTTCAGTTGTGCGACGTGCGCGTGCCAGTCATCGAGTGCCGCGGCGAAGCCGTGCGCCTTGCCGTAGCGGGTCAGGCGTTCCAGTGCCGCGGCGAGGGGGCCGACGTGTTGCCAGTTCACCGATTTCACCTTGCCGATTTCCGCGGGATCGATGTCGACCTGCGCGATGAACCGCGCGCGCGGTGCGAATTTTTCGGGCACGCCCGCCACGCGGTCATCAAAGCGCGCGCCCAGTGCCAGCAGGAAATCGCAATCCTCCACCGCGTAGTTGGCATGGGCGGTGCCGTGCATGCCCAGCATGTGCAGTGCCAGCGTGTGGCGGGTATCGAACGCGCCGAGGCCCATCAACGTGGTGGTCACCGGCAAGCCGAAGCCCGTGGCGAACGCGCGCAGCGCAGGCGCGGCCTCGCCCTTGATCACGCCGCCACCGGCGTAGATCAGCGGGCGTTTCGCCTGCGCCAGCGCCGCGAAAAAATCTTCGCAGGCGTCATCGTCCAGATGTGCGCCCTCGATTGCGCGCAGGCGTGCGCGATAACCGGGAATCGGCAGCCGGCAGGCGCCGTCGAAGCGCAGCGGCGCGTTCTGCACGTTCTTCGGGATGTCCACCACCACCGGGCCGGGACGGCCGCTGCGCGCGATCTCGAACGCGGTGCGCAGCGTGGCTTCGAGGCGCTCCGCTTCGGTGACCAGGAACACGTGCTTGGCGCAGGCACCCATGATGTTGCTGACCGGCGCTTCCTGGAACGCATCGCTGCCCAGTGCGGAGGTCGGCACCTGGCCGCAGATCGCGACCAGCGGCACCGAGTCGGCCATCGCGTCGCGGATCGGCGTCACCAGGTTGGTGGCGCCGGGACCGGAAGTGACGATCGCGACGCCAACCTTGCCCGACGCGCGCGCATAGCCCGAGGCCATGAACCCCGCGCCCTGTTCGTTGGCCGGCACCACCAGCGGCAACGCTTCGCCACCGTCGGCGCGGGGGTGCAAGGCGTTGTGGCGGAACACCGCGTCGTAGACCGGCAGGATCGCGCCGCCGGAATAGCCGAACAGTACGTCCAGGCCTTCGTCCGCCAATACCTGCACCACCACCTCGGCGCCGCTCATCGGCTGGCCGGCGAGCGGATGGCAGTCGGGGTTCGGGCGAAGATCCCGTGCGGCTGGCAGCGGCGTGTTCACGAGGCGGTCCTTTCGCAGGTCAGTTGCGGATCAGTTCGTCATCGAGGGGGGTGTAGCGCGGCACGCCGTAGGTCGTTGCCACCCGCAGGTCGTGGGCGAGCGTGGAAAACCGCTCCCACGGAATGCCGTTGATGTCGGTGTCGCGCGTCACGTCATGCGTCTCGTCATCGAGGAAACCCATGCGACACAGCCTGCCTGCCTGCCCGGGATCGCGGCAGATCGCGAAGTTCAACAGTTCCGTGCGCCACAGCGCATACACGCCGTCGACCACCGCCTGCGGCGGTTGTCCCAGGCGTGCGCTGTAGTCCTTGATGGAGGCGTCCAAATCGGCGACGGCCAGGGCGATGTGAAAGCGTTTCATGGCAGACCTCGTTGCGGGTGGGGCGGCCGAACTCAGCCGGCCTTTTTCAGGGGTGCGACCGCGTCGCTTGGCGCGGCCGGTTTCGCGGCGGCCTGGTACCCGGCAGGCTGCTGCAGCCACGGCATGCGCGCGCGCAGCTTCTTGCCGACCTGTTCGATCGGATGGTCGAGGTCGGCCTGCTTGAAGCGCTTGTAGTTGGGCAGGCCGGCGGCGTATTCGGCGATCCAGTTGCGCGCGAAGGTGCCGTCCTGGATATCCTTCAGCACGTCTTGCATGCGGGCCTTCACGCCGGCGTCGATCACGCGCGAGCCGCTGACGAAATCGCCGTATTGCGCGGTTTCCGAGACGAACTCCAGCATCTTCGTGATGCCGCCTTCGTAGAACAGGTCCACGATCAGCTTCAGCTCGTGCATGACTTCGTAGTACGCGATCTCCGGCTGGTAGCCGGCTTCGACCAGCGTCTCGAAACCGGCCTGCACCAGCGCGCTGGCGCCGCCGCACAGCACGGCCTGCTCGCCGAACAGGTCGGTCTCGGTTTCTTCCTTGAAGTCGGTCTTGATCAGCATCGCGCGACCGCCACCGATGCCGTCGGCGTACGCCTTGGCCTTCGCCTCCGCGGCGCCGCTGGCGTCCTGCGCCACCGCCCAGATGCACGGTACGCCGCGACCACGCGCGTACTCGCTGCGCACCAGCGCGCCGGGCCCCTTGGGCGCGACCATGATCACGTCGATGTCGCTGCGCGGTTCGATCTGCCCGAAGTGCACGTTGAAACCGTGCGCGAACAGCAGCGCTGCACCGGGCTTCATGTTGGGTGCGATCGCCTCGCGGTACAGCGCCGGTTGCGCCATGTCGGGCGTGAGCACTGCGACGAGGTCGGCATCGCGCACGGCCGCGGCCGGTTCCAGCACCGTGAAGCCTTCGTCCGCTGCGCGTTGCCATGAGGGGCCGTTCCGGCGCAGGCCGACCACGACGTCGAGTCCGGAATCGCGGAGGTTCAGCGCGTGCGCGCGGCCCTGGCTGCCATAACC
>DATCSF010000200.1:0-11142 GCA_036568625.1 Rhodanobacteraceae bacterium | reverse complement strand
AGCCAACACCTTGCACGCGCGCTTCGAACATTTCCTGTTGCTCAAGGCAACGCCCATCGGGAAATCCGCATGACCAGCGCGGTCGGTTTCTCCGCTCGCCGCATGTGGGTGGGTTGCTCCCTGGCAACCGTGGCGCTGTGGGGGGTCTGGGGTGCGCTTTCGGGGCTGTCGGCGGAACACGGGTTCCCCGAGACGCTGGTCTACTGCGTGTGGGCGCTGACGATGATTCCACCGGCGGTGATCGTGCTGTGGCTTGGCGGCTGGAAACTCGATCGCACTCCGCGCGCGGTCGCCTACGGGCTGATGATCGGCCTGCTTGGCGCCGGCGGGCAGATGTTGCTGTTCCACACCCTGACCATCGGGCCGGCCTATTTCATCTTCCCCATCATCTCGCTGTCGCCCGTGGTGACCATCGTCATGTCGTTTGCGTTGCTGCGCGAACGCACCGGGCGCGCGGGCACGCTCGGCATCGTGCTTGCGCTTGTGGCCTTGCCGTTGTTGAACCTGTCGGCGGATGGCAGCAACGGGGCAGGAATAGGCTGGTTCCTGCAGTCGATGCTGATCATGCTGGCCTGGGGCGTGCAGGCATACCTGATGAAACTGGCGAATCAGCACGTGGGCGCCGAGAGCATTTTCTCCTACATGACCATCGGCGCACTCTTGCTGGTACCCGTGGCCGCGGCGATGACCGACTTCCGCCAACCCATCAATCTTGGTTGGGATGGCCCCTGGATGGCCGCGGCGATCCAGATCCTGAACGCGATCGGAGCACTGATGCTGGTGCTGGCCTTCCGCTACGGCAAGGCCATCGTGGTGGCGCCGCTCACCAATGCCGGTGCGCCGCTCGTCACTGCGGCTTTGGCGATGCTGATTGCGGGAGTCATGCCGGGGCCGTTGAAGTTGGCGGGCCTCGTGCTGGCGCTGGCGGCATCGCTGTTGCTGGTGTTGCAGCCGGAGCGTGATACGGCCGCAACGGTGCCCGCGGCCTGAACAGGGAATGGCGACGATGCAAGACATCCAGACATTGATAGGGAAGCATCGACAGGGTGATGCCTGCGGCATCACCTCGGTGTGCTCCGCGCATCCCCTGGTCCTGGAAGCGACCCTGCAGCACGCGCTGCTGCACGACACGCCGATGGTCTTGTTCGAAGCCACCTGCAACCAGGTCAACCAGGATGGCGGCTATACCGGCATGCATCCCCGCGGGTTCGTGGAGTTCGTGCACGCGATCGCGGAACGCGTTGGCCTGCCAGTCGACCGGATCGTGCTGGGTGGCGATCACCTCGGCCCCAATCCATGGACGCACCTCGATGCCGCCGCCGCGATGGACAAGGCCGAAGCCATGGTGAAAGCCTATGTCACGGCCGGTTTCCAGAAGATCCATCTCGATTGCTCGATGGCTTGCGCCGACGATCCGGTACCGCTGCCGGAAGCCGAAGTCGTGCGCCGCGCGGTGCGGTTGTGCCAGGCCGCCGAGGCGACCTGCAAACGCCTCCGTCGCACGCCTCCGGTGTACGTGATCGGTACCGAGGTACCGACACCCGGTGGTGCCACCGAAGCCATTGACGGGCTTGCTGTCACCACGCCGGAAGCGGCCCTGGCCACCATCGCGGCACACCGGCAGGCGTTCATGGAGGCCGATCTCGCGTCGGCCTGGCAACGCGTGATTGCCTCGGTGGTGCAACCCGGCGTGGAGTTCGACCATCATGACGTGGTCGATTACCAGCCCGAAAAGGCGCGCAAGCTGAGCGAAGCGATCGAGACCGTGCCGGGCCTGGTGTTCGAGGCCCATTCCACCGACTACCAGACCCGCACCGCGCTGCGCGCGCTGGTACGCGACCATTTCGCAATCCTCAAGGTCGGGCCCGGGCTCACCTTCGCGCTGCGCGAGGCGCTGTGGGCACTGGACGCAATGGAAAATGAATGGACTCCCGTGGAACGCCGCGCGCGGCTGCGCGCAACCGTGCTGACGCGCATGCGCGATGAGCCTGCGCAATGGCGGCGCTATTACCACGCGGAAGGTCGCGCGTTGGAGATCGACATGCAATACAGCCTGAGCGATCGCATCCGTTATTACTGGCCCGATCCGGTGGTCGAGTCCGCGCGTCAACGGCTGTTTTCCAATCTTCGTGAACAGCCGCCGCCCATGCCACTGCTCAGTCAGTACCTGCCCGCCGCGCTTTCGTCACTTCGTTCCGGCGCCGTGTGCGACCCGAAGGCGTGGGTCGTGGCGCACGTGATGACTGTTCTGGATGACTATCACCATGCCTGCCATGACCGCACATCGAATTGAATATTTGGGAATACCCGAGGCACAGCTCGCTGCCAGCGGTGCACTGCGCACCGCCCGCGAGATCGAACAGCAGCCGCGGATGCTCGAGCGCACCGGTGCCCTCGTGGCGGACATGCACGATCGCCTGCAGCGATTCGTTGCACCCGTAACCGACTCCGCGGCGGCACGGGTGATCCTGGCGGGGGCGGGCAGTTCCGCCTACATTGGCCAGTGCCTGGCGCCAGTGCTCGACAGGCAACTGGCCGCGCGCGTGGATGCCGTCCCCACGACCGACCTCGTCAGCGCGCCGGACCTGTACCTGGATCCACGACATCCGTTGCTGCTGGTCTCGTTCGGCCGCTCCGGCAACAGCCCCGAGAGCCTGGCCGCGGTCGATCTCGTCGAAGCACGCGTTCCAGACTGCCGTCATCTGGTCGTGACCTGCAATGCCCATGGCGCGCTGGCCCGCATCCAGGTTCGGCGCTCGATGGTGCTGCAATTGCCGGAAGAGACCCACGATGCCGGTTTCGCGATGACCTCAAGTTTCAGTTGCATGCTCTATGCTACGCTCGGAGTGTTGTCGCCGGCGCGCGCGCTGGACGCGCGTATTCAACCCATGACGAGTGCGACTGCGGCTGTCATCGAGGGTGCGTGGCCGGCCCTGCAGGTGCTTGCCGGCCAACGCCACGATCGTGTGGTTTATCTTGGCAGCGGCCCGCTGCAAGGACTGGCTCGCGAGGCGGCGCTGAAACTCGGTGAACTGTGCAACGGAGCCGTCGCAACCTGTTTCGATTCGCCGCTCGGCTTTCGCCATGGACCCAAGACCTTCGTCACCGGCAACACACTCGTGATCGTGTTCGTGTCCAACAATCCGCTCACGCGCAGCTACGACCACGACCTGGTCGACGAACTTCGCCGCGACGGCGTGGCTGCGCGGGTCATCGAAGTGACCGCGCGGCCGCGGCCCGGCGCGACCGACGACACCATCGTGGTTCCCGGCATGGCCCAGGCCGATGACGTGGACCTGATCTGGCCCTATGTCGCGGCCGCGCAAGTCTTTGCCTTGCAAGCCTCGCTCGCACGCGGGATCACTCCCGACAACCCGAACCCGCAGGGGATAGTGAATCGGGTCGTGCAGGGCGTGCGCATCCACGCAGCCGCATGACCGGCCCCGGCTATTTCCTTGGTGTCGACGGCGGTGGGACCAAGACCCGCTTCGCCCTCATCGAGCACCATGGCCGCTTGTTGGCAGAAGCACAATTGGGGACGACCTACCACCCGCAAGTCGGGTTGGACGGCGTGCGCGAGGTGCTGGCCCTTGGGGTCGGCGAAGTCCTGTACACGGCCTCGATTACCGCGGCGGACATCAGCCACGCCTTCTTCGGCCTGCCGGCGTTTGGCGAGGACGGCAGCATGGTGCCACGCCTGCGTGCCCTCCCGGAGACGATCCTTGGCCATGATCGTTACACCTGCGACAACGACATGGTGTGCGGATGGGCCGGTTCCCTGGGCTGCGCAGATGGCATCAATATCGTGGCCGGAACCGGCTCGATCGGCTACGGGCAGCGCCAAGGGCGCACCGCACGGGCGGGGGGTTGGGGCGAGGCATTTTCCGACGAAGGCTCGGCCTACTGGATCGCGATCCAGGGCCTGAACAAGTACTCGCGGATGAGCGATGGTCGCCTGCCGAAAGGACCGCTGCACGCGATGTTCAACGAAGCCTTGCGATTGCAGACCGATTTCGACATCTGCACGTACGTCTACGGCGAACGCGCCTCATCTCGTGGCGAGCTGGCGCAGCTTTCGCAACTGGTCGCAAGCGCGGCCCAAGCCGGCGACGCCGAAGCCATCGGGATCTTCGCGCAGGCGGGTGAGGAACTGGCACGGATTGCGCTGGCGGTCCGTACTGCTTTGCGGTTTGAACCTGATGAGGTGGCGCTCGTTTCCGGTTCGGGAGGTGCCTTCAATACAGGGCATCTCCTGTTGACGCCTTTTCGGGAGGCGCTGGATGCGAGCCGGCGCCCGTTCGATTTGTTGCAGCCCCTTTACGAGCCGCATATCGGCGCCGCGCTCTATGCGGCTCGGCTCGCCGGTACCCCCATCGCTACCCAGACGAAGCAGCCAAACGTCAGGTCGCGGGCATCGGGGTAAGCCACCGCATGCGATGACATCGGTTGCTGCCGATTGCTTGGGGATCGATTCGCAGTCAAGCAGCCGACGGTCATTCCAGTAGCGCCGGAACAAACCCCGATCATGGGGTGGACCCGCCGCTCATGGCCGGCCGGCTTGGTCGGCCGCACCGGCGTCGATGCCACCCTGCACGCAACCGCAGACAGGCCACGTAACCCGTGGGACGTGCACGGCAGCCGTCGCCGGCGTTGCAAAACAATGCGATGTCCTTTATATTTCCACGTTCCCTGTTGCGGGGTGGAGCAGTCTGGCAGCTCGTCGGGCTCATAACCCGAAGGTCGCAGGTTCAAATCCTGCCCCCGCTACCAGGCTTTGTGGAAAGGACGGATCCTTTCGTTTGCAATCACGGATGATGCGCAGGTGGCACACCGCAAGGACGCGGGACGCCGGGTTCAGGATCAAAACCGGCGAACTTAAGGAATGGGCCTTGCGCCCATTTTTTGTTTCCAAAAATCACGGAACGCGATGGAGACCGAAGCAATCGCAGCGCGCGTGGCGCCGGCCCTTGCGGAGCTGGGCCTGGAATGCCTCGGGGTGGAATGGAACGCCGGCCACGGTGGCGGTCTGCTGCGCGTGTACATCGATTCGCTGCGGCACGAAGGCGACGCCGCCAACGCGGTGAGCGTGGACGATTGCGAAGCGGCCAGCCGCGAGATTTCCGCGCTGCTGGACGTGGATGACCCGATCCCCGGGCATTACGTGCTGGAAGTGTCTTCGCCCGGTATCGAGCGACCGCTGTTCAACGCGGAACAATTCGCGCGGTTCCTGGGCTCGGAAGCCAAGGTGACGTTGAAGTTGCCGCGCGACGGGCGCCGGCGGATGCGCGGGAAGATCGTCGCGGTGGAGGGCAATCGCATCGAGATGGACGTCGATGGAACCCGCATCGACGTCGCCGAGGATGAATTTGAAAGCGCGCAGCTGGTGCCCGATTGGGATGCGCTGGGTTACGCGCCCAAACCCAGGCCGGGCAAGGGCGCGGATGGTGCGACGGGCAAGAAGCCCAGACGCAGGCATTGATAGATTGAAGGATGTCGATTCCCGGTTTTGTGCCGGGACGGCGAAGAGAGTTCCGGCAGTTGCCGGAAGATTTCAAGAACCGAAGCGTGCAATGAGGGCCGCTTCGCCGGAGAGTGGAAATGAATCGTGATCTTCTGATGATCGTGGACACCGTGGCCGCCGAGAAGGCGGTGCCGCGCGACGTGATTTTCGGTGCCCTCGAGGCGGCGCTGGCCACGGCCGCGAAGAAGCGCTACCCCGAGGAAGAACCGGAAATCCGCGTCACCATCGACCAGGAAACCGGCGACTACGAAACTTTCCGCCGCTGGGAAGTGATCGCTGACGACGGCGAGATGGAATCGCCCGACTGGCAGTTGCGCCTGATGGACGCGGTCGATGAGCGCCCGGGCGCACAGGTGGGCGAGTACATCGAGCAGCAGATCGAAAATCCGGAATTCGGGCGTATCACCGCGCAGGCCGCCAAGCAAGTCATCGTGCAGCGCATCCGCGAGGCCGAGCGCGCGCAGGTGGTCGATGCCTACAAGGACCGCGTGGGCGAGCTGATCAACGGCGTCGCGAAAAGGGTCGAGCGGGGCAACATCTATCTCGACCTCGGCGGCAACGCCGAAGCGTTCATCCCGCGCGACAAGGCGATTCCGCGCGAAGCGGTGCGCGTGGGCGACCGCGTGCGCGGTTACCTGTTCGAGGTGCGTTCCGAGCCGCGCGGCCCGCAGTTGTTCGTGTCGCGCACTGCGCCGGAATTCATGATGGAGCTGTTCAAGCTGGAGGTGCCGGAAGTCGGCCAGGGCATCGTCGAGATCCGCGCCTGCGCGCGTGATGCCGGCGACCGGGCCAAGATCGCGGTGGAAGCGCACGACAAGCGCACCGATCCGATCGGCGCCTGCATCGGCATGCGCGGTTCGCGCGTGCAGGCGGTGTCCAACGAATTGAACGGCGAGCGCATCGACATCGTGTTGTGGAACGACGCGCCGGCGCAGTTCGTGATCAACGCGATGGCGCCGGCCGAGGTGCAGTCGATCATCGTGGACGAAGACAAGCACTCGATGGACATCGCGGTGGCCGAGGACAAGTTGAGCCAGGCGATCGGCCGCGGTGGCCAGAACGTGCGCCTCGCCAGCAAATTGACAGGCTGGGACTTGAAGGTGATGACCCAGGACCAGGTCGCCGCCAAGAGCGAGGCCGAGCAGGAAGCCGCCCGGCAGTTGTTCATGGACAAGCTCGAGGTGGACCAGGAAATCGCCAACATCCTGGTGCAGGAAGGTTTCTCGACGGTCGAGGAAATCGCCTACGTGCCGACCGGCGAACTGCTGGCCGTGGAGGGCTTCGACGAGGACATCGTCGAGGAACTGCGGTCGCGTGCCAAGGATGCACTGCTGACCGAAGCGCTGGCGGTGGAAGAAGACATCGACGAGCACAAGCCTTCAGACGAACTGCTGGCGCTGGAAGGCATGGACGAGGAAACCGCCTATGCACTGGCCGAACGCGAGATCATTACGCTGGACGACCTGGCCGATCAGGCAGTGGACGACCTGATCGACATCGAAGGCATGGATGAGGAACGCGCCGGTGCGCTGATCATGGCCGCGCGCGCGCCGATGATCGCCAAGATGGAGCAGGATGCAGGTTGAGCGGTTTCCGGCAAGTGCGAAATATTGGCGGGACGTAGACAATGGGCAGCATGTGGAAGTCCTGCAGGCGGCCCGTGAGAGGTAGATGATGTCAGACATCACAATCAAGCAACTCGCGAGCATGGTGGGCACGCCCGAGGACAAGCTGCTGGCGCAGCTTGCCGAAGCGGGCATGCAATTCGAAGGCCCCGACCAGGTCATCAGCAATCGCGAAAAAACCAAGCTGCTTGATTTCCTGCGCCGCAACCACGGCAAGCAGACGGCGACGACTACCGCCACGCCGCGGCAGATCACGTTGAAGCGACGCAAGGTCAGCGAAATCACGGTGGCCGGCGGCCGCGGTGCCAGCGCCAAGACGGTCAACGTGGAAGTGCGCGCGCGCCGTACCTACGTCAAGCGCGCCGCGGTTCCAACCGACGGCGTCGTGGACAGCGAGCGCGAGGAGGCGCTGCGCAAACTGAAGGAATCGCAGGAACAGCACGAGCGCGAGCTGGCCGAACTGGCCGAGCAGGACCGCCGCCGCAAGGAAGAGCAGCAACGGCTCGAGGCCGCCGAGGCCGAGCGCAAACGCGTCGCGGAAGAGCGTGCGCGCGCCGAGGCCGAAGCCGCGGCTGCGCACGCAGCCGGCGGACCGGCGAGTGCGCCGGATGCGGCAGCCACGCCGGTACGTCGGCACGAGGCGCCGAAGCCGGCACGTGACGGCAAGGATACGACTTCCCACAAGGCCAAGCGGCGCGGATCGCACCGCATGCGCGAAGACGACGACGGCGCCGCGCGCTACACCGGCGGTGAGTTGCATCTCACCGACGCCGAACGCGCGCGTCGTTCCACCCGCAAGCGTGCGAGGCCCAGGGTGGACATTTCCGACATCACCGGCCAGCACGGCTTCTCCAAGCCCGTGGCGCCGATGATGCGCGAGATCCCCATCGGCGAGACCGTCGTGGTGTCCGACCTTGCGCAGAAGATGGCGGTGAAGGGCTCGGAAGTGGTCAAGGCGCTGTTCAAGATGGGCACCATGGTGACCATCAACCAGACCATCGACCACGATACCGCGGCGTTGGTGGTCGAGGAACTCGGCCACAAGCCGGTCGATGCCGAAGAGAAGACGGCCGAAACCGAACTCGCCGCGCACGTCGTTACCGATGCGGCCGAAGGCGAAAAAGCGCCGCGCCCGCCGGTGGTCACCATCATGGGCCACGTCGACCACGGCAAAACCTCGTTGCTCGACCACATCCGTCGCACGAAAGTCGCGTCGGGCGAGGCAGGCGGAATCACCCAGCACATCGGCGCGTACCACGTCGAAACACCAAAGGGCGTCATCACGTTCCTCGATACGCCCGGCCACGCGGCGTTCACGTCCATGCGTGCGCGCGGCGCGCAATCCACCGACATCGTGGTGCTGGTGGTGGCGGCCGACGATGGCGTGATGCCGCAGACGGTGGAAGCCATCCAGCACGCGCGCGCGGCCAAGGTGCCGCTGATCGTCGCGGTCAACAAGATGGACAAGCCGGAAGCCAATCCGGACAACGTGCGCCAGGGCCTGGCCCAGCATGAAGTGATCCCCGAAGACTGGGGTGGCGACACCCAGTTCGTGCCGGTGTCCGCCAGGACCGGCATGGGCGTGGACGCCTTGCTGGAGGCGATCGGCCTGCAGGCCGAGGTGATGGAGCTGCAGGCGGTGCCGGATGGCCGCGCCTCGGGCGTGGTGATCGAGTCCAGCCTCGACAAGGGTCGCGGCCCGGTCGCCACCGTGCTGGTGCAGCAGGGCCTGCTGAAGCGCGGCGATTACGTAGTGTGCGGCGTCGAGTACGGCCGCGTGCGCGCGTTGTTCGACGAAACCGGCAAGCAGGTCGAAAGCGCGGGTCCGTCGATTCCGGTGCAGATGCTGGGCCTGTCCGGCGTGCCGGAAGCCGGCGACGAGTTCGTTGTCGTGGCCGACGAGAAGCTGGCCCGCAACGTGGTCTCCGAGCGCGAGGCCAAGCGCCGCGAGAAGCGCCTGGTCACGCGCACCAACACGCTCGAAGACGTGATGGCGATGATGGGCAAGGGCGAGGGCCAGCAAACCCTCAACATCCTCATCAAGGCCGACGTGCAAGGTTCGGCGGAGGCACTGCGCGAATCGCTCACCGCGATCAGCAACGACCTGGTCAAGGTCAACGTGATCGCGTCGGGCGTCGGCGGCATCACCGAGTCCGACGCCACGCTGGCGGCGGCCTCCAAGGCGCTGCTGATCGGTTTCAACGTGCGCGCGGATGCATCGGCACGCCGGGTGATCGAATCGGGCGGCGTGGACCTTCGCTACTTCTCGATCATCTATGACGTGATCGATCAGGTGAAGCAGGCGGCTTCCGGCCTCATGGGCATGGAGGTGCGCGAGGAGATCATCGGCGTAGCGGAAGTCAAAGATGTGTTCCGTTCATCCAAGTTCGGTGCGATCGCGGGTTGCCAGGTGGTAGAGGGCTCGGTCAAGCGCAACAAGCCGATTCGCGTGCTGCGCGACGACGTGGTGATCTTCGAAGGCGAACTGGAATCGTTGCGCCACTACAAGGACAACGTGGACGAAGTGAAGAGCGGCAGCGAGTGCGGCATCGGCGTCAAGCAGTACAACGACGTCAAGCCGGGGGACCGCATCGAATGCTTCGAGCGCATCGAAGTGGCGCGCACGCTGTAAGGGTGGAGCGAAAGCCGGAGCGTCAAACAGCTCACTCTTGTCGTCATTCCGGGCGCCGCGTGGCGGCGATCCGGAACCCAGCGTCTTTGCGTGGTTCGATTGCTCGAAATAAAAGTCGCTGGGTTCCGGGCTCCACCGCGATGAAGCCGCGGTGGCCCTGGAATGACGACGCAGTAATTCGCATATCATCAGCCCCACTCATGCCCCAGCGTTCCTTCCACCGCACCGACCGCGTCAACGCCGAACTCCGTCGCGAGGTCGGCGCGCTGGTGCATGCAGCGGTGCGCGACCATGCGCTGCCGCAGGCCAGCGTGGTGGATGTTGAAACCAGCCGTGAGCTCGATGTCGCCACCGTGTGGGTCACGGCGCTGCAGCCCGAACGCTCCGCCGAAGTGGTGAAGGCGCTGAAGTCGTTGGCCAGGGAATTTCGCCGTGAACTCGCGCACACGATGCGCATGCGCCGTGTGCCTGAACTGCGTTTCAGGTACGACGAGTCGGTCGACAAGGGCGAGCGGATAGAGCAATTGCTGCGGGACTCGGAACCCCGGGACTCGGAAGAGTCGTAGTCACGCAGCCGTCCCGCATTCCTGTCGTTCCGGTGCGGGCCGGAATTCATGACCTTGCACGCATGGCACAATCCGAGTCCCGAATCCCGGTTCCTGGCCCCCGGTCCCACGCCGTCGACGGCATCCTCCTCCTCGACAAGCCATCAGGGATCAGCTCCAATCGCGCCCTGCAGCAGGCGAAGCGCCTGTTCGGCGCCGCCAAGGCGGGGCACACCGGCAGCCTCGATCCGCTGGCGACGGGACTGTTGCCGGTTTGTTTCGGCGAGGCCACGAAAATCGCCGGTTACCTGCTCGGCGCGCGCAAGGCGTATGCCGCCGAATGCCGGCTCGGCGTCACCACCGATACCTGCGACAGCGAGGGCGCGGTGCTGGTCGAGCGCGCCGTGCCCGCGTTGGACGACGCCACGGTTGGCGATGCGCTGGATGCCCTGACCGGGCGGATCACGCAGATCCCACCCGTTTACTCCGCGCTGAAGCAGGGCGGCGTGCCGCTGTACAAGCGCGCGCGTCGCGGCGAAGCGGTCGAAGCACCGCCGCGCGAAGTCGAGGTGTTCCGCTTCGAGCTGCGGGAACGCGCCGGCGACACATTGCACCTGCACGTCGAGTGCGGCTCCGGAACCTACGTGCGCAGCCTGGTGCGCGATTTGGGCGAAGCGTTGGGCTGCGGTGCGCACCTGACCGCATTGCGGCGACTCTGGGTGGAACCATTTCGCGACCCGCACATGTTCAGGCTCGACGAACTCGCGGCATGGCGCGAACAGAATGATGGCGACGCGTTCGCAAAGGCACTGTTGCCCA
>DATCSF010000199.1:0-3219 GCA_036568625.1 Rhodanobacteraceae bacterium | reverse complement strand
GAGAGCAGCAGATCCAGCAGCGTCCAGGAATCCTTGCCGCCCGACAGGCACACCATCACCCGGTCGCCGTCTTCGATCAGGTTGTAGTCGGCGATCGCACGCCCGACCGCGTGGCGCAGGCGCTTGGCCAGGCGCGCGGCTTCGTGCGCCTGCTTGCGATCGTGGGGGCGGGGCGGGTGTTCGACGGCTTGCATGAACGGGCCAGTGTAGCGGGCGCCGCGGCGACGCTACACTGCTGCCATGCAGTCCGACAACGACCCCGCCACGTTGGTCCGGCGCTTGGCCGAGTTGCGCGAGGAACACCGCGATCTCGACGCCGCGATTGTCAAGCTGGCGGGGGATCCATCGTGCGACCAATTGCAGTTGAGCCGCCTCAAAAAGCGCAAGCTCAAGTTGAAGGACATGATCGCGTATTTCGAGAACAAGTTGATTCCCGATCTCGATGCTTGAGCCAGTCGCGCTGGAAAACGACTTCGTCGCCCTGGAGCCGCTGACGCTGAAGCACGTCCCCGGCCTGGAACAGGCCGCAGCGGATGGCGAGTTGTGGAACCTGCGCGTCACCTACGTGCCGAGGCCAGGCGCGATGCGCGCGTACGTCGAAGAGGCGCTGGCGATGCAGGCGACCGGCGCATCGCTGCCATTCGCGGTGCGCGACAAGCGCGACGGCGCGATCGCAGGCAGCACGCGCTATTACGATTTCAAGCCCGACGTCCCGCGCATACTGATCGGCTACACGTGGTACGGTGCCAGCCGCCAGCGCACGCACGTCAACACCGCCTGCAAGTTGCTGCTGGCAGACCATGGGTTTGAGGCGCTCGGCTGCGCCGCGGTCGGCTGGGAAACCGACATTCTGAATACCCTCTCGCAACGCGCGATCGAGCGGCTGGGTGCCCATCGCGACGGTGTACTGCGACAGCACAAGCGTCGCCACGACGGCACCATCCGCGACAGCGTCGAGTATTCGATCATCGCGTCCGAATGGCCGGTGTTGCGCGCAAGGCTCGCGGCGAAGTTGCAGCGCTGAAGGTTCGCGATATCGGATGACGTTGGGCTTCCGCCGATGAAGCCGCCGTCAGCCCAACCTACACCGCGAAACGCAGGTTGGGCCGGCCCGGACTTGATCCGGGGGAGGCCCAGCACCACTGCGGAAGCCGTTGGGCTTCATTGCATTCGCCCTACTGCGGCAGCGGGTCACTCTGTTGGTTCCGCAGCCACCACGTCAGGCGTGATCTTCAGTATCGACTGCCGCACTTCGCGCGCCAGGATCAGCCGCGCATCGCGGGCGACGTCGTTCAGCACCGCATCGAATTCCAGTTTGCCGTCGGCGTCGGTCCAGACGATGCGGCGCTCGCGCAGTTTCCGGATGAAGCCGCGGAACAGGCTCTTGTCGAAGAATTCCGGTGCGCTCTGCTGGTACAGCAGCGACAGGCGTTGTGCGGCGAGCTGGCACAGGTTTTCCAGCTGTGCCGCAGTCAGGGTACGCGGGCCGTTCTTCACCAGTGCGGCGATCGCGATGTAGTAGCGCTCGAACGCCTGCAGCAGGCAGTGCGCCAGCAGCCGCAATTGATACGCATCGTCCTCGCGGCCTGCGGCCAGGTGCAACAGGCGACCTTCGCCGCCCGCCAGCAGGCCGCGGGCGATCAGGAAATCGATCAGCGCTTCGATGCGTGCGGCGAAATCATTCGCGTCCCACGGCAGGAACAGTTCGGACTGGATGAATGGATACACCGCGCGCCCAAGTCGCGTCACGGTTTCGCGCGCGATGCGGCGGTTGTTGATGAAGCAGCACGCCACCCACGCGCCGGCCGCGAACAGGTGCAGCACGTTGTTGCGGAAGTAGGACAGCAGCACCGCCTTCTCGCCTTCCACCGCCAGCACGTCACCCAGTGGATGCGCGATGCGCCTGATCCAGCCCATCTGCTCGGCGTAGGCGACGATGTCGGCCGGCGCCATCGGTGTCACCGTGGTGCGCGCGGAATACGGCAGCTCGAGGAGGATCGCCTTCATCAATTCGATCTGCGCCAGCAGGTCCACTTCGGCCAGCGCGTGGCGCGGCGAGGCCAGCAACGCCAGCGCGATCAGGTTGATCGGGTTGACGTCGGCGGCGCGATTGGTGTTGACGAGGATCTGTTCGCCCAGCTTGTCGAGCGCACGATTCAGCCATTCCGGCTTGCTGTCCGGGCTGTCGCCGACGCTGCGCCAGTCCGGGTTGGCGGCGTCAAGCAGCGTGGTCAGTTCGATCGGCTCGCCGAAATTCAGGGTGACGCGGCCGTAATGCTGGCGCAGCGCCTTGCGTCCGCCGCGCAACAGCGCGAGCCAGGTTTCCTTTTCCTTCTTCTTACCGGACAGTTCGCCGATGTAGGCGCGGCCCTCCATCAGCTTTTCGTAGCCGATGTAGACCGGCTGGAACAGCACCGGCCGGCGTGGCGCGCGCAGGAAGGCGCGCACCGTCATCGACAGCAGCCCGAAGCGCGGCGCCAGCAAACGCCCGGTGCGCGAGCGGGTGCCTTCCACGAAGTACTCGATCGGCACGCCGCGTTCGATCAGTTGCGCCATGTACTCCTTGAAGATCACCGAGTACAGCGCGTTGCCCTTGAAGCTCCGGCGCAGGAAGAACGCGCCGCCCCGGCGCAGGAACGAGCCCAGCACCGGCAGGTTCAGGTTCACGCCGGCCGCGATGTGCGGCACCACCACCCCGCTCATGTGGAGTTGGTACGACAACAGCACGTAGTCGGCATGGCTGCGGTGGCTCGGCACATACACCACCTCGTAGCCCGGCGCGATCGCGCGCAGCGTGTCGAAGTGGTGCATCGCGATGCCGTCGTACAGCTTGTTCCAGAAGTTGGAAAGCAGGAACGACATCGAACGCACGAACGGCGGCGAATAATCCGCCGCGATTTCGTCCATCAGCTTCTGCGCCCGCCGCCAGGCCTTGGCGTGCGGGATGTTTTCGCGCGCCGCGGTGGCGGCGATCGCGGCGCGCACGCTTTCCGCATTCAACACCGAATCGACCACGGTGTGCCGGTGCGACAGGTCGGGCCCGATCACCGCAGTGCGGACGCGCCGGAAGTGCGCGCGCAGCACGCGCGCCAGCTTGCGTTGCAGGCGCTCGATGCGCTCGTCGGCGGATTCCTCGCGCAGGTCCTGCAGCGAAATCGGCGGCGAGAAACGCACGATGGTGTCGCGCCCGTTCAACAGCATCGCCAGCAGCCGGCGGAA
>DATCSF010000198.1:0-2496 GCA_036568625.1 Rhodanobacteraceae bacterium | reverse complement strand
TTCTTGCCTTCGGGGTTCTTGGCATCGGCGCTCCACAGGCCGTCGTCGAATTCCACGTCGTCGATGTTCTGGTAACCCTGCGCGGTCAGCTTGGCCTTGATTTCGTCCTCGTTGAGCCTGGAAGGTGCATCGGCCTGGTAAACCTTGCCTGTGGTCGGCCCGACCTTGATGCGCACCCACTTGTCGTTGCCGCCGCGCGCCTTGGCCTGCCAGACGCCATCCTTGAACTCGAGGCCCTTCACTTCCTGGTAGCCCGCATTGCCGATGTCGGCCTTGATGACGGGTTCGCTCAGTGCACCGCCGGGCGTGCCGACGCGGGTGGTGGTCGTGGTCGTGGTGGTTTGCACGGGCGCGTCTTGCGCGAATGCGGCGCCTCCTGCGATCAGCAGAGTTGCAGAAAGCACTGCAGCGAGGGTGTGTTTTTGCATGACGGGGTACCTCCGCGTGAACATCCGCAGCCAGCTTGGGCACGCACCGATCAACGATGCGTGAATCCGGGTGGTGGGGCTCAGGATGCATTCATCCGCATCACGCCTGCTATCTTTGGCGTCCGTTCATCTTTTCCTGCCCATGCGCATTGCGTTTCATCGCCCCGTGGCGTTCTGGTTCGGCTGCTTGACCGTGGCGGCGGGCGTATGCCTGCATCTGCCGATGTACGTGATGGCGGCGCCGATGCATTTCCGTCTGGTCGGCATGCCGGTGGACGCGGAGATGCTGCTCGGCATGATCCTGATTCCGGGCGGGGTGCTGCTGGCAGCCTATGGACTGCTGCCGCGCCTCGCGCAGGTGCGCATGACCACCCGTGGCGGCGCCCCGCTGCGTTGGCAGGTCGCCGATGGCGTGCCGTTGAACGTCGAACACTGGAAGCTGGTCGTGGTGTTGGCGGTCGCGTTGACCATCGACGTGATGAAGCCCGCGTCGATCGCCTTCGTGATGCCAGGCATGGCGCATGAATACGACATCGGGATGTCGAAGGCGGGCTATCTCGCGCTGTCCGCACTGATCGGTACCGCCGTGGGTTCGGTGGTGTGGGGACGGCTTGCCGATGTGTTCGGGCGTCGCGCGGCGATCCTGCTGTCGGCCTTGTTGTTCATGGGTACCGCGATCTGCGGCACGATGCCGTCGTTCGCGTGGAACCTGGTGATGTGTTTCATGATGGGCGCGGCGGCGGGCGGCATGCTGCCGATCGCCTTCACGCTGATGGCGGAAACCGTGCCCGCGCGGCATCGCGGCTGGCTGCTGGTGGCGCTGGGTGGCGTCGGCACTTCGGCGGGTTATCTCGCCGCGTCGGGCGCCGCGGCTTTGTTGGAGCCGAGCTTCAGTTGGCGCGCGTTGTGGCTGCTGAACCTGCCGACTGGCGCGTTGATCGTGGTGCTCAATCGCTTCATCCCCGAATCGCCGCGCTTTCTCGCCAATGCGGGTCTTGGTGATGAGGCGCGCGCAGTGCTGGCGCGCTTCGCGGGTACGTCGAATGCACTGGTGAAGAGTGCCGGGTCTGCCGATGCGCCCATCATGGAAATCCGCCAGCCGCGCGCCGGCCTGGGCGAAATGCTGCGCGGACGCCATGCGCGCATCACCCTGGCGCTGATGATGTGCGGCCTCGCATGGGGACTGGTGAATTTCGGTTTCGTGTTGTGGCTGCCCGCGAACCTGCACAAGCTCGGACTGGACGCGCGGGCGGCCGGCATGCTGATGGCCCAGTCGGCGTTGTTGGCGATTCCAGGGATCGCCGCGGTGGTGTGGCTGTACCAGCGCTGGAGCAGCTTCAAGTCGCTGGTGTTGTTCGTTGCGTTGACAGTGCTGGCGCTGCTGGCGTTCGCCGCCATCGAGGTGGGCGGCCTGCGCGCGCAAGCGTTCACGATCGCCGCGACGGTATTGCTGCTGGTCGCGATCAGCGGCGTGATCGCCACCATGATTCCGTACGCCGCGGAAATCTATCCCGTACACCTGCGCGGCACGGGTTCCGGATTGATCGCCGCCGGTTCCAAGGCCGGCGGCATCCTCGGCGCACTGCTGGGCGTCGCCGGCCTGTTCGACAGTTTCGTGGTATCCGCGCTGGTAATCGCGCTACCGATGACGAGCGCCGGCGTGATGCTGTGGCGCAGCGGGGTCGAGACCAGCGGACACGACCTGGAGGCGATCCAGCGGGTGTTGTGCGATCGTCCCTGAGCGCCGTTTCGCCGCGCACACCATCGATGCGACCGTCCCGGGCCGACGAGACCGCAACGGCGCTCGAGACCGCCGGCCAAGACCTCCGTGGCCACGCTCCCCGCGCGGAAATCGCCGGAAGGACAGGCTCAATGCGTGTCGGACACAGGTGCAGGCGCCGTCGTGTGCCGCGCCAGCGCGAGCCCTTTCAACACGTGCAAGGCCTCCGACAGCGCGTAATCCTTGATCGCAAGTTCGCCGGCGTCGGGCGCTGCCGCGACCTAGCTGCCGGCCAGGTGGTTGGGCAGGTCGCCTTCGTGCTCGTCGTCGCCGAGCGTGGGATTGTGA
>DATCSF010000197.1:0-12191 GCA_036568625.1 Rhodanobacteraceae bacterium | reverse complement strand
CGCTGCGGGGTATTTCGCTGGACTGCCCGCGTGGCTCGATCACGGCGCTGGTCGGACGCTCGGGCAGCGGCAAGTCGAGTCTCGCCAGCCTGATTCCGCGTTTCTACGAACCCACCTCGGGCGAGGTCTTGCTGGACGGGCATCCGCTCGGCGAATACACCTTGCGCAGCCTGCGTGCGCAAATCGCGTGGGTCGGGCAGGACGTGGTGTTGTTCGACGACACCATTGCGAAGAACATCGCCTACGGTGCGCTGGCCAATGTGGCAGAAGCCGACATCGTGGCTGCGGCCGAGGCCGCCAACGCGATGGAGTTCATCCGCGAATTGCCGAGTGGCATCCATAGCCGGGTTGGTGAAGGCGGTTCGTTGCTTTCGGGCGGGCAGCGCCAGCGCATCGCGGTCGCGCGCGCGCTGCTGAAGGATGCGCCGATCCTGGTGCTGGACGAAGCCACCAGCGCGCTGGACACCGAATCGGAGCGGCTGATCCAGGACGCCTTGTCGCGCCTGATGAAAAACCGCACGACGCTGGTGATCGCCCATCGCCTTTCCACGGTCGAACATGCCGACCAGATCGCGGTGCTGGATCAAGGTCATATTGTCGAGCGCGGCACCCACGCCGAACTGCTGGCGCGCGGGGGCAGGTACGCCGCGTTGCATCACCTGCAATTCCGCGAGTCGGCGGCGGTGTAATGCGTTTCCCTTCTTCCTTCGGGAGAAGGGCGCAATGCGCTGCTTTTGTTTTTGCGCGCAGCGCCGGATGAGGGTTCGGCTCTTCGCGATCGGTGGCATTGTGCGAGGTATTGCAACTCCGTCTTATTACCGGACCCTCGCCACAACGCCTCTCCCGCCGGGAGAGAGGCTTTATCGCTGGTATTTGGTTGGACAATGTCAAAACCCGACCTGCTGCAACGACGCTGGTACCAGGACCGTCTGCCGCCGTGGTGGACGCTGCCGCTGGCGACGTTGTACGGCGGCGTCTCGGGCCTGCGCCGCGCGCTGTACCGTCACGGCGGGTTGCGCGCACGAAAGCTGCCGGTGCCCGTCGTCGTGGTTGGCAACATCGTCGCCGGTGGCGCCGGCAAGACACCGTTGACGATCGCGCTGGTGGGAGCGTTGCGCGCACGGGGATTCAAGCCCGGCGTGGTCAGCCGCGGTTATGGCGGAACCGCGCGCGCGCCGATGCTGCTCGACACGCACCCCGACGCCGCCGTCGTTGGCGACGAGCCCGCGTTGATCCGCATGCGCACCAGTGTGCCGGTGGCAATCGGCGTTGATCGTTGCGCCGCCGCGCGATTGTTGCTCGACCAGGGCGTCGGCGTGGTCGTCGCCGACGATGGCTTGCAGCACTACGCCCTGGCGCGCGACATCGAGATCTGCGTGGTGGACGGTGCGCGCCGCTTCGGCAACGGACGCCTGCTGCCGGCGGGGCCGCTGCGCGAGCCGATATCGCGCCTGCGCGAAGTCGATTTTGTCGTCTGCAACGGCGCCGGGCCGGATGTCGGTGAGATTCCGATGCGGCTTGCGTTGGCCGCCGCCGTGGCGCTCGCCGATCCTGCGGCGACCCGGCCACTCGTCGCGTTTGCCGGACAGCGCGTGCACGCCGTGGCCGGGATAGGTCATCCGCCGCGTTTCTTCGATGCGTTGCGTGCGTCGGGTATCGGCGTGACCGGGCATCCGTTTGCCGATCATCACCGGTACACGATTTCCGACCTCGATTTCGGCGACGGCCTGCCGGTGCTGATGACCGAAAAAGATGCGGTGAAGTGCCGCAGGTTCGCACAACCACACTGGTGGAGCGTGCCGGTGACGGCCGAATTGCCGGAATCGTTTTTTGACGCGGTCGCCGCCCGGCTGCACGGCTGAACCGCGGCGGGCAACCCCGCCACAATCGTGCTAGCGTGTGTGATCCGACGTGCATTGGGGACGCGCAAATTCGGACGAGACGACCGATGAGCGAGCGCCTCTCAATCCGCTGCACGGAAAGCGGGTATTCATCGTGGAAGACGAAGCGCGTGTCGCGATGATGCTGGAGATTCTGCTGGAGGACCTGGGATGTGAAATCGCCGGCACGGCCACGCGGCTCGACGAGGCGGTCGCAAAAGCAGGGACGCTGGCGTTCGAAGTGGCACTGCTGGACGTCAATCTCGATGGCAAATCCAGCTATCCGGTTGCCGAAGCCGTCGCAGCGCGTGGGTTGGCGTTCGTGTTCGCCACGGGTTACGGCGTCGATCGCCTGCCCGAGGCGTTGCGCGATCGCCCGGTGTTGCAGAAGCCTTACCGCATGCGCGATCTCGAACGGGTCCTGAGAAAGGCGTTGTCGAAAGCCTGATTGAAACATCCGTTGAGGAGTGCTGCCTTCGCGTGGGGCCTGGCACGGGTGCGCTTTGCGCGTCAATCCACGAACTCCGATGTGCATTGCAGGGGCGGCTACTACGACGCTTCCGATCCTCGGTTCACGATGGCAGGGTTCCGCGCTTTCAACAGCACGGCCAGGAACGGCGGCGCGATCACCGAGGTGAGCAGCGACATCGCGATGATCACCGCGTACATCAGGTCGCCGAATACGCCCGCGGACAGCCCGAGTGCGGCCACCACGATGCCGACTTCGCCGCGCGGCATCATCCCGACGCCCACGATCAGCGCGCTGCGCGGCCCAAGCCGCAATGCGCCCAGCCAGCCGCCGACCAGCTTGGTGCCCAGCGCGAGCAGTGTGGCGATCAGCAACAGCCACAGCGCGTGGCCTGTCGCAAGCCTCGCCAGCTCGACCTTGGCACCGGTCAGCACGAAGAAGAACGGCGTCAGCAAGGCGAGCAAGGGTTGCATCTGTTCTTCCAGCTGCGCGCGCTGCCGGGTTTCCGACGCGATCATGCCTGCCAGGAACGCACCGATGATCGCCGCAAGCCCGAAACGCGTCGCGATCCAGGCGAGGCCGAGGCACAGGACCAGCACCACCAGCAGTGGTGACATCGGATCACGCGTGCGTTCCAGCCATTTCGCGCCGCGCCGCATCATCAGGGTGCCGAACCAGCCCACCACCAGCACGAAGCCGATGGCTTCGCCTGCGACCACCAGCAACCGGCCGACGCGCAGCGGACCGCCGGCCTGGATCGCGACCACCACGCCCAGCAGCAACATCGCGAGGATGTCATCGATCACCGCGGCGCCCAGGATCACGCGGCTTTCCGTACGCCGCAGGGCCCCCATCTGCTTCAGCACCGCGGCGGTGATGCCGGCCGAGGTCGCCACGAAGGCCGCGGCGACGAACAGCGAGTGCGGCCAGTCCGGCTCCAGCGCGTGCGCCCAGAACGCGCCCCCGACGAACGGCACGACCACGCCGATCACGCCCACCGCGAACGCACTGCCTCCCACGCGCTTGACGTCTTCCAGGCGCGTCTCGAGTCCCACTGCAAACAGCAACAGCACCACGCCGATTTCGGACAGGACTTCCAGCGGTTCGCTGGGTGCGATCCAGCCGAACACCGACGGTCCCACGATGCAACCCGCGACGATCTGGCCGACCACGTCCGGCAGCCGCAGCCCGCGCGCGACGGCACCACCCACTTGTGCGGCGGCGAAGATGATGAAGACTTCCAGCAGGATCGCGGTGGTGTCGGCCATCGCGCGATGCTACATGACGACGTGAGCGGGTGCGCTGTTTGACTGCCGCTCGAAGGCAGGGCAGCTGTTGTGGAAAGTCAGGCCATGGATGGCCGTTCTGGACTTGCACGCCCGGTGAGATGAAATCTTGCGAAACATTCGGAGAAGCAGCGATCAGGGACGATCGCAAAAATCAAGCCGCCGTTTCGGGCGTGGTGATCGGCCGCCGCAGCGGGCGGTCGTGGCGCAGGCGCGTGAATACGTACACCGCGACCAGCGGCAGCGCGGCCATTACCAGCACCGCGATGCGGAAGCCCCGCACGTAGGCGGCGGGATCGTGAGGGTGCGGGCCAAGAAACAATGCAAGCAGCCATGACGAGAAGGCGATGCCGAAGCTGATCACCAGGTATTGCGTGGCCGACGTCAGCGAGGAAGCCTGCGCGGCGCGTTCCGGAGCAAGATCCACGAAGGCCAGTGTGTTCATGGCGGTGTATTGCAGGCTCATCACGAAGCCGTAGGCGAACATCAGCAGCGCGATCGCCCACCACGGTGTGGTGGCGTCGAACAGCGCGAAGCAGGCCAGCAGGGCGGTCGCGAGCGCGGTGTTCACGAACAGCGCACGGCGATAGCCGTGGCGCTTCAGGGTGCGGTCGATCAGGAACTTCATCAGAACCATCGCGATCGCCTGCGGCACGATCATCAAGCCCGCCACCGTCGGCGACCAACCGCAGCCGATCTGCAGGAACAACATCAGCACGAACGACAGCCCCGCGGTGCCGAGGCGCGTGCACATGCCGCCGGTCACCGCGATGGTGAAGCTGCGCACCTTGAACAACGACAGGTCCGCGACCGGATGCCGGGCACGACGGCCGTACTGCCAGTAGGTGAACGCACACGCCAGCGCGGGTAATGCGGCGATCCCGGCGTTGCGGTAATTGCCGTCGCCGGCCATCTCGGCCGCGACCAGCAGCATGCCTGAAGCAAATGCAAACAGCGCAAATCCGATCCAGTCAAACGGCCGACGTTCACCGCGAAAGTCGGGCATCTGCGTGCGATTGAGCCACAGCCCGATCAAGCCCACCGGCACGTTCACCAGGAAGATCAAGCGCCATGATGCGTACTGCGACAGCACGCCGCCCAGGAGCGGCCCGAGCACCGGGCCGAGCAGCCCGGGGATACCGGCGGTGCTCATTGCCGCAACGAAATCCTTCGGACCGAACGCGCGCACCAGCACGTAACGCCCGAGCGGCATCAGCAACGCGCCGCCCATGCCCTGCAGCACGCGCGCTGCCACCAGTTGCGTCAGTGTCTGCGACACGCCGCAGGCCAGCGAACCGAGGGTGAAGATCAGGATCGATGCGGCGAACACGCGCCGAGTGCCAAAACGGTCGGATAGCCACGCACTCGCCGGAATGCAAATCGCCAGTGTCAGCACGTAACTGGTCAGCGCGGTCTTCAGGGCGATCGGCGGCACCGTCAGCGCGTGCGCGATGCTGGGCACCGCCGTGTTGACGATGGTCGAATCGAGCGTTTGCATGAAGAACGCGGCGGCGACCAGCCAGATCAGGCCGCGCATGTGCGCGATGCCGGCAGAGGAACTCGCTTCGGACATCGGAAGGTTGAGCGGCCGGCGCGTCAAAAAGAATCGTCTAGTTTAATGCCGCCCGTGGAGCGACACCCGAAGCCGCTGTTTTGAGAAGTCAGGCCAGGGAAGGCCGTTCTGGAACTTGCGATCTCTGAAGGGCGGCAAACATGGAATCAAACGGAGTCGCGATCAGGGATGATCGCCGAAATGTGGCAGGCCAGGACTCGCCGTTCGAGTCTTCGTGATCCTGGAATGTCAGGCCAATCAGGATGCCAAACGAAGCCGCGATCATGGACGATCGCATGACAAAACGTGTCCGGCCTGCGTCACCGGGGAGAGGTTCGACGCAGGCCGGACACGGGGTGAGAATATGAACAGCCGGTAGCACGAGGGTTGCCCCAGAACTGCCCACGACAAGAGGGACCGCAACTCACCCGCTGGTCATAGTGCTACGGCAACCTTTCAGCTACCTTTCGGCGTAAAGGTTGGGTCGCACGAAAGGGTGGGCGGGGCGGACCGTCGAATGCGGTGGTTAAACTTGCACGATACATTGAGGCGCTCCGTAAAACATGGCCAGGTCATCCAGCAGTCCCACGTCGGGAACCGCGAGCGGACGCGCCGCAGCGCTGCGTCAAGCGATCGACGACGCCAATTACCGCTACTACGTGCAGGACGATCCTTCGATCTCGGACGCCGAATACGACCGCCTGATGCGCGAGCTGGAGGCGCTCGAATCGGAACACCCGGAACTGGCGACACCGGACTCGCCGACACGGCGTGTCGGTGCGCGCACGAGCGGCGGCTTTGCGCAGGTGCAGCACGCGCTGCTCATGCTTTCGCTGTCCAATGCCTTCACGGATGAAGAGGTGGCGGCATTCGTGCGCCGCATCGCGCAGACGCTGGGGCGCGCCGAGAAGCAACTGGTGTTTTCCGCCGAACCCAAGCTCGACGGTTTGGCGATCAGCCTGCGTTACGAGGCTGGAGCATTCGTACAGGGCGCCACCCGCGGCGATGGCGCCGTCGGCGAGGATGTCACCGCCAACCTTCGCACCGTCAAGGCCATTCCGTTGAAACTGCGCGGCAGCGGCTATCCAGGCGTACTGGAGGTGCGCGGCGAGGTATATATGCCCAAGGCCGCGTTCGAGGCTTTCAATACGCGCGCACGCGAGCGCGGTGAACGCACGCTGGCCAATCCCCGCAATGGCGCCGCGGGCTCGCTGCGGCAGCTCGATCCGGCCGTGACAGCGACGCGTCCATTGGCGTTCTATGCCTACGCCGTCGGCGAGGTACGGGATGGCAAGTTGTCCGACAGCCACTCGGCAACGCTGGACCAGTTGCGCAATTGGGGATTGCCGGTAAGCCCGCAGGTGGAACAAACGGAAGGTCTGGACGGGTTGCTCGACTATTACCGCCGAATGGGACAGCGGCGCCATGCGTTGCCGTACGAAATCGACGGCGTGGTCTACAAGCTGGATCGCTACGACCAGCAGAACGAAATGGGCTATGTTTCGCGTGCCCCGAGGTGGGCGCTGGCGCACAAGTATCCGGCGCAGGAAAAGGACACCATCGTCGAAGCGATCGAGATCAACATCGGGCGCACCGGCGCGGCCACGCCGTTCGCGGTGATGCAGCCGGTGCAGGTCGGCGGCGTCACCGTCACCAAGGCGACGCTGCACAACATGGACCAGGTGGCGCGGCTGGACGTGCGCGCAGGCGACACCGTGATCGTGCGGCGTGCCGGCGACGTCATTCCGGAGGTGGTGCGGGTGAACCTCGAACGCCGCCCGCCGGGCACCAGGGCTTGGCGCATGCCCACGCACTGCCCGGTGTGCGGGTCGGCGATCGTCCGTGAAGACGACGAGGTGGTGGCCCGTTGCACGGGGGGGTTGGTGTGCGCCGCGCAACGCAAGGAGGCCATCGTGCATTTTGCGTCGCGCCGTGCGCTGGACATCGACGGTCTCGGCGAGCGTTACATCGAGGATCTGATCGAATTCGGCTACCTGCACGCCATCGCCGACCTTTACAGGCTGACGCTGGACGATTTCGTGGCGATGAAGCGCCGCGCGGAAGAGCGCGACGGTGTCGTCCCGGAAACGGTGAAGGCAGGCAAGATCGCCACCAAGTGGGCGGAGAACCTGATCGAGTCGATCGAAGCCAGCAAATCCACCACGCTGGAACGCTTCCTGTATGCGCTTGGCATTCCCGACGTCGGTGAAGCGACGGCCAAGACGCTGGCACGGCACTTCGGTTCGCTCGAGGGGTTGATGCACGCGAGCGAAACTGAACTCACCGAGGTGAGCGACGTTGGTCCGATCATGGCTGCGCACATCGCCGCGTTCTTCGCCGAGCCGCGCAACCGCGGCGCGATCGCCGCCTTGTGCAAGGCCGGCGTGCATTGGAAAGAGTCCGCGCCGCAGCGCAAGGCGCATGGTCCGCTCGCCGGTCAGATCGTGGTGCTGACGGGCAGTTTGTCCGCACTCACGCGCGACGAGGCGAAAGACAGGCTGGAAGCGCTGGGCGCCAAGGTCGCGGGTTCGGTGTCAAAAAAAACCTCCTTCGTGGTCGCGGGCGAAGCAGCCGGCTCCAAGCTCGACAAGGCGCAAGCGCTGGGTGTCGATATCTGGGATGAGGCCAGGCTGATGGAATTGCTGAAAGCGCATGGGGCGTAACGTTCGTATTCGTCACGAGGCGTTGCGGCTGCGCGCGCGCTTCAATGGAATGGTGCGCGAGTTCTTTGCGCAACGCGGCGTCGCGGAGGTCGAAACGCCGATCCTGTCTGCGGCAGGCAATACCGAACCCAACATCGAGGGCTTCGCCACCGAATTCGCAGGACCCATCGCGGCCGGTGCGCGCGAACGTTTCCTGCGCACCTCGCCCGAATATCCGCTGAAGCGTCTGCTCGCCGCGGGTTTCGGTGACTGTTACGAGCTCGGTCGCGTGTTCCGCAATGGCGAAGCCGGTTCGTCGCACAACCCCGAGTTCACGATGCTGGAGTGGTATCGCGTAGGCTTCGATCATCGCCGGCTGATGCTGGAATCCGCGCAGTTCGTGCGCGCTGCGTTGGCGCTGGTCCAACGCGATGCCGAGGTGGCGACCACCAGTTATCGCGAATGGTTTCGCCACGGGTTGAACATGGATCCCTTCGCCGCGGACGAGCGGACGCTGCGCGCGCCGCTGGCAGACTTCCATGTCGACCCGGACGGGCTGACCCGCGATGACTGGCTGGACCTGCTGGTGACGCATCGCCTGCAACCCGCCTTGCCCGGCGACGCCATTACGGTGGTGTACGACTTTCCGGCCTCGCAATGTTCGCTTGCGCGCATCCGCGAGGGCAATCCGCCGGTCGCTGAACGTTTCGAACTTTATCTGGGCCGGCACGAGCTCGCCAACGGCTATCACGAATTGAACGCTGCAGCCGAGCAGCGTGCGCGTTTCGAACACGACAACGCGCGTCGTCGCGCGCGCGGCCAACGCGAATTGCCGATCGACGAAAACCTGCTTGCCGTGCTCGACCAATTGCCCGATTGCGCCGGCGTCGCGCTGGGTGTCGATCGCCTGCTGATGCACCTGCTCGGCACCGATGACATTCGCGACGTACTGGCATTCCCGTTCGCCGAGGCTTGAGGCGCTGCGCGCTGTCAGAACTCCAGGTTCTGCGCGGCGCACAAGTAATCCACCAGCGGCGCCAGTCGCTTGAAGTGCTCTACCACGAACGGAAACAGTTTCGGCGAGCAGGCGAGCGCGTCATCGAATCCGATGCCAGCGGCGAAACTCTTGCGCTTCAGGTCTTGGAGCAGCGGGTGATCGTGCGGAAAGCCCTGCGGCGCGCGGCTCAACGACTCGCCCCAGAATTCGTAGTGCTCGCGGAACGCGCGGCCGTGCGCGGCGCGCTTCCATGCCGCTGGGTTGTCGGCAATGAAATTGCGGATGTTGCGAAGGGTGTGGCTTTCCGGATGCCACAATCCCGCGCCCACGAAACAATCGTCGGACGCGATGTGCAGATAAAACGAGGGCGCGGCGATTTCACGGCGGCGTTCATGGAAGATGCGCGCGCCCGCCCAGGTCTTGTACGGTGCCTTGTCGCCCGAGAATCGTGTGTCGCGCTGAATGCGAAACAGCGATCCGCCGACCTTGCGCGGATCGGCGCGGTAATGCGAACTGATTTTCGCGATCGGCGCCTGCAGATCCCCGATCAGCTGCAGGTAGGGACCGCGTACGTGGGTTTCGTAATCGTCCTGGTGCGCCTTGAACCAGGTGCGGTCGTTGTGGCGCTGCAGTGCGCGCAGGAACCGGAAGGTGGCGGGGGAGAAATAGGCACGTGGCATGTCAGAGTCCAAATTCGGCTCGAACGGTCTCGCCCCAGGCTTGCAGGTGATCCAGCAATGCCTGTTGTGGGCCGGCGGGTGTTTCAACGCGCAGGCGGGCGATGGTCGTGAAGTATTGTTCCAGCGTCAACGCGGTCGCTTCCGATTCGCGATTCAGCTTGTCGCGCACGAAGGCGCGCCAGCGATCACGCTCGTCGGCATCCAGCGACGCCGACCAGTTGCGCGCGCGGTAGCGGAACAACAGTTCCGCGTAGCGCGAATCGTCGAAGCCGAGGTCGGTGGCAGCCAGTCTTTCCGGCGGTGTGCCGCGCACCTTGTCGAAGCGTTTCCTGTCGGCGTCGGAAGGGAATCCCGAGTGCAGCATGAGTTCTGGATCCCCGCTGTCCGAACGGCGCGGTTCGCGCGACGCGAACGCATGGCGGACGCGTTCGGTCAAACCGTCGCAGGCACGGATGCGCTTGAGGTTTTCCAGGCAGCGATCAGGATCGAGCTCGATGCGCCGCGTGTCCACCTTGCGCAGCGTTTCGAGGGGCGCGAGGAAGGGCGAGCGGTTGGCGTGCACTTCCTTGAGTGGCGGGCGCTGCATGTCTTCCGGAAGATCGGCGCGTGCTGTGAACAGCCGCTCCATCAAATCGTCGGAATCGAGATCGGTCCAGGCATCGGGGTCGACATCCAGGTCGGCGACGATGAAGGTGCCTTCGCGGGTCGGGTGCTCCGCCAGCGGCACGATCATCGCGAGGCAGCCGCGCTGTGCGGCGTATTTGTGGGAGACGTGCAGCAGCGGCTGCCGTGCCGCCAGCGCGCCAGCGAGCTTCGCGATCACCGCGCGCTTGTGGCGCAACGCGAAGCACCATTCGTACAGCCGTGGCTGGCGTTCGCGCAGCAATCGCGCGAGGCCGACCGTCGCAATGACGTCGGACGTGGCATCGTGCGCGCGCGCCTGTTCCAGATGGTTTGCGGTTGCCAGGTGTTCCAGCTTGAACGACGGCGAGCCGTCGTCGTGAACCGGCCACTCGATGCCGTCCGGGCGCAACGCGTAACAGGCGCGCGCCAGGTCCATGATGTCCCAGCGCGCGTTGCCGTTTTTCCAGCAGTGTTCGTAGGGATCGAAGAAGTTGCGGTAGAACAGGTTGCGATTGACTTCATCATCGAAGCGGATGCTGTTGTAGCCGACGGAGCAGGTGCCCGGCTCGGCCAGAATCTCGTGCACCGCGCCCGCGAATTCCGCTTCGATCAGGCCGTTGCGGGCCGCGTCCTGCGGCGCGATGCCGGTGATCAGGCAGGCTTCCGGATGTGGCAACACGTCGGGCGCGGGCGCGCAGTACAGCGTGATCGGTTCGCCGGCGGGTTGCAGGTCCAGGTCGGTGCGCAGCGCTGCGAATTGCGCCGGACGGTCGCGCGCGGCGTCGGTGCCGGTGGTTTCGTAGTCGTACCACAACATCGTCGGCGTGGGCATCCGGCCAGACTACGGCACGCACAGTCCCGAGGCAATCGGTCGAGCGCATGCGATATTGCTAGACTTGCGGACAAGGAGGGCCCCATGGCCGGTTGCGTCGATGACAATCTGATCTGGATCGATCTCGAAATGACGGGCCTGTGTCCCGACACGGATTCGATCATCGAAATCGCTACCGTGGTCACCGACCGCAATCTGCAAGTTCTGGCCGAAGGGCCTGAGTTCGCGATCCGGCACGAGGAAGCGCGCCTGCTGGCGATGGACGACTGGAATCGGCACCAGCACACCAAGTCCGGCCTGTGGCAGCGCGTGCTGGAATCCGGCACCGATCACGCGCAGGCGGAAACCGAGACGATCGCTTTCCTGGAGCGCTGGGTGCCGGTCGGGAAATCACCGATGTGCGGCAATTCCATTTGCCAGGACCGGCGTTTCCTGTACCGGCAGATGCCGACGCTGGAGCATTTCTTCCATTACCGCAACCTGGACGTGTCCACCTTGAAGGAACTCGCACGGCGTTGGGCGCCCGCGGTAGCGAAGGGCTTCAGCAAGGATTCCGCGCACACCGCGCTTTCCGACATCCGCGATTCGATCGAGGAGTTGCGCTATTACCGCGCGCACATGGGGGAGTTGGCGGGAGTGTAGGAACGGACATGTTCGCGATCAAGATGATGAACCCCGCAGCACGGTGTCGAATCGCTCAATAAGAAAAGATCGCGACGGTTCAAGAGTTGCATGGGAACGCTTCGGGGTTCACGAACCCGCTGTGCAGGAAGTAGCTGGCGTAGGTTTTCTCCGCCCACTGTTCCGCCACGGCTTGTTGCGCGGGACTCAACCTGCCACGCATCATCGACAGTCCGCGATCGAGACTGACGGCCTCGGGGCTGTTGTCAGGCGTCCCGAGTCGGATCAACTCGGAATATTGCAGTTCCTTCACTGGATCGGGCGTTTTCAGGAACCCCTGATATCCGACATGTGAACCAACGCCGTCGACACGCCAGGGGGCGTAGATGAAACCCATAGCCAACGCGACGTTCCACTTGCCTTGGCGCAAACCATCCGCTGCAAGCTGCATCACTTCGCGCGCATATTCCCGGCCCTGATCGGGTTTCAGGTCCGGGGCCTCCCAGGGAGCCACCAGAAGGCACGCCGTCGCATCGGCGTCGCCGGCGCGCGCGGCTTGCAGGGCTGCCTGATAGATGCGGCCATCGTTGAAGTCACCGGGCAAGTTG
>DATCSF010000196.1:0-7073 GCA_036568625.1 Rhodanobacteraceae bacterium | reverse complement strand
GTGCTGAGGTGAGGGTCCGGAGCTTGCGAGTGGTTCGGTCGAACCCGTACCTTCATCCGGGACACCTTCTCCCGACAGGAGAAGGGAAGAAGGCGTGCCCACCAAGAACCGTGCGACCTCCTCGATGGGCTTCTGCGTCGCCGACAGTCCGATACGCGTGCAGCGTTGGCCGCACAGCGCATCCAGCCGTTCCAGCGTCAGCGCGAGATGGCTGCCGCGCTTGCTCGATACCAGCGCGTGGATTTCATCGACGATCACCGTGCGGGTGGTTTGCAGCATCCGCCGACCGGATTCCGAACCCAGCAGGATGTACAGGGATTCGGGCGTGGTCACCACGATGTGCGGCGGGCGCTTGCGCATCGCGTTGCGTTCGGCCTGCGGGGTGTCGCCGGTGCGTACCGCGGTGCGGATTTCGACGTCGCGCGAACCGCTGCGCTCGAGTTGCGCGCGGGTGCCCTCGATCGGCATCTCCAGATTGATGCGCACGTCGTTGGACAACGCCTTCAACGGCGACACGTACACGACCTGGGTTTGGTCGGCGAGCGTGCCCGTCACGCCTTGCTGCACCAGCTCGTCGATCGCGGCCAGGAACGCGGCCAGTGTCTTGCCCGAACCCGTGGGCGCCGCGATCAGCACGTTGCGGCCGGCGCGGATCGCGGGCCACGCTTCGCGCTGCGCTTCGGTCGGCTGCGCGAAGACCGATCCGAACCAGGCGGCGACGGCAGGATGGAAATTTTGCAATGGCATGACGTATGGACCGCGCCGCTGCGCTCAAGTGCCCACGGCGCGCACGGCCTCGCGCAAGCGATCGACAAGGCCGGTCATGCGCAGCGTACGCCGCCCGATGCCGGCGCGCAGCGTGTCGGGCGTGGAGTGAATCACGATACCTGAACGCGCGCGGGTGACGCCGGTGTACAGCAGTTCGCGCGCCAGCACCGCCGAATCGGGCCCGGTCACCAATGCCACGCGATCGAACTCGGAACCCTGCGCCTTGTGCACGGTCAGGGCGAACGCGCCCTCGTGCGGTGGCAGCGCGGCGGGAGCGAATGCACGCGGAACGCCATCGGTGCCCTCGAACCAGGCCTTCATGGCACCGTCCGCGTCGGGCCAGACCACGCCGGTGTCGCCGTTGAAAAGGCCGAGTTCGGCGCGATTCGTCGTCACCATCAGCAGGCGCCCCCGCCACCACGACGCATCGGTGCGCACACCGGCGTGGCGCTTCAGGCGCTGCTCGATCGCGCGGTCCAGTGCGAGATTGCCGACCGGTCCATGCCGCAATGCGGTCAACACGCGAAAGCGGTTGGCCGCGCGCAACGCCGCGCCCGCATCCGGCGCGTCCGGTATTTTGCGATAGACCTCCGCCGCGTGCTCGATCCACCGCGCGTCGCCAGCGCGCAGGCGCGCCTCATCGCCGTCTTCGCACGCGGCAAGGGCTGCGTCCGCATCGCCCACGGCGATCGCGTTCGCAAGCCGGCCGAGCGCGCCGTGCTCGGCGAAGCGGCGGCTCTGTTGCAGGTGGGTGTGGCAGCGCGACAGCGGCGGGTTGCGCGCGGCTTCCACCAGCGCATCCAGCACGTCGCCGGCTTCCACCGCGGCGAGCTGATCGGGATCGCCGAGCAGGATCAGCACCGCGTCTTCGCGCACGGCGTCCGCGAGCCGGTACATCATCGGCAGGTCCACCATCGAAACTTCATCCACCACCACCACGTCGAAGGGCAGCGGCGCATCGTGATGGAACTTCGCGCGCGCGCGCACGGGCGACAGGCCGAGCAGGCGATGCAGTGTGGAGGCCTCGCGCGGAACCATCTGGGCCACCGGATCCGGCAACGCCAAGTCCGGCAGCTGCGCGCGCACGCTCTCGGCCAGTCGGGCCGCGGCCTTGCCGGTGGGCGCCGCCAGCGCGATGCGCAGCATTCGCGTTTGCGCGTGGGCTTTGCCGGCAAGCGCGGCGAGCATGCGCACGACGCCATGGGTCTTGCCGGTGCCGGGGCCGCCCGTGACCAGCTTCAGCCGGTCCGTTTGTGCACGAGTGATGAGATCGCGCGCGAGCCGCTGCTCGTAACCGAAATAACGCGCGAGGTACACGCGCCCTTGGGCATCCAGCGCCAGCGGTTTGCGCGGTTCGGGCTCACCTGTTCCGGAAGCCGGAGCGCAGTGCACTGCTTCGCTGGCGCGCAGCAATGCCTGCCACGCGCCCGCATTGGGCAGGGCGGGCGGTGCGCCATGGCCATCCAGACGCTCGAGCCAGGCCTGTGCGGCATCCAGCCGCAATGCGCTGTGGCCTTCGTCCACCGCACGCGCCGCCAGCGCCGCGGCCAGCGCCACTTCCGGCGGCGATTCGGGAAACGCGCGCGTGATCCAGTCACCCAGCGCGGCATCGACGCGGCGCAGCCAGCCGGCCCGTGCGAGTGCTTGCACGTCGAAGTTCATGCGGCAATTTCCACATTGCCACCGAACAGCGCGTCCATCGCCTCGATCAACGCGCGCGGCGGACGATCGCGGTGTACGCCGCGCCCGGCCTCGAGGTTGCGTACGAACAGGTAATACACATCGCCCACGTGCGTCTCGTAGTCGTAGCCGGACAGCCACCCACGCAACCAGCGGTGCAGCGCCAGCACATACAACAGGTACTGCAGGTCGTAATCGTGCGCGGCGATCGCGCTGTGCAGCGCGTCGGCGTCGTAGGCCGGCAGCAGGTTGGTCTTGTAATCGACCAGGTGGTAACGGCCGCCATGCTCGAACACCAGGTCCATCACGCCGGTCAGCATGCCGTGCAGGTGCGCGACACCGAACCCGGCGCGGCCGCGTTGATAACCGCTTCGATGCAGCAGCGCGAAAAATTCATCCGCGCGCGAGCGCGCGAGGCGCAGGTGGAATTCCATTTCCGCGCGTCGCCGCGGCGCGTCCACGTCGCACAGCCGCGCACCGCAGGCGAGCGGCACGTTCAGCGCGCCGCGCATGCACTCGCCGACCTGCATCACCGCGCGATCCAGCGAAACCGTGCCGGGTTCGGGCAGGCCTTGCGCACGCAGGCTGTGCGCAACCAGGTCGCGTTGGGTTGCGGGAATGCTGTCCGCATCGCGCCACGCCGCGAAGTCTGCACGCTCCAGCGCCGCATGCACCGCGCTGCCGAAACGTGCGCCGGCCAGGATGGGCGTCGCGATCGCCGAAGCCGCCGCATCCCCGGCAGCGAGCGCCGCATCGCCATGGCCCGGCGCAGGATCGGCCTCGTTGCCGCCCACTTGGCCGCGCACCAGTCGCGAAAACGACCAGGTCTTCCAGTCGCGTTCGAGCACGCCGCGGAATTCTGCCGCCGCGATGCGCGCCGGCTCTGTTCGCGACGACGGCAGGCGCCTGCCGGTTGCGGTGGGCATACCACCCACGGCGACATGCCCGCCGCCCCGCGCGACCAATTCGTCCAGAACGTGCTTGCAAGTCGGCTCGTCGAAGGGCAACGGTGCGTCACGTCCGGTCGCATACAGCAGCCAGTGCAGCGCGGTCTCATCGGCCTGCCTGACACAACCCCAAGGGATCACGCAGATGGCGCGCGCGCGGGTAACGGCGACATAGAGCTTGCGAATTTCCTCGGCGAGCGTTTCCCGCCGGGCGCGTGCTTCGACGTCGGACGGGAGTTCATTGCCGACCGACACGCACGCGGCGTCGCCTTCGTGATACCAGGTCAACGCGGGTTTCTTGCCGTGGCCATTTGCAGGGCGACCCGACACAGCGCACGGCAGCAGTACCACGCTGTATTCCAGACCCTTGGCCGCATGGACCGTGGCGATCTGCACCGCCTGCGCGTCGGTGTCGAGACGCAGGCGCACCGCGTCGGAATCGGTGTCGGACGTGCTTTCGCGCAGCGCGCGCGTGTACCGCTCGCACAGGTCGTCAATCCCGAAACACGATGCGTAGTCGTCCTGCAGCAACTCCGCCAGTTGCAGGTAGTTGGCGACGCGCCGATCGCCACCTGGCATGGCAAGCAGACGCGGCGCCGCACGCGCGACCAGCCGATGCAGCAGCGGCAGCGGACCGCGCCGTTGCACCCCTGCGGCCCATTCGGCGGTCTCGGTCAATAGCGCATCCAGCGTCGTGCCTTCGCGGCAGGCGCGCGCGATGGCGAGCGCGTCATCGCCGACCAGCAGCGAGGCGCGCACGGCGCGCGCGCGCGGCGCGTCCGCTGGATCGCGCAAGGCTTCCAGCAGCAGGCGCAGGTCGGCGGCTTCCTCGCTGGCATAGACGCTGGCGCGCAGGCAGGAGGCGGCCGGCACACCTGCGCGCGACAACACGCGTTGCATGGATCGGGCTTCGCGATTGCTGTTGACCAGCACCGCGATGTCGCGCGCACGAAGTTCTCGCATGCTGCCGTCGCCCTCGCGCAAATGCACCCGGCCTTGCCGTGCGCCCTCCAGCCATTCGACGACCTGTGCCGCGCACGCGGCCTCGATCCGCGATTGTGCGTCGCCCTTGTACCAGGCGCGCATGCTGCCATCCTTGTTGGCGACGCCGGTCGAGGGCAATTGCCAGACCTGCAAGCCGGGAGCGGGTTTGCCGTCCACCAGCAGCGCGCGTTCTGCCACGCGCGGCGCGGCATGCACGTCTGCGTGCGCGATGCCTTGCTCGACGAAAGCGCCGGCACGCGAAAACAGCGCATTGACCGCTGCGTTGACGCCGCGGCCCGCGCGCTGGCTTTCATCCAGCCGCAACGGTGCGCCCTGCGCGTCGTGTTTTGCCATCAGCCATGCGTGCACGTCGCCACCGCGGAAGCCGTAGATGGCTTGCTTGGGATCGCCGACCAGCACCAGCGTGCCGTGCTGGTGCGCGAACAGCCGCTTCAGGATCTTCCACTGCTTCGGATCAGTGTCCTGGAACTCATCCACCAATGCCGCCGGCCAGCGCTCGCGGATGGCGCGCACCGCGCGTGCGCCGCGTTGCGGATCCTCCAGCGCGGCGGCGAGCTCATCCACGGCCTGGTCGTGGCCGAGCCGGCCCAGCGCTTGCATGCGCGTGGGCAGTTCGCGATCGAGATGCGTGCGCGCCTCGAGCAGCAGTTTTGCGCGTCCGGCATCGTCCAGTCGTACGAGTGCCTTGAGGTTGGCATCGAGATCGACGATGGCGGCGAACACCGGGCCTTGCGGCAGCCGCTTGCAGCTCTTCATTTCGGCAAGCTTGCCTGCGGCGAGATCGTCCGCGGCCTTGCGCGCGGCGGCCGACAGAAGATCCGCCGCAGTGCCCGCCCGCGCCCAGTCGCGCAGTGCGTGCAGCCCTTGCATGCGGCTGTTGCGCGCGCCTGCGTGGCTGATGCAATCGGCGAGTTCCTGCATTGCCGCGTGCAAGGCGTCCTCGTCCCAGCCGGCGATTGCATTCCGGATCGCATCCAGGTGTTTCAGCGTCTCCGCGCGGCGCGTGCCCGAATCCCGCGCGGCTGCCTGCAACTCGGCGGCATTGGCTACCGAGCGCCCACGCCAGCGCGGATCGCACGCCTGCCTGGCGAACGCATCGGGCGTGCGCCAGGTTTCCGCGAGCAGGCGCGCGGCGTCGGCATCGGCGGAGCAGGCGCGCCAGAAGTCCTCGACGATTTCCTGCTGCAGCGCGTGCGTGTCTTCCAGCAGTTCCGGTTCGCGCAGCGCACGGCCGGTCTCGAAACCGAATTCGGCCAGCGCCCGGTTGCAGAACGCGTGCAGGGTGCCGATCACCGCGGTGTCCATCGCCAGTTCAGCTCCGCGCGCGCGCATTGCCAACGCGTGCACATCGGCGCCGGCAAGCGCCTGCGCGATCACCGCGCGGGTGGCCTGCGTTTCGCCATCGTCGTCTTCGCGCCCGCGTGCCGGATCGTCCTGTCGAAGCATGTCCGATGCCATCCGCAGGCGCTTGCGCAGGCGCATCGCCAGTTCCGCGGTGGCCGCGCGCGTGAATGTCGCCACCACGATGCGCTCCGGCGTCAGGCCGCGTTCGAGGATCAGCCGAAGATAAAGCGTGGCGATGGTGAAGGTCTTGCCGGTCCCCGCGCTGGCCTCGACCAGGCGCACGCCCGACAGCTCAAGGTCCAGCGGGCTCATGCGCGCATTCACTTGAATTGCTCCGTCCACGCCCGCGCCGGTTCCGCAAACACGGCCAGTGCCGTCCGGTACAGCGAGAGCGCCAGCGCGCCATCCGCCGCACCGGGAAGATCGCGGCCGCGCCAGGCAATGCAAACCGCATCGCTTTCGAATTCGCCCGGCCCGCCGAATCCATTTTCACTGTCAGCCTGGCGCGCGGCTTTTTCGAATACGACGGTGTCCGGACGGGTTTCGACGTCGCCCGATTTGCGTTCCGTCCTTGCGCAAGCCAGCGCATGATCCCAGGACGTGCGCGCGAAGAACGGCAGCGGCGCGCGCCGGCCTTGGACGTACAGTTCGATCAACGCGCGCAATTGGTCGCGCGCCTCGTCTTTGGCAGGCCGGGGCAGCGCGAATGCACGCGCGTCGTTGCCGTCGAGCCCGACCAGCACCACGGGCCCGTTCGCGCCCGCCGCCGCGCAAAGCAGCGCATCCAGCCAGGCGCGCAGCACGTGGCGACCGTCGATGGCGCCGGGCCGCACGTGCAGCACGCCAGCGGGGTAACGATCGGCCGGCGCGCCTTCAAGCTGCGTAGCGTCGCTCCATTCCACGCGCAGGGTTTCGATCGGCAGCGGAGCGGCGCCCGCGGTGAATGCCAGCACGGCAGAACGCAAGGCATCGGCGCGGACGTGCGCATCGCGCAGTGCCTCGTCGCCCAGCGCGCCGGGTGGCAACTGGCCGCGCGCGCGCAACAGGTCGCGATCGCCGGACGCGTTGCCTTCGCCGAAATTGAGCAGGGCGCGGGTGAGGCTCCAGCGGGTCAGGCCATCGCCGGGCGACAGCGGTTCGTCGTCCGCGTCGCCGCGTTCTTCATGCGGCAGCGCCAATCCCAGCCCGTGCTCGAGGAATCCGCGTGCAGGATTGAGGAGGAAACGGCGCAGCGCGTCGAGTGTCAGGTTCGTTGCCGGCGCCGCGTCGGTCGGCAAAGGCGCATCCGGCACGAATGGCGCACCCGCCACGGCCACTTCGGGCGGTTGT
>DATCSF010000195.1:0-4329 GCA_036568625.1 Rhodanobacteraceae bacterium | reverse complement strand
GTTGCCCTGCTGGCGCTTGGGGTACTGCACCAGGATCCGCCGCTGCGCGCGCTCCATGAACACGATGAAGGCGATGATCGCCAGCGCCATCACCAGGAAGAAGACGATGAACAGCGGCGACATGGCGCCGGTGCGCACCAGCTCGAGCGTGCCGCCGATCGCGCGCGGCATCCCCGCGGCGATGCCGGCGAAGATGATCAGCGAGATGCCGTTGCCGATGCCGCGCTCGGTCATCTGCTCGCCCAGCCACATCAGGAACATGCTGCCGGCCGTCAGGCCGATCACCGAAGCGAAGATGAACCCGAAGCCGGGGTCGTACACGATCGGCACGCCGCCCGACATGCCCTGCTTCTGCAGCGCCATTGCCACACCGAAGGCCTGGAAGGCCGACAAGCCGACCGTACCCCAACGGGTGTACTTGGTGAGGATGCGCTGACCCGATTGGCCTTCCTTTTTCAAGGCTTGCCAGCTCGGCAGCACGGAACCCATCATCTGCACCACGATGGACGCGGAGATGTACGGGATCACGCCCAACGCAAACAGCGAAAAGCGCGCCAAGGCGCCGCCCGAAAACATGTTGAACATGTTCAACAGGCCGCCGCCCTCTTCGATCATCCGGGTCATGGCTTCCGGGTTGACGCCCGGGACCGGGATGAACGAACCCAGCCGGAACACGATCAACGCGCCGACCAGGAACAACAGGCGTTGCCGCAGCTCGGTCATCTTGCCGAACTGGGCCAGCGGGTTGGTCGATGTGCTGCTTGCGGCCAAAATGCTTACTCCACCGAGCCGCCGGCGGCTTCTATAGCTGCCTTCGCGCCTGCGGTTGCCAGGATGCCGGACACCTTCACCGCGCGATCGATCTCGCCCTTCTTGACGATCTTGACGCGCATGGCGCGGCCGTCGACCAGCTTGGCTTCGCGCAGCGCCGCCAAGTCGATTGCGTCCTTCTTCAGGCCCGCGATCTGGTACAGGAACACCTGCTGCGACCCGGCCTGCTTCTTGGAACGAAAGCCGACCTTGGGCAGTCGCCGCTGCAGCGGCATCTGACCGCCTTCGAAGCCGGTGGTGTGGGTGTTGCCCGCGCGCGCATGCTGGCCCTTGTGGCCGCGGCCCGCGGTCTTGCCGAGGCCTGAACCAATACCGCGCGCGACGCGGCGGCGTTCCTTGCGCGCGCCCTTGCCGGGCTTGAATGTGTTCAAACGCATGACTTACTCCTCGACCCGGACCAGGTAATTGACCGTATTGATAAGGCCGCGTACCTGCGGGCTGTCCTTCAATTCGCGCACGTCGCCGGTGCGATTCAGACCCAGCGCCTTCACGCTCAGGCGGTGCCGCGACTGCACGCCGCGCAGGCCGCCCACGAGACGCACCTTCACGGTGCCGGTGGTGGTGGTTTTCTTAGCCGCCATGACCCAGTTCCTCGACCTTCTTGCCGCGCTTGGCCGCGATGTACTCCGGGCTCGCGACCGACTGCAGACCCTTGATGGTGGCGCGCACCAGGTTGATCGGGTTGCGCGAACCGACCGCCTTGGCCAGTACGTCTTTCACCCCGACCACTTCCAGCACCGCGCGCATCGCGCCACCGGCGATCACGCCGGTACCCTGGGACGCCGGCTGCATGAACACGCGGGCCGCACCGTGGTTGGCCTTGACCGGATACCAGATGGTGCCGTTGTTCAGGCCCACCGTGACCATGTTGCGGCGCGCACGCTCCATCGCCTTCGAGATCGCGACCGGCACTTCCCGTGCCTTGCCGTACCCGAAGCCGACCTTGCCGGCGCCATCACCCACCACGGTCAACGCGGTGAAGCTCATCTGCCGACCGCCCTTGACCGTCTTGGCCACGCGGTTGACGGCGATGAGTTTTTCCAGCATCCCATCGGAATTGTCGCGATCGTTGTTCGCCATGGTTTCACCTTAGCTCCGCGAGATGCGGGCATTTGCTTGCGGCATCAAGCCGCTTGGAGTTGTTGTATAAAAACCTTAAAACTTGAGACCCGCTTCGCGCGCGGCATCCGCCAACGCGGCGACGCGACCGTGGTAACGAAAGCCCGAACGGTCGAACGCCACCGCCTCGACGCCCGCGGCGCGTGCCTTTTCGGCGATCGCCTTGCCCACCGCGGCGGCGGCGGACTTGTTCTTGGTGCCGGTCAGCCCGTCGCGGACGTTCTTCTGGACGGTGGAGGCGGCCGCGACCACGGTTTCGCCATCCGCAGCGATCACCTGCGCATAGATGTGCTGACCGCTGCGATGGACGCTCAAACGCGGCACCGCCAGCTTGCGGATGCGTGCGCGCGCGGACTTGGCGCGGCGCAGACGCGATGTCTTCTTGTCGATCATGATTTAAGCCTTCTTCGCTTCTTTCAGCGTGATGCGCTCGCCGGCGTAACGCACGCCCTTGCCCTTGTAGGGTTCCGGCGGACGGAACGCGCGAATCTTCGCGGCGGTTTCACCGACCCGCTGCTTGTCGGCGCCCTTCACCAGGATCTCGGTGGCCGACGGGGTTTCCAGCGTGATGCCTTCCGGCGCCGGGAACACCACCGGGTGCGAGAACCCGAGCGACAGGTTGAGGCTCTTGCCTTGCACCGCCGCGCGGAAACCGACGCCGACCAATTCCAGCTTGCGCTCGTAACCTTGGCTCACACCCTTGACCATGTTGGCCAGCAGCGCGCGGGTGGTGCCCGCGAACTTGGTTTCGGCGCTGCCGTCGGCACAGGTCAGATGACCATCGGCGCTCTTGATTTCGACGCCCGCAATCGCGTGCATCTTGAGGGTGCCCTTGGGACCCTTGACGGTGATTCCATCCTTGGCCACCTGGCATTCGACGCCTTTTGGCAGCGCGATCGGCTTCTTGGCTACTCGTGACATGTCTCTTGCTCCGTCTGAGCTTACGCGACGCGGCCGATCACTTCGCCGCCCAGACCCTTGGCGCGCGCCTGCGCGTCGGTCATCAAGCCGGACGAAGTGGAAACGATGGAGATGCCGAGCCCGCCCAGCACCTTCGGCAACGCGTCCTTGCCGCGGTACACGCGAAGGCCGGGGCGGCTGACGCGCTCGATGCGCTCGATCGCCGGCTTGCCTTCGAAATACTTCAGCTTGATTTCAAGCTGCGCCTTGCCGCCCTCTTCCGAGCGGCGCGAATCCAGCACGTAGCCTTCGGTCTTCAGCAGGTCGGCCAGCGCCTGGCGCACCTTGGAAGCCGGCATGCTCACCGTCGGCTTGCCCATGGCCTGGGCATTGCGGATGCGGGTGAACATATCGGCGATGGGATCAGTCATGCTCATGGGTAGGTTCCGTGTAAATAAGCTCGAGCGCCGTGGTTCTATGAAACTGGTCATGCCTCCACAACCCCCGATCGAACCTTTGGTTCGATCCGCCCCCTTGACTCAAGGGGGGCTGAAAAGCCATGGAGCCGGTCGCTTGTTGTGCTTATGTCAGTGATTCGGCATCGATATCCGTTTGGGGCATCATTCCGGCGAAAGCCGAAATCCATTTTGCTTTTGCGTTACCACGAAGCTTTGCGAAGGCCCGGCACGTCGCCGCGCATGGTCGCTTCGCGCAACTTGCTGCGGGACAGGCCGAATTTCACATACACGGCGCGCGGACGGCCGGTCAGCGCGCAGCGGGTGCGCAGGCGCGAGGCGCTGGAATCGCGCGGCAGCTTCTGCAGCTTCGCGGCCGCGGCCATCTTGTCTTCGTAGCTCGCGTCGGTGCTGGCGATGATCTTCTTGAGATCCGCGCGCTTGCCGGCGTGCTGCTTGATCAGCTTCGCACGCTTCAGGTCGCGGTTCACCATGGATTTCTTGGCCATGCTTGTTTCCTTCAGTTCCTGAACGGGAAGTGGAACGCTTCGAGAAGCGCCTTGGCTTCCGCGTCGGTACGCGCGGTGGTGGTGATGCAGATGTCCATGCCGCGCATCGCATCAACCTGGTCGAAGTCGATTTCGGGGAAGATGATCTGTTCCTTGACGCCCATGTTGTAGTTGCCGCGGCCGTCGAACGCGCGGCCGGACACGCCGCGAAAGTCGCGCACGCGCGGCAGCGAGATGTTGATCAGGCGATCGAGGAACTCCCACATGTTGGCGCGGCGCAGGGTGACCTTGCAGCCGATCGGCCAGCCGTCGCGGATCTTGAACGTCGCGATCGACTTGCGCGCGAGCGTCGCCACCGGCTTCTGGCCGGCTATCTTGGTCATGTCGGCGAGCGCGTTCTCGAGGATCTTCTTGTTGCCGGTCGCTTCGCCCACGCCCATGTTCAGCGTGATCTTGGTGATGCGGGGAACCTGCATCACGTTCTCGTAGCCAAAGCGCTCGGTGAGCTTCTTGAC
>DATCSF010000194.1:0-11515 GCA_036568625.1 Rhodanobacteraceae bacterium | reverse complement strand
GATTGAGCTGCGCCGCCGACAGGTTGATGGCCATGGTGAGATTGCGGTGGCCGTTTTCGCGGAAGCGGCGCAGGTCTGCGCACGCTGTTGCGAACACGTAGGCGCTGATCTCGTGGATCTGGCCGGTTTCTTCCGCAAGCGGAATGAACACGCTCGGCGGAATTTCGCCGAGATCGCGGTTGTGCCAGCGCAGCAGCGCCTCCATCCCGGTGATGGTTTCGCTGTGCAGGTCCATCTTGGGTTGGTAGACCAGCCGCAATTCGCCGCGATCCAGCGCACGCCGCAGCGCGTTGATCAGGGTGGCGTGGTCGCGCGCCCGCGCGTCCATGCCGGGGTGGTACACCGCCCAGGTGTTGCGGCCGCTGGCCTTGGCCTGGTACATCGCGGTGTCCGCGCACTTCAGAAGATCGGCCGGGGTCTGGCCGTGGTCCGGGTACAGGGCGATGCCGATCGACGGCGAGATCACGGTTTCCTGGGTGCCTGTGATCGGCAGGGGCTTCGCGAACGCGCGGATCAGGCGCTGGGCCATTTCCTCGGCGCCACGGGTGTCGGCGAGGTCTTCCAGCACCACCGTGAATTCGTCGCCGCCGAGCCGCGCGACCACGTCGTTTTCGCGCACGCACTGGCGCAGGCGGGCACCTGCGGCTTTCAGGGTGCGGTCGCCCGCGGTGTGGCCCAGCGAATCGTTCACGTGCTTGAAGCGATCGAGATCCAGGAACAGCAGGCCCACCTTGTGGCCGCCGCGACGCGCGCTGATCACGGCCGCGCCAAGCCGTTCGCCCAGCAGCGCGCGATTGGGCAGCCCGGTCAGGGTGTCGTAGTTGGCGAGGTAGCGCAGTTCCTGCTCGGCGCGCTTGCGATCGGTGATGTCGGTGAGTACGCCGATCATGTGGGTGCGCTGACCGGAGGCGTCGCATACCTCGTTCAGTTCCACCCAACACAGGAATTCTTCGCCATCCTTGCGGCGCTGCCACAGTTCGCCGCGCCAGTGGCCGGTTTCGGCCAATGTCTGGCGAAGTTGGGTGTAGCTGTCCGGCGCGTGGCGGCTGCCATTGAGGATGGAAGCGTCGCGGCCGAGCACCTCGTGTTCGGCGTAGCCGGTCATGCGGGTGAACGCGGTGTTGACCGACATGAAACGGAAGTCGAGGTCGGTGACGGTGACCGCCTCGCTCATGTTGCGGATCACCTCCGAGGCGATGCGGCGGTCGCGATCGGCGGCGCGGATCGCGCTGATGTCGCGTTCGGTGCCGCACACCCGCAACGGCTTGCCTTCCGCATCACGTTCGATGATCTTGCCGCGCGACACCACCCAGGTCCACTCGTCGTCGCGGCCGCGCACGCGGTGTTCGACCTCGAAGTGTTCGGTGCGGCCCGCGAGATGTTCGGCCAGCGCATGATCCAGATTCGCGAGGTCGTCGGGGTGCACCATCGTGCGGCGCCACTCGTCGGCCGGCACGGATTGCTCGTGGTGGCCGCCTGGCGTGCCGTCGGGACCAAGCCGCAGGATGGTGCCGTGTACCAGATTCCAGTCCCAGAATTCGTCGCCCGAGCCCCACAAGGCCTGCCGCAGCCGGCTTTCGCGCAGGCGCAGTTGCCGGCGATGCCGCACCTGTTCCAGGTGGTGGCTGCGCCAACCCAGCACCGCGATCAGGATCAGCAATGCGATCGCCGCCGCGTACACGATGCGCATGGCAGGGCTCCACCACCACACGACCGGAATGTGGAATTGCAGGCTCGCGGTATCGCCCGGCGTGCCGTCTCGCAAGACCGCCTGGATTTCCAGGCGATAGTTGCCCGGTGCGAGATCGGAATAAGCCACGGTGTGATCGAGGGTCGGAGCGTTCCAGTCCGGATGCCGCGAACCAAGCAGCCGGATGCGGAAGCGGTTGTGGGTCGGCGCTGTATAGTCCAGCGTGCTGAACGAGGCGTACACGCTGCGGTCGCTGGTGCCCAATTCCAGCGTCTGCGCCAGCGATTCCGGCAAGTGGATCTGATGCTCGCCGGCGAAGAACGCAGTGAACGCCACTGGCGCCGACTTTTTCGGAGCGTGCTGGTGTTCCGGGTCGATGATGTCGAAACCGTGCCCGCCAAACAGCAGGGCGCCGCGCTCCGTGCGCGAACACGCGCCGGAGGTGTACTCGTTGCCCTGTGTACCGTCGGCGGTGCCGAAGTTGCGGATGGAGCCCGTCTTCGGGTTGAGTCGGCCGAGGCCGAGGTTGGTGCTGAACCAAATCTGGCGTTTGTTATCCTCGAGGATGCAATTGATCGTGTTGTCGGGCAATCCGCCGCCGAGTCCATAACGCTGGAACTCCGCGCCGTTGGCGTCCATTCGTTCCAGCCGGCTGATGCCGGACAATGATCCGATCCACACCCGGCCCTGGCTGTCGACCAGCAGGCTGGGTACGGCGTTGCCTGCCAGGGAGCGATCGTCTCCAGGAATTTCCCGAAACGTGCGGAGCTTTCCGGTAGCCGGCTCGATCATCGACACGCCGTTGGTCGTACCGGCCCAGATGTTGCCGGCAAAGTCTTGGGCGATCGCCATTACGCTGTCGGAAGCCAGACCATCCGAGTTGTCGAAGCGCTGAGCCACGCGACCATCGTGGTAGTGGACGAGGCCCGCGCCATAAGGCGCGACCCAGAGATCGCCATTGTTGGCCCGAAACACCGTCCGCACGGGCGCGGTTGCCGGCTCGCCGCCGAGGCGCGCGTAAGCGACAGTACCGGTCTTGGGATCCAGGCGCAGCAGGCCGTAATTGGAAGGCAGCAACAGGCGACCGTTCGCGTCTCGCAGAATGTCGTAAATGCGGATGTCGCGTGGGTTTGTTGAAGCGGCCGCGCGGGCACCGGCGGTCCCGATCGCTTCATCCAGCGCGTTTTTGTAGCTGGTGACTTCGTGGGTCGTGGAGTCGTAGCGAACCAGGCCGGGTCCGCTCATGGCGACCCAGAACTGCCCATCAGGGAGGGCCTGCAGTGCGCTGACGAAGGTTTTGGCGCGAGGGTCGCCAGTCAAATTGAGGACCGAACTGATGGGGCTGCTGTCCGTGCGCGTCCACACTACCCCGGACGTGAGGGTGCCAACCCAAAGCAGGCCCGTTCGATCGACGAACATTGCTTTGATGGGCGAATCAGGCAGGCCGCCGCTGATTCCCAATGGAGCCGGTTCGACCCTGATCGTGGACCCATCGGGGTCGATGCGAATCAGGGTGTCGTCGGTGAGCGCCAGCCAGAGGTGGTGGGCGTCGTCGGAGACGATCGACACGACGCCGTCGCCAGTATCGATCGCCTGTGGCCACAGTGGGCTGAGCGCACCGTTTTGACGATTTACACTTGAAAGGCCATCCGCGTTGCCGACCAGCAGACGGCCATTCGGATCGCAGAAGAGCGCGTTGATGGGCATCCCTGTGACCGCAAGGACGTGTCCGCCGGCCTTGGCGAGGTCCAATGCGACAACCGCGTCACCTGCGCTGGCGTAGACCTTGCCGTCACTGCAGCGTGTCATGGTTTGCACCCATGCCTGCGCGCCATCACCCCCAGCCCAGACGGTCTCGAGCCGTGGTTTGGCGGAACCACCGATCAGCCTGTCCACGCCGCGCGAACTGCCGACGAGCACGTCGCCCCCGGGCAAACTCAACAAACTGGTGATGGGTATGTCCTTGCGTTGCACGGCTGCCGGCAGCGGGACCGTGAGGTTGCTGCCCGGGTTGAACAGGATCAGGCCGCCGCTGGTGGAACCCACCCACAGCCTTCCACCTCCGGCATCGGCCAACGAGGTCACCCTGTAATCCTCGGGCAGGCTGTCTGCGCGGTTCGGGTCGTGCGTGTAGCGCGTGAGGTTGTAGCCGTCGTAACGGAACAGGCCACCCTGGGTGACCAGCCACATGAACCCTTGCTGGTCCTGGAAAATCAGCGAGACCGAGTTCTGCACCAGGCCGTCGCCGCTGTCGAGTTGCTGGAAATGGAAATCGCGCTGGTATGCCTGCCATGAAGGCAGCGGAGCCTCGGCGCGTGCGGCCCCCGCCGCGACCAGTACGGCCAACGCGCCAACCAGCGCACGCCCAATCCGTCGGCGCACGGACCGCAGTCTGACCACGGATGATCCGGATGGAACGCGGCTCATGATGGATGGGTCGCCCCTGGCAAAAACGCAGCCCACGGATGCGCGACTGCCTTGGCGGCTGTCGTGCGCGACTGCCGGTCAAGTGTACTCAAACGCGCGTGGCGCGTCGTGGGACGGAAGTCTTGCGTTCCGATCGAGAGCCGGTTTCCGGGCATTGCCCACCTGCCGGTTCCTGCCGATATCGTGACGGCCATACGCAATCCCCTTTTTTTGCGACGGCCGCGAACTTGCCTAAAATGGCCCGCGACGCCGGAAACTCGATGCATGCACCATGCCGACACTCACCCATGAGGCACTTGACGCGGCGCTCACTCGGGCCAGGCTGGGCGTTTCGCCTGCCGATTTGCACGGTTCGATCACCGGCTACCTGTGCGTCGGGGGCCGCGGCAGTGGCCACGCATTGCTGGAGGCGCTGGCGCTGGAAGGCGAGGATGCCGGGGCCACCGACTCCCTGCATGCGCTGCTGGACGACATGGTGATGGATATTTCCCGTGGTTTGCGAACGGGCGAACCCGTCACACCGCTGTTGCCGCAGGGACCGCTGGCCGCGCGTGCCGACTCCATGGTGGACTGGTGCCGTGGTTTCCTGGGTGGGTTGGCGCTGACGGGCGAGCTGGCAAAGGCCACGAATACGCCGGAGGTTCGCGAACTGCTGGACGATTTCAGCCAGATCGCGGCGATGCACCTCGCCTGCGACGACGATGATGAAGGCGCCCTCGATGACGTGCTTGACTTCATCCGTGGCGGTGTTGCGCACCTGCATGCCGCGCTCGCGCCCGCGGGGCGGCAATGATCGCACCCGCGGAATTCGCGCGCCGCCGCACTGAACTGATGCGGATGGCCGGCGAGGATGCCGCGCTGGTGATCGCGGCAGCGCCGCGTCGCATGCGCAACGCCGATGCCGCGTGGCCGTACCGCCAGGACTCCGATTTCCATTATCTCACCGGCTTTCCCGAGCCCGATGCGGTACTGGCGCTGCTGCCCGGCCGCCGCAACGGCGAGGCGGTGCTGTTTTGCCGCGAACGCGACGCCATGCGCGAACGCATCGAAGGCTCGCGCCTCGGGCCGGAGAACGCGGTCGCGCAATACGGCGTCGCCGATGCGTTTCCGGTCGAGGATATCGATGACATCCTGCCCGGCATGCTGGAAGGCCGGACGCGACTCTACTGCCATTTCGGGCGCGAGAACGAATTCGATGCGCAACTGCTGCGCTGGATGCGGCGCCTGCGCAGCAGCCGCGGCGGCGGGGTGGTGCCGCGCGAGTTCGTGGCGCTGGGCCACCTGCTGCACGAATTGCGTCTGTACAAGTCGCCGGCAGAACTCGCGCTGATGCGGCGTGCCGCGAAAATCGCCGCCGCCGCACAGCGCGCCGCGTTGCGCGCGGCACGTCCGGGCGCCGCCGAGTACGAAGTCGAAGCCGCGCTGTTGCACGCGATGCGGGTGCAGGGCGCGGTGCCTTCGTATCCACCCACCGTGGCCTCCGGTCGCAATGCCTGCGTGATGCACTACACCGCCAATCGCGGGCGGTTGGGTCGCGGCGACCTGCTGTTGATCGACGCCGGCGCCGAGGTCGAGTGCTACGCATCCGACGTCACCCGTACCTGGCCGGTGGGCGGCGCGTTTTCGCGCGCGCAGCGCGCGCTGTACGGCATCGTCGCGGACGCGCAGCAGGCGGCCATCGACGAGGTGCGGGCGGGTTCCCCGTTCACCGCCGCGCACGAGGCCGCGACGCGTGTGATCGTCAAGGGGCTGTGCGCGCTGAAGCTGTTGCGGGGCGGTGCGCGCGCGGCGCTGAAATCCGGCGACTACAAACGCTTCTTCCCGCACAAAACCGGCCACTGGATCGGTTTGGACGTGCACGACGTCGGCGACTACCGCATCGACGATGAACCCCGGGTGCTGGAGCCGGGCATGGTGGTCACGGTGGAACCCGGCATCTACATCGCGCCCGACGACGTGACGGTGGCACCGGAGTGGCGCGGCCTCGGCATCCGCATTGAAGACGACATCGTGGTCGGCGCGCAGGCCAATGAAGTGCTGACCGCCGCGCTGCCGAAAAACATCGACGACGTACAGGCGCTGTGCGGCGCCTGACGGAGGTTCGCTGGCCGGGCCGCCGGGCGGCCGTTGGTGTATGGTGCGCGAACGGGGCCGGCCTGCCCTTCGCGACCGGCCCCGTCGCATACCCATCGATCACGGGAGGACCAGCATGGCCGGCAGCAACCCCTGGACCAAGGCATCACCCTACCTTCTTAGCATCCTGCGAATCATCGCCGCGTTTCTGTTCATGCAGCATGGCGCGGAAAAATTGTTCGGCGTGCCCGGCGGGTCGTTCGAACTGATCTCATCGGCGAAGCTGTTCACGCTGGTGCCAGGTCTTGCCGGTATCCTGGAGTTCGGCGGTGGTTTGCTGCTGCTGATCGGCCTGTTCTCGCGTCCGGTCGCGTTCATCCTTTCCGGCGAAATGGCGTTTGCATATTTCATGGTGCATTTCCAGCACGACCACACCTTTCCGATTTTGAACGGCGGCGATCTCGCGGTGTTGTTCTGCTTCGCGTTCCTGTATCTGTCTGCCGCGGGACCGGGACCCTGGAGCATGGATCGGGCGCTCGGACGCGCATGACGCGAATGCGTGCAGGGTCGAGGTTTGCTTGCGGGGCGCGCGGATCGCCATTCGCGCCCGGCGGGCGAGTCCGCGTGATACTTTTCCTGACCCGGGAGGACCCGCCATGCACTACAGCCGTTTGAGCAGCTTCATCATCGATTGCAGGACGGACGATCTGGCCGAAGCCGCGCGCTTCTGGTCCGCGGCACTGGGAAGGCCGGTGAAGGAAGGGGCCAATACCACACAGGACAAGTACGTTGGGCTTGTGATGCACGACGATGAGCCGATCGTCGAAGTGCAGAAGGTCGATCATGAAAGCCGCGTGCACCTCGACATCGAGAGCGATGACATCGAAGCGGAGGTGCGGCGGCTGGAAGCACTGGGCGCCAGGCGCATCGAGGCAATCAAGACCTGGGTGGTGATGGAAGCGCCGACCGGCCAGCGTTTCTGCGTGATCCGCCCGCAGCGCCACGGCAAGGTCGGTCCGCACGCCAACGAGTGGCCGTGAACATCCGGGTCCCCATTGCAATGACGGCGCGTTGACGCCTGGTGCGATAATGGTGCGGCTTTGTTCGTGGCACGCCGCGCCGCCGGCGAAGGATGGAAGCCGTGACCGATGCGCTGTTTCTTTCGCGCCTGCAATTCGGGTGGGTGATTTCCTTCCATATCCTGTTTCCCGCGTTCACCATCGGGCTGGCGAGCTGGCTGGTGTTCCTGGAAGCGTGGTGGCTGAAGACCCGCAACGAGCACCTGCGCGATTTGGTCTTCTTCTGGATGAAGATTTTTGCGGTGTCGTTCGGCGTCGGCGTGGTGTCCGGCATCGTGATGAGTTTCCAGTTCGGCACCAACTGGGCCGGCTTCTCGGCCGATACCGGCAACGTGGTGGGGCCGCTGCTGAACTACGAAGTGCTGACCGCGTTCTTCGTGGAGGCATCGTTCCTGGGCATCATGCTGTTCGGCTGGCAGCGGGTGGGCCACAAGACGCATTTTGCCTGCACCGTGATGGTCGCGGCCGGCACGCTGGCGTCCACGTTCTGGATCATGTCGGCCAACAGTTGGATGCAGACCCCCGCCGGCTATGTCATCGAGGATGGGGTGTTTCATCCCGCCAACTGGTGGCAGGTCATCTTCAATCCGTCCTTCGGCGTGCGCCTGCCGCACATGGTGCTGGCGGCGTTTCTCACCACGGCTTTCATGATCGGCGGCATTTCCGCGTACTACCTGTTGCGCAACCGCTTCATTGAAAAAGCGACGCTGTGCCTGAAAGCCGCGCTGGTATTCGTGGCCATCGTGGCACCGCTGCAGATCATCGTCGGCGACATGTCGGGCCAGGAAGTGCGCGACAACCAGCCGGCCAAGCTGGCGGCGCTGGAAGGCATCTGGACGGGTGGCAGCAACGTGCCGTGGACGGTCTTCGCGATTCCGAACGAACGAACCGAGCGCAATGACTACGCGCTGGACATCCCGCACGGCGGCAGCTTGATCCTGACGCACTCGTGGAGCGGTGCGGTGAAGGGTCTGCGCGACTTCCCGCGCGATCAGCGGCCGCCCGTCGCGATTCCCTTCTACGCGTTCCGGATCATGGTCGCGTTGGGCGTGTTGATGGTGCTGGTCGCCTGGTTGGGTCTGTGGAAGTGGAAGCGCGGCACCGCGTTCACGTCGCGCGCGTACCTCAAGGTCTGGATCTGGATGATGCCCTCGGGCTTCATCGCGCTGATCGCGGGCTGGTGGGTGGCCGAGGTCGGGCGCCAGCCGTGGGTGGTGTACGGATTGCTGCGCACCGCCGATGCCGTGAGCCCGAACATCGCGGGCGGCAGCGTGCTGGCGTCGCTGGTCGTGTACGTCGTGGTCTATGTGGCCCTGTTCGGTTTCGTCGGCTGGTATCTCCTGAAGATGTTGCGGGTGGGGCCGGTCGCCGCGCCACAGCGCAAGGGCGTGGTGGCGACCGCTTCGCGACCGTTGTCGCTGGCCGACGAGGAAATGGGAGAACGGCCATGACGCTCGCCAACACGCTGCCCGTGGTGTGGTACTTCATCATCGGCTTCGCGGTGATGATGTACGTGCTGCTGGACGGCTTCGTGCTCGGCATCGGCATCCTCACGCCGTTCGCCGACGACGACCGCCAGCGCGACCACATGATGAACACGGCCGCGCCGATCTGGGATGGCAACGAAACCTGGCTGGTGATGGGTGGCGCCGGCCTGATGGCGGCGTTCCCCAAGGCCTACGCGGTGGTGTTGTCGTCGCTGTACCTGCCGGTGCTGATCATGTTGATCGCGCTGATTTCGCGCGGCGTCTCGTTCGAATTCCGCTTCAAGGCGGCAAAGTCGCGCGTGATCTGGGGCTTTGCGTTCGCCGCGGGTTCGACCCTGTGCGCGTTCATGCAGGGCCTGATCCTGGGCGCGCTGGTCGAAGGCATGCCGCTGACCGGCGGCAAGTACATCCACGACGTCGCCTTCGCCTGGTTCAGTCCGTTTTCGATACTGACCGGTGTCGCGGTGGTGTTCGGTTACGCGCTGCTGGGCGCCACCTGGTTGATCCTGAAAACCGATGGGCGCGTGCAACGCATTGCGTTCGACCTGACCCGTCCGCTGATGTTGGCGGTGATCGCGTTCATGCTGCTGGTGAGCGCGTGGCTGCCGTTCCTCGATTCCAACCTGATGGCGCGCTGGTTCACTTGGCCGAACTTCCTGTATCTGTCGCCGGTGCCGATCCTCGCCGTCGTCAATGCCGCCGCGTTGTGGATCGCGGTGATCCGCAATCGCGAAGTCGCCCCCTTCGTGCTGTCGCTGTGCTTTTTCGTGCTCGGTTTCATCGGCCTCGTGGCCGGCATCTGGCCCAACATCGTGCCGCCGTCCCTGACCATCTGGCAGGCCGCATCGCCGGTGCAGTCGCAGGGCTTCGTACTGGTCGGCGTGATCATCATGATTCCCGCCGTGCTCGCCTACACCGCGTATTCGTATCGGGTGTTTCGCGGCAAGGTCGCCGCGGGCGAGGGATACCACTGACGCGGGCAGGTGGCGTGACGGACATCGCGGTGTCGGCAATGTCGAGTTGCGTTCTGCGTTGCCTCGGCGCGTCGGTCGCTGCGTTTGCGGTCGTGACCGGCAGGGCGGGTGATTACCCGCCGTCGCGGTAGCGATCGGCAGGGCTCGCTACGCTTCTCCCGCCCTGCGATTCTGGATCCCGGCTCGCGTCGGCATGAGACAGACTCGGCGTTTCGGCGTGTCTGCCATCAACGTGCCGCGGTTGCTCGCGCGGGTGTGGCGGCAGGTTCCGCGTCGGTGTGTAGCGCGTCGACGATGCGCCGGTGTTCGGCCTTCAGCTTGTCCGGCAAGTGCGAACCGAATGCCGCGAGATATTCGCCGATCGCGGCCTGCTCGTCACGCCACTCGGCGCCATCGACGCGGAACAGTTCGCCCAGGGCGCCATCGGCGAGGTTGAGGCCTTCCAGATTCAGGTCGTCCGTGCGCGGCAGGTTGCCGATCGGCGTTTCGAGTGCTGGTACTTGGCCGGCGACGCGTTTCAGCATCCACTCCAGGACCCGCATGTTGTCGCCGAAGCCGGGCCACAGGAACTTGCCGTTCCTGTCCTTGCGGAACCAGTTGACGTGGAAGACCTTCGGCAGCCTCGCGCCCGGTTGGTCGAACGACAACCAGTGTGCGAAGTAGTCACCGTAGTTGTAGCCGCAGAAGGGTTTCATCGCCATGGGGTCGCGGCGGATGGCGACGCCCACGTCGGTCGCGGCGGCGGTGGTTTCCGACGCCATCGAGGCGCCCATCAGTACGCCGTGGGTCCAGTCGCGTGCTTCGAACACCAGCGGCACCCGTGACGCGCGGCGTCCGCCGAACACGATCGCGTGGATCGGCACCCCCTCGGTGTTTTCCGCTTCGGGCGACCAGCTGGGGCACTGGTTGGCGCGTACGGTGAAGCGCGAGTTGGGATGCGCGGCGGGGCCATTGGCAGGATCGTAAGCGCGGCCCTGCCAGTCTTTCACGGGTTTCCTGTCGTCCAGGCCCTCCCACCACGGCTGGTTATCAGCGGTGACCGCGACGTTGGTGAAGATGGTGTCGTGCTGCAGCATCGCCAGCGCGTTGGGGTTGGTTTTCTTCGAGGTACCGGGCGCGACGCCGAAGTATCCGGCTTCAGGGTTGATCGCGTACAGGCGGCCATCCTTGCCCGGCCGCATCCAGCAGATGTCGTCGCCGACCGTCCACACCTTCCAGCCTTCGCGCTGGTAACCCTCCGGAGGAATCAGCATCGCGAGGTTGGTCTTGCCGCACGCCGACGGGAACGCCGCCGCAACATAGCGGATCTCGTGCCGCGGGTTTTCAATGCCGACGATCAGCATGTGTTCAGCCAGCCAGCCTTCGCTGCGCGCTTGCCAGGAACCGATGCGCAGCGCGTGGCACTTCTTGCCCAGCAGCGCGTTGCCGCCGTAGCCGGAGCCGTAGGACTTGATCGTGAGTTCCTCGGGGAAGTGCATGATCCAGCGCCGCTCGGGATCGAGTTCGCCGACCGAGTGCAGCGCCTTGACGAAGCTTCCCTCGTGCTCGATGCGCTCCAGCGCGGCGGTGCCCATGCGGGTCATGATGCGCATGTTGGCGACGACGTACGGGCTGTCGGTGATCTCGACGCCGCAGCGCGACAGCGGCGAACCAAGCGGCCCCATGCAATACGGGATCACGTACAGCGTGCGTCCTTTCATGCAATCCTCGAACAGCGCGTCGATCTTCGCGTGCGCCTCGGCCGGGTCCATCCAGTTGTTGTTGGGGCCGGCGTCGGCCTTGTTC
>DATCSF010000193.1:0-2854 GCA_036568625.1 Rhodanobacteraceae bacterium | reverse complement strand
CGTTGCTGGTCGGCTCGAATTCGCAGGAGGGTTTCTACGCCGACTTTTTGAAACGGCAACCACCGACGCCAGCCAATTACCGCGCCACGCTCGAACGACAGTTCGGCACGCACGCGGCCGAAGCGTTGAAGTTGTATCCGGGCAACGACGAGGCCGAGGTGAAGACGTCCGGCACGGCGCTGGCCGGCGATCGGTTCATTGCCTTTTCGACGTGGCGGTGGATGCACCTGCAGCGCAGGACCGGCAACGCGCCGGTTTACTACTATTACTTCACCGGGGCGCGGCCGGCCAAGCGCGATGGAAGTGCCGGTCCCGACCCTGGCGCCGTGCACAGCGGCGAAATCGAATATGCGCTCGGCAATCTTGCGACAAACCGGGTTTATGCGTGGACCGGCGACGACCGCAAGGTATCGGCCACGATGGAAGGCTATTTCGCCCATTTCATCAAGACCGGCGATCCGAATGGTGCGGGTTTGCCGAACTGGCCGGCCACGAAGGCGAAGGACGGTGGGTTGCTGCGCCAGGTGATCGGCGTGGAGACGCACACGGTCGTCGATCGCGACGCGCCCCGCTACGAATTCCTGCAACGCATCGAGCCCGGCGCGCATCTGTGACGCCGGCGCCGCGCCGGGCCGATACGCCGGCGTTGGCGTCGTGCAAACGACAATGATCCGCGACGCTGTTTCGACGGTGTCCGGACGGCCATGGGTCTGACCATCGCGTGACAAGCGCTCACAGACTAACCGCGCGCCGGTGGAATTGCTGTCAGGGCGCGCTCGTGGAGCTTGCGGCGACGTGCGGCGACGGGTGATCGACCCGTGACGGGACATCGCGCCGACTTTCACATGACGTGAAGCATTGCGTCCCGATAATCCTTGGTTTGGCCAAGGAGACTGGATGATGAACCTGAAGATGCCTGCGCTCGTCGTCGCCTGCACGCTGGTGCTTTCGGCCTGCGGCAACAACTCGTCGCCGAATGGTCCGGCACCGGCCGGCACCAGTCCGTCGCCCACGGCCACCGCGCCAATGGCGCCCATGACGGCCGCACCCGCAACCACCTCGACGTCCGCCGGAGCGGCAGCGCCGGCCACGGCTGCAATGGCGCCCATGGCGGCGAGCGGCAAGCCTGCGGCCGTCGTCAGCAACTGCAGCACGGAGTTCGAAGCCAACGATGCGATGCAGTACAACGTCTCTTCCATTGCCGTGCCTTCCTCGTGCAGCGACTTCAAGATCACCCTGAAGCACACCGGCACACTGCCGGTGGCCACAATGGGTCACGACGTGGTCATCTCCAAGCAGTCCGACATGGCGGCGGTGGATCAGGAAAGCGCGGCGGCCGGTCTGGACAACGGCTACATCAAGGCCGACGATTCGCGCGTCATCGCGCATACCAAACTGATCGGCGGCGGCGAAACCGCGTCGGTCAGTTTTCCGGTCAGCAAGATCAAGAGCGGCGGCCCGTACGTGTTCTTCTGCAGCTTCCCGGGCCACTCCGCGATGATGCACGGAACGATCAGCGTGCAGTGACGGTGTTGCGGGCCGAAGCGCAGCGGCAAGTTCGAACGGGCGTCGTGAGGCGGCCGTTGCCCGTGCGCGGCAGCTGGACACCGTGGCCGGTTTCGAACCACACTGCATGACACGTCTGCTGCAGGGAACCTGCCGTGATCCATTTGCCAGTGCTGGTGGTGCTGCTGAACGTGTTGTTGCTGTTTGCCGCCGGCCTCGTCGTGGCTCGTGCGCGGGGTCGTCACGGCATCAAGGCGCCCGCCACCACGGGCCACCCGGATTTCGAACGCGCTTTCCGCGCGCAGATGAACACACTCGAGCATACGGTCGTGTTCCTGCCGACGCTGTGGCTCGCCGCCGAGTGGGGCAATCCGACCTGGGCCGGAATACTCGGGCTGGTGTGGATCGTGGCACGCGCGTGGTACATCCCGGCCTACCTGCGCAACGCGGAGGCACGCCACGGCCCATTCATGCTGTCGATGATCGCGTGGGTGCTGCTGCTGTTGCTGGCGACCTGGGGCGTCGTCCGGCTGTTCGCGTTGCAGCCGTGGTGACCGATCGCGTTGCCGGCGACGCGTGATGCCGATCAGTTTGCGGCGACCTTCGTCGCGATTTCGCGCAGTGCCTGCTCGAACACTTCTGGCGGCTGGCCGCCCGAAATCAGGTACTCGTTGTTGACGATCGTCGCGGGCACGGAATGGATGCCGGCCTGCTGGTAACGGCGTTCCTGCTCGCGCACCTCGCCGGCGTATTCATCGCTGTCCAGCATGCGCCGCGCGCGATCGCCATCCAGCCCGATCCCCTTCGCAATGCGCACAAGGATGTCGCGGTCGGCGATGTTTTCGTTGTCGGTGAAGTAGGCGCGGAACAGCGCCTGCTTGAGCGCCACGGCTTTGTCGCGATCCTCTAGTTCGGCCCAATGCAGCAGTCGATGCGCATCGAAGGTGTTCCAGACGCGGCTCCCTTTCCGGGTATTGATGGCAACACCCAGCGGCGCTGCCCGCTCGCGGATCGCCTTGCGGTTGGCCTCGAGTTGCGCTTCGCCGATGCCGTATTTGTGCATGATGTGTTCGCCGGCATCTTCACCTTCGAAGGCCATCTGCGGATTGAGTTCGAACGGTTGCAGGTGGATGTCCGCCTCGATGTTGCCATCGAGCTTCGCCAGCGCCCGATTCAAACTTGCCAACCCGATCGCGCACCACGGGCAGGCGACGTCGGACACAAAGTCGATGCGGAGGCGGGCAGGGGCGTTCATGGCGTGCGGTGCGATGGACTCATCGATATGGAGGCGATTGCGGGCATGTCAATGCGCAAGGGCCAGTCGCTGGAGGAGATCAAACACCAGGCC
>DATCSF010000192.1:0-8317 GCA_036568625.1 Rhodanobacteraceae bacterium | reverse complement strand
AAGCCCTGCGCGCCGCCGGTCGCGTCGCTGTGCGTCGTGCTGATGTAGTAGGAACCCAGGTCGCCCGCCGCGACGCTGTAGCTCTGGCGCAGCCACTGCGTGCCGAACGCGACGTTCAGCGGATGCGAAAGCCAGCTCACGTCCAGCGGCTTGGAAATGTCGACGTCGAAGGTCTGCTGCTTGGCGCGCAGGATGCCGTCGTGGAATTCGGTCGGGGCGGTGCCGAAATCCGCCAGCATCGCGAAGTTGGTGGTGTTTTCCGTCGCATAGGAAACGCGATTGCCGCCGGTATTCGCGCTGACGTCCCAATTCCAGCCGTCGATCGCGCCGCGCAGCCCAGCGACCAGCGCACTGTCAGTCGAAACACCGCGTTCGTGTGGCAGGAAACCATTCGGAAACGGGCTGATGGCCAGCCATGGACTCTTCGGATATGGCGTATTGAGCCCGTAACGGTAAAAGTCGTACGGCGTGCCTTCACGCCGCCCGAAGTGCCCGTACGCATAGAACTGCACGTTGGGCGTGATGTCATACTGCCCGTTGATCAGCGCGTTGGAATCCTTGAATGGCACCACGCCGGTGTGGAACAGCGTGCCGTATTGCGCGAGGCCGGGCCTGACATCCGGTTCGGCGCGATTGGTTTCATCCTGGTTGCCGTCCTCGAGACTAAACCGCATCCAGCCCTTGTCGCCGAGCGACACGCCGAAGTTGCCCGCCCCGCGCCACGTCCGGCCATCGCCCGCGGCGTACTGTCCGACGGTCGCGGTGACGTTGCCGCCCTGCGCGCCTTTTTTCAGGATCACGTTGATGACGCCAGCGATCGCGTCGGAGCCGTATTGGGCCGACGCGCCGTCGCGCAGCACTTCGATGTGGTCGACCGCGGACAGCGGAATCGTATTGATGTCGTAGCCCTGCGACCCAACGCCGATGTTCGCAAGCGTCATCACCAACGCGCCCGGGTGCCAGCGCTTGCCGTCGACCAGCACCAGCACCTCGTCCGGCGGCATGCTGCGCAATTGGAAGGGACGCTGGAAAGCCTCGAGGTCCGAAGCCGGCGACATCGGGAAGTTCAACGAGGGGATCGCACGCGACAGGGCCGTGCCGAAATCGAACGCGCCGGTCTGCCTGAGCGTATCGCCCGAAACCACGTCGACCGGCTGCAACGAATCCTTCAGGGTGCGGCCAAGGACGCGCGTGCCGGTCACGACCACGGTCGACAAGGTCGCCGGCTGGTTGGCTTTCTGCTTTGCCGATGGTTGCTGATCCGTGCCGCTTGTCGTGGCTTGCGTATCCTGCGCTGCGGCCGCGCCTGCAAGCGCAAGCAGCACCGCCGCAGCCAGCAGGGTCGGAACGACTCGTTTGGCACGCATCTTCATTGCAATTCCTCCGCGCTGTTGGCCGCCGCAGGATTGCGGCGGATCAGTTGTCACGAGCACATAAGGCTCCCCATTACACGCCGAGCGTAACCACAAACACACATGCGCCGCCAATGAAAAGATGGGCACATGGCATAACTTGACGTTGTGGGTGCGGCTGTGGCAGGCAGCCGCGCAAGAAATTCAAGCTTGCGCGAGCATCTGCTGCGCAAGCTGCCGCACCAGCTCGAGAAAGCGTTTTTGCACCGGGTTCAGGGGGCTGTCGGGCCGGAACATCGCGTACAGCACCACGTCGAGGTGCGGTTTCAGCGGGCGCATCTGCATGTTCTCCGCGCCACCGACACGCGCCGTGAAGGGGTCGACCAGCGCCAGGCCTTCGCCCCGGGCGACGAGCGAATGGGCCAACTGATAGGTCTGCACCGAAATCAGGGTCCGCGGCGCCGGCTGGAGTTGGGCGAGGTGGCTCTGCAGCATGTTGCCGAGCGCATCGCGCACGGCGATGCCGATCATGGGCTGACCGGCGAGTTCGTCGATCGGCAATGGGCGCGACACTGCCGCTTCCGGCCACCAACCCGGCGGCGCAATCACCATGACGCGGTCGCGGCACAACGCCTTCTGGCGCAGCGTCTGGTGGCCGATGTCCTGCAGGGTCAATCCGATGTCGGTTTCGCGCAAGGTCAGCGACTGGCACATCGGCACCGAGTGCTGCGTCGAGAGTTCCACGATGGTGCGCGGAAAGGCCTTGCGCAGCATCGCGATCGCCGCGGGCAACAAACCCATCGCCAGCGTCGGGGTGCACGTCACCCGCAGCGGACTGCTTTCCGGCTGGCTCATGTTGGTGGTGAGCCGCTGCAGGTCATGCACGTCCTGGATGATTTTTTCGATGCGGTCGCGCAGCACCAGCGCCTGCTGCGTCGGTTGCAAGCGCCCGCGCACCCGGCTGAAAAGTTCAAAGCCAAGTTGGTCTTCGGCGTGCTGCAGTGCCTTGCTCGCCGCCGGCTGCGAAATGTTCAGCAGTTTCGCCGCCCCGGTCAGGCTGCCGGTGGTGAGCACGGCGTGGAACAGTTCGATGTAACGCAGACGCATGTCGAGCTCTCGCCTCGTGTACCGCCTGGACGGGATCAGGCGCATTCCCCCGGACGATGACGCCGAGCACGCGGTGCAGGGAGTTCGTCGGCCCGCATCATCGCACGGACCGGCCGCGAACAACCGGGCCGAAAGTTGGGTTGGCCGGTACACTTCAAGGGACCTCCTTGCGATGGTCCTTCAGAGGCCCCTGAAAATTGTGTGATATCCATCACGCCAACTGCGGATAAAACCATGCCGCTTCGACGGGTCGCCCTCGCAACGCTGCTGCTGATCTGCCTACCGGCGCATGCGGAACACCGGAACCTGCGCGCCTACGGCATCGCGATCGGCGTCTTGCAGCCCGGGCACTGGAATGCGATCACCGACGTGCCCGGCGTCGAGGTCGGCCAGAAGACGCTGGTCGAGGGTGGCGACGTGCGCACCGGCGTGACGGTGGTCCTGCCGCACGCGGGAAACATCTTCCAGAACAAGGTTCCGGCCGCGGTGTACGTCGGCAATGGCTTCGGCAAATTGACGGGCACCACGCAGATCGCCGAGCTCGGCAACATCGAGACCCCGATCGTGCTGACCAACACCTTGAGCGTGCCCACCGCGGCGGATGCACTGATCGACTACACCCTTTCGTTCCCCGCCAACGCCGACGTGCTGTCGGTGAACCCCGTGGTGGGCGAGACCAACGATGGCTACTTGAACGACATTCGCGGTCGCCACGTCAGCAAACGCGATGTGCTCGACGCAATCAAGTCGGCGACCAGCGGGCCGGTCGTGCAGGGCGATGTCGGCGCGGGCACGGGCACGGTGGCGTTCGGCTTCAAGGGCGGCATCGGCACCTCGTCCAGAAAGCTGCCCGCCTCGCTCGGCGGCTACACCGTGGGCGTGCTGGTGCAGACCAACTTCGGCGGCGTACTGAACATCGACGGTGTGCCCGTCGGCAAGCTGTTGCACCGCTACTACCTCAGCGACAAGTTGAATGACTCGCCCGACGGTTCCTGCATGATCGTGGTGGCGACGGATGCACCGCTGGGCTCGCGCAACCTGGAGCGGCTCGCGAAACGCGCGATCCTGGGTCTGGGGAAAACAGGCGGCATCGAATCGAACGGCAGCGGCGATTACGCGATCGCGTTTTCGACCAACCAGGACGTACGGGTGCCCTACGAATCCAATGACCCATTGCGGCATACGACGGTCATGCGCAACGATGCGATGTCGCCGCTGTTCATGGCGGCGATCGAGGCGACCGAGGAAGCCATCCTCAATTCGCTGTTCCACGCCAAGACCATGACCGGCCGCGATCATCACGAAGTGCCCGCGCTTCCGGTAGACGAGGTCCTGCGGATCATGCGCCAGCGCGGCTATTCCGTTGTCTTGCCGCACGAGACCGCGCCCGGTGCGAGCGATCGCAGACAATGACCGGCGCGTGCCCCGCTCCCGCCGCCGCTGATCCGCACGCTGCAAGCGCACGGTTGATCGACGCGTGAAACCAGTCGTCGTGACGTGAGCTTCGCTCCGGTCCGCAACCGCAGCCTCACAACTCCCAGTTATGCCACGTGCCGGTCTTTTCATTGGCCGCAGGCGTGCGCCCACGGGTACCCTCCCAGAGCACCGTTGGCACAACGGGCATCGAGGAAGGATTGCATGTCTGACCATGGCGAAGCGGCCGACGACGGCCAGTGGGGTCCGCCTTATCTTTTGTATCTGGGCAAGGCTGCCGACGATCTGGCCATCAAGACGGCCAGGGGATTGGCTTTCTGGCGACCGGAATGGTGCGTGGGTCAGCACCGGCACTCGGACAGCCAATACACGCTTGGCTTGCCCGACATGAACTTTGCGCAAGCGCGCGAAAAAGGCGCGGACACCATGGTGATCGGCACCGCCAACGCGGGCGGTGTGATGGCGCCCGAAACCGTGGCCGACGTCATCACGGCACTCAACGCGGGCCTGAACGTGGTCGCCGGCCTGCACCAGAAGTTGCGCGACAACCCCTACATCGTGGCCGCGGCGCGACGCAACGGCCGGGTGTTGTACGACGCACGCGACTTCACCCGCAACATTCCGGTTGGCAACGGCCGCAAGCGTGCGGGCCGGCGGCTGCTGACCATCGGCACCGACTGCTCGGTCGGCAAGATGTACACCACGCTCGCGCTCGAACGCGGCATGCGCAAGCGCGGCTTGACGGCAGACTTTCGCGCCACCGGCCAGACCGGCATCTTCGTCGCGGGCGGCGGCATCCCCGTGGATTCGATGATTGCGGATTTCATCTCCGGCGCGGCTGAGTGGATCTCGCCCGCGCGCGAAGACGGCGGGTGGGATCTGATCGAAGGCCAGGGTTCGCTGTTTCACCCGTCGTATGCCGGTGTTTCGCTGGGGCTGCTGCACGGTTCGCAACCCGATGCCCTGGTGTTGTGCCACGAAGCGACGCGCAAGCACATGCGCGGATTGCCGGAGTTTCCGATTCCCGACCTCAAGCGCTGCCTCGATGCCAACATCGATGCGGCACGCCTGACCAATCCCGCGGTGAAGGCCGTCGGCATCGCGCTCAATACCTCCAACCTTCCCGAACACCAGGCGCTTGCGGCGTGCCGCGAAATCAGCGACCGGCTGGGCCTGCCCTGCCAGGACCCCGTGACCATGGGCGTCGAAGCCATCGTCGACAACCTGCTGGCATGCTGCGCGAACTGAACATCCGGCACCGCAGCCTGCCGCTGCGCGCGCCGTTTCGAATTTCACGCGGCGTCAAGCATCACGCGGATGTCGTCGTCGCGGAACTCACGCAAGACGGTTGCACCGGGCGCGGCGAATCCGTCCCTTATGCTCGCTACGGCGAATCGGTGGCATCGGTGCTCGACGAGATGGAGGCGTTGCGCAACGATTTGTGCGCCGGCATGGGCCGGGACGAGCTGCAGGCACGACTCTCGCCGGGCGCCGCGCGCAATGCACTGGATTCGGCCTTGTGGGATCTGCACGCGCGGCTCTGCCGCGTGCCGGTGTGGACGCAGTTGGCGAAACCACCGCACGAGCCGCTCATCACTGCGCTCACCGTCAGCCTTGACACCCCGCAGGCGATGGAGCAGGCGGCTTCGCGCATCGCGGACGCGAAGCTGATCAAGATCAAGGTCGCCGCCGACGATCCGGCCGCACGCATCGAAGCTGTGCGGCGCGCAGCGCCTTCGGCCCGGCTGATCGTCGATCCCAACGAAAGCTGGAGCATCGAAATCCTGCACGAGCTCCAGCCGATGCTCGAACGCGCCGGCGTGGACCTGATCGAACAGCCGCTGCCGGCGGTGGCCGACGCAGACCTGCTGGGTTTTGCCAGCCGGATTCCGATCTGCGCCGACGAAGCGTGTCATACCACCGCCGATCTGCCGCGCCTGCTCGATCGCTACCAGGCCATCAACATCAAGCTGGACAAGACCGGCGGACTCACCGAAGCCTGGCGCCTGCTGCGCGCTGCGCGCACCCAGGGCTTCCGGATCATGGTCGGCTGCATGGTGGGTTCCTCGCTCGGCATTGCACCAGCCCTGGACATCGCGCGCGAAGCGGAGTTCATCGATCTGGACGGACCGCTGTGGCTGGAGCACGACCATGCCGACGGCGTGCAATTGAAGGATGGCCTGCTCGTTCCGCCCGCGCCAGGATTCTGGGGCGGCTGATGGAACAAAACCTGGGGCTACCCAGGGCGCATCTCATTGGCAACCCTCGAAGCCCATAACATGCTTGTGAAATCGATCAGGAAGGTGAACATGTCAGGCAAAATCCCGCCGTCGCAGCTTGCGCAACGACCGGCCGCTTCGCACCACCGCCGTCCTTCTGCATACCGCCCGCTGCGCCTGCTGGCCGCCGGCTCGCTTGCGCTCGGCGTCGCGGCCTGCAGCGGCAATGCGAAACAGCCCGTCAGCACGCCTTCGGCCGTCACGGGCAGCAGCGCGGCTTCCGCGCATCCAGCCAGCACGCCCGGTGCATCATCGCCATTCGCCCACGTTCCTGCAGCCACCCGAGAGGCCCTGGAGAAAGCCGTACCGGTGACGGCGAAACACGCGATGGTCGCCTCGGATCAGCATTTCGCCACCGAAGCCGGGGTCGAGATCCTCAAAAAGGGCGGCAACGCGATCGATGCGGCGGTCGCGGTCGGCTACGCGCTGGCGGTGACGCAACCGTGTTGCGGCAACATCGGTGGCGGCGGCTTCATGACCATCCACCTCGCCAATGGCGAAAACCTGTTTCTGAACTTCCGCGAGAAAGCGCCGCTGAAGGCGACCCCGGACATGTTCCTGGACGCGCAAGGCAACGTGGTCGAAGGCCGCAGCACCGACACCTATCTCGGCGTCGGCGTGCCTGGCACGGTGATGGGTCTGGATGCCGCGCTGAAGAAGTACGGCACGATGAGCATCAAGCAGGTCATCCAGCCGGCGATCAAGCTGGCCCGCGATGGTTTCGTGCTGGAAGAAGGCGACGCGAAGATCATCAACAACGATCTCGAAGCGCTCAACAAATATCCGGAATCCGCCGCGGTCTTCGGCAACGGCGGCAAGCCGTGGAAGGCCGGCGATCGCCTGGTGCAGAAAGACCTGGCCAACACGCTGGGGAAGATCGCCAAAGGCGGCACCGACGAATTTTACAAAGGTTCCATCGCAAAGGCCGTGGTCAAGGCCAGCAACGCCCACGGCGGCATCCTCAGCATGAAGGATTTCGCCACGTATAACGTGGAGTGGAAAAAGCCGCTGCAATGCGAATACCGCGGTTACACCGTCCTTTCCGCGCCGCCGCCCAGTTCCGGCGGAACCACGATGTGCCTCGCGTTGAACATCCTGAAGCCGTACCCGGTCGCCGCCTGGGGCTATGCCTCAACGAAGTTCGTGCACTACTTCGCCGAAGCCGAGCGCCGCGCCTTCGCGACCCGCAATACGTACCTTGGCGATCCGGATTTCGTCGACATCCCGATGCAGAAACTGCTGTCGGCGTCGTACGCGGCCGAGCTGCGCGCGACGATCAAGCCCGACAAGGCCACGCCGTCGTCCGAGATCAAGAGTTTCCTGCCGCCCAGTGAAGGCAACAACACCACGCACTATTCGGTGATGGACAGTCACGGCAATGCCGTGGCCGTCACCTACACCATCAACTTTCTGTTCGGCATCAAGCAGATCGCGGGCGATACCGGCTTCTACCTCAACGATGAGATGGACGACTTCACGGCAAAGCCCGGCGCGTCCAACGGTGCCGGACTCGTGCAGGGCAAGGCCGACCAGGTCGAGCCGGGCAAGCGTCCCCTGAGTTCGATGACGCCGACCGTGGTGCTGAAGGACGGCAAGCCGTTCATGCTGAGCGGCAGCCCCGGCAGCGCCACCATCATCTCGACCACGATGCAGAGCATCATCAACGTGGTCGACTTCGGCATGAACATGCAGCAGGCCGTCAACGCGCCCCACGTCCACATGCAGTGGTATCCGGATGTCGTGTACGTGGGGCCGGGCCTGCTGACGCCCGAATCCAAACAGCAACTGGAAGCGATGGGCTACCAGCTCAAGCAGCGCCACTTGGGCGTGCTGGAATCCATCCTCGTCAACCCCAAGACCGGGATGCTGGAAGGCGCCGCCGATCCGCACCGTTCGGCGGGTCTGGCAGCCGGTTACTGATCTTTCCAACGCGATGGAGTGGACACCAGGGGATTCGATTGCAGGCGATGACCGCCCCGACTGCCCACGCCGACCCCGCATGCGCTGACGCGGCATGCCTGGACGGCGTCGATCTCCCCGCTTTGGCACGGCGCGTGGGCACGCCGTGTCATGTTTATTCCGCAAGCGCGATCCGCCAGCGCATCGACGCTTTGCAGACGGCCCTGCAGGGCCTCGATGCACGGG
>DATCSF010000191.1:0-16418 GCA_036568625.1 Rhodanobacteraceae bacterium | reverse complement strand
CTGATGGAGTTCTACGGCGTGCAGCGCTCCATCGCCAAGGCGCGCGAAGCCAAGCAGGATTCCGCGGATGGTTCGGCGATCCTGAATTTCGAACAGTTGCTGGAACTCGGTAAGTCCGGCGAGATCGGCGCGGACGACCGCCACGTCGTCCACATCGTCGACTGGTTGTTGCAATACGCGTTCGAGCAGCGCGCTTCCGACATCCACCTCGAACCGCGCCGCGAAGCCGCGCAAATCCGCTTCCGCATCGACGGCGTGATGCACAAGGTGTTCGAATTGCCGCCCGCGGTGATGACCGCGGTGACCGCGCGCATCAAGATCCTCGCGCGGCTCGACGTCGCCGAAAAACGCCGCCCGCAGGACGGCCGCATCAAAACCCGTTCGGCCGGCGGTCGCGAAGTGGAGCTGCGCATCTCCTCGATGCCGACCGCGTTCGGCGAAAAGATCGTGATGCGCATTTTCGATCCCGACATCGTGGTCAAGGAATTCGCGCAGCTCGGTTTTTCATCCGAAGAGGAAAAAACCTGGCGCGCGATGGTCGAACGGCCGCACGGCATCGTGCTGGTCACGGGGCCGACCGGATCGGGCAAGACCACCACGTTGTATTCGACGCTGAAGCACCTTGCGCGGCCGGAGCTCAACGTGTGCACCGTCGAAGACCCGATCGAGATGGTGGCACCGGAGTTCAACCAGTCGCAGGTGCAGCCGGCGATCGACTTCGACTTCGCCGCCGGCGTGCGCACCTTGTTGCGACAGGACCCCGACATCATCATGGTCGGCGAAATCCGCGATCTCGAAACCGCGCAGATGGCGGTGCAGGCCTCGCTGACCGGACATCTTGTCCTCTCGACCCTGCACACCAACGACGCGCCGTCGGCGCTCACGCGCCTGCTCGACCTCGGCGTGCCGCATTACCTCATCCAGTCCACCCTCGCGGGCGTGGTCGCGCAGCGCCTGGTGCGCACGCTGTGCCCGCACTGCAAGGTCAAGGCGAAGCAGGACCCGCAGACCTGGTCGGTGTTGACCCGCGGCTGGGTGCTGCCGCCGCCGGCCGAAGTGTACGCACCGGTCGGTTGCCTCGAATGCCGCAACACCGGCTACCTTGGGCGCACCGGCGTGTACGAAATGATGACGGTTTCGCCGCGCTTGCGCGGGATGATCACCGCCGAACTCGATCTCGGTGCATTCACCGGCGGTGCGCTGGAAGAGGGTCTGCAGCCGCTGCGCATTTCGGCGGCGACCCAGGTGCGGCGCGGTGTCACCACCGTCGAGGAAGTGCTGTCGGTGCTGCCGGCTGGCGAGTGAATGTGGGCTGCACGCGTCAAACCGCGACGCCGGCCGGCGTCGCGGTTTGGGCTTTCGTCAGGATCCCGACGCCGGCGGCGTAGCGCCGGAGAACTTCACGGCTTCGGCGCCGGTGATCGGTCCGGCCACGTGGGCCTGGTCGTTGATGTAGAGCTTCACCGGACGCTCGAACGTCAGCGGGCCATTCACGGTGGCACCCGCGCCAATCGTGATGCGCGGGATGTTGTCGCTGCTGAAGTGGATCCCGAACACGCCATTGTCGTCCGGTTTCTTCACCTTGATCCCGCCGTCGACCACCGCATTGCCGGTGATGTCGATGTCGCCATTGACGGTGGTGATGCCTTGGCCGATGTGTGCGCCGTCCACCGTGATGTGGCTGTTGACGTTGGTGAGCTGGCCGTTGACGGCCGAACCGGCCGCGAGGTTGAGCGCACCGTTGACCGCGGTGACATCGCCCGAGACCGTGGCGTTCTTTTCCAGCGTCACGCCGCCGTTCACGGTGTCGATGCTCTTGGCGCTGGCGTGTTCGCCCAGCGTGACGCCGCCGTTGACGGTGCTGGCGTTGCCGACCTGCGCGCTGCTGGCGATGTGGATGGAGCCGTTCACCGTGGAGGCTTTGTCGGCCTTGGCGTTGGTCTCGACGTGCACGGAACCGTTCACGGTGCTGGCATCGGAAACGCTGGTGCCGGCCGCGACCTCGACCGAGCCATTGACTCCGCTGACGCACGCGCCGAGGGCGAGCGGCAAGGCCAGCAGGGCGAGGATGTAAAGACGTGCGGGTCGCATGGAAAACCTCCTGCGCGGTGCGCGTGGGCGTAGCGTTAGCAGACCCCTTGATCGTGCCTGACTATTGTGGTGTTGACAATAGGTCCATGGTCACCATGACCAATGGCATGCGTTCGCCCATGATGGCTGAAAATTTCCTGCCATGCGATGACGGATTTCCGCGGTTGCAGAGCATCAAGAACGGCCACCCGGGATCGGACCTTTCACGACAGCCACTTGGGTGCTGTCGAGTCGAGCCTTCGCTCGCCACGGTGCTCGGGGTCAGCGCAGTTAGAATGCACGATTTATGTCGACAGGCGAAGCCATGCATACCCTCGTGATGATCCGCCACGGCCAATCGCTGTGGAACAGGGAAAACCGCTTCACCGGCTGGGCCGACATCGACTTGTCCGAACAGGGCCGCGTCGAGGCACGCGAGGCGGGCGAGTTGCTGAAACGCGAAGGCTATGCATTCGACGCCGCGCATACTTCAGTGCTGACGCGCGCCGTGCATACCCTGTGGGGCATGCAGGACGCAATGGACCTCGCGTGGCTGCCGGTGGTCACGGATTGGCGCTTGAACGAGCGTCACTACGGTGCGCTGACCGGCCTCAACAAGGCCGAAATCGCGGCCAAACATGGCGACGAGCAGGTGCACATCTGGCGCCGCAGCTACGACGTGCCGCCGCCGCCGCTGGACCCGGCCGACAACTTCTGCGCCAACGATCCGCGTTACGCAAAACTCGATCCCGCGCAGATTCCGCTGACCGAGTGCCTGAAGGACACCGTCGCGCGCGTGCTGCCGTACTGGCACGAAGTACTGGCACCCGCGATGCGGGCCGGACAGCGCGTGCTGGTGTCCGCACACGGCAATTCCATGCGCGCACTGGTGAAATACCTGGATGGCATTTCCGACGCCGACATCACCGGGCTCAATATCCCGAACGGCGTGCCGCTGGTGTACGAATTCGATGGCTTGATGAAACCGCTCCGGCATTTCTACCTCGGCGACGCCGACGCGATTGCCGCCAAGGCAGCGGCGGTCGCCAATCAGGGACGTGCCAGGCAATAGGTTCGGCTGGCACGCGCGAAGCCAAACGCCTGGAGGAAGTTGGGCTTCCCCAGACATCGTCGGCGGCAGCCTGACCTGCAAGTCCGTTTGAAAGCAGGCCATGGATGGCCGGCATTGACGTGAAGCTTCCCCACGCCTTGGACGACGCCGACTCAATCGGCAGGATTGCCGATTTGAACGCCGAAAGCGGTCCCGAGCGCCAGCGAGGGGCGAGCCACAGCGATGTGGCGAGTAGTTCGCGCCGGCCGCTTGGCGCGAGAAGCGCAGGAAAGTTGAGGCAACACGACGTTGCCGAAACCATCGAGCGGCGCTTGGCTTTGGCCGCAACGAAAGCCACCCGCGCGCCTTGGAGGTGCGCAGAACCAGGACATGGATGTCGGCGCCACAAGCGGTTTCTTCGCGATTGCTCCGCGAGCAAACACGTAACGCGGGACCGGTCGCTACTCCTTCGCCCGCTTCCACGGCCACGCCGCGGCGAAACTCGCCACGCCGATGATGGTGAGGACGGTCGGTGGCCAGAGGCCGTAGCGGTTGCCGAGCGCGAACACGAGGCCCGCGCCGACCAGCAGCGCGCCGCCGAATGCCGCGGCCAGGATACGGCGCTGGATTTCACGTTGCAGGACACGCAGGTGCTCCAGTTCGCGCTCGCCGAATTGCAGCGGGCCGTTGCCTTCGGCCAGCGCCTCCAGCGCGTCGTGGATCCTCTCGGGAATCAGCGGCGCGATGCGCAGCCATTCGGGGATGCGCTTGCGGATTTCGCGCAACGCATGGCGCGCGCTGTAGCGGTCGGCCAGAATGCGCTTCAGCACCGGTTGCGCCACCGACCAGATGTCGATTTCCGGATCGAGCTGGCGTCCCAGGCCCTCGACATTCAACAGCGTTTTCTGCAGCAGGATCAGTTGCGGTTGCAAGGTCAGTTCGAACTTGCGCGCGGTGCTGAACAGTTTCGCCACCACTTCGGCCAGCGAGATTTCCGACAGCGGGCGCGTGAAATACGGCTCGCACACCGTGCGCACCGCGGCCTCCAGCTCGTCCACGCGGACGTGGCGCGGCATCCAGCCGGCCTCGAGGTGAAGTTCGGCGATGCGGCGGTAGTTGCGCTCGAACATCGCGATGAAGTTTTCCGCCAGCCAGTACTGGTCCTGGTCCGGCAGCGAACCCATGATGCCGAAATCCAGTGCGATGAAACGCGGGTCGCGGGTGCGGGTGGGATCTACCCAGATGTTGCCGGGGTGCGCGTCGGCGTGGAAAAAATTGTCGCGGAACACCTGTTCGTAGAACAGGCGCACGCCCTTTTCGGCGAGCCGCCGGCGATCGATCCCAGCCTTCTCCAGCGCGACCACGTCGTCAGCGGGAATGCCGTGCACCCGCTCCATCGTCAGCACTTTCTCGCCGGTGTGCGACCAGAAAATCTGCGGCACGTAAAGGTCGTCGGAGTTGTCGAAATTACGGCGCAGCAGGCTGGCGTTGGCGCCCTCGTTCTGCAGATTCAGCTCGTTGTGCAGGGTCTTGGCGACTTCGTCGAACAGGTCGCGCGGACGGATCTTGTCGGCCTGCGGGTGCCAGCGCTGCACCAGCCGCGCCAACGCATCCAGCAGTTCCAGGTTGCGGCGCACGTTGGCCGCAATGTTCGGGCGCAACACCTTGACCACCACGTCGCGGCCCATTTCGGGCGTTGCGGTCGCGGATTGCGCGACATTTCCTGTGGCGGCGCGGGAAACAAAATGGCCCGCAGCGGCGGATGCGGGCAGCAGCCGCGCCGCGTGCACCTGCGCGATCGATGCGGAGGCCAGCGGGGTTTCGTCGAAGCTGGCGTACAGCTCGCCGATTGGTTTGCCCAGTGACTCCTCGACGATCGCGCGCGCGATGACGCCTGGAAACGGCGCCACCTGATCCTGCAGGTGCGCGAGTTCGTCGGCGACGTCCTCGGGGATCAGGTCGCGACGTGTGGACAGCACCTGGCCCGCCTTCACCCAGATGGGCCCGAGTTCGGTCAGCGCAAGACGCAGGCGCGTGCCGCGCGGCAACATCGCGGTCTGTTTGCGCCGTGGCAGCAATACGCGCAGCCAGCGCAGCGGCCGCATCGCGTGCTGCTCGTCGATCAGGTCGTCAATGCGGTAACGCACCAGCACCGCGGCGACATGCAGCACGCGCGGCAACAGGCGCAGCGGCGTCATGGCTTGCCGTCCAGATGCCGGACGCGCACGGCCAGGCGATCGGTGCGCTCGCGCAACGCGTCGACCTCGTCGAGAAAGGCATTCATTTCGGCATGCGGCACCGTGAGGCGTGCTTCATCGCGCAGCCAGTCGATGCTGTCGTCGCGAAAGTGTTGCGCGCCCCGGCCGAGCCAATTCGCGGCGTCGTGCAGCGCTCGTGCAATCGCGGTGCCGGCAACCTCGCCGAACACGGTCGCGAAGGCGGCTTCGAAGTCGGGTTTGTAGTCGCGCGCCAGCTTCTGCACGCGGCGCGCGAGTTCGGCGTCGCCCGCGATTTCCACCTTGCCGGCGGGACGCGCGTCGCCGTCGCGGTTCAACGCCATCGCGAGCAGCGAGCCGGGCGTCGCGTTGACCTCGAAGTCGTTGGCGTTGCCGTCGTCGCCCGCGTTGGGCGGCGGTTCGATCTGCAGGGTGCCGTTGCGCGCCGCGATCGAGAACGCGATTTCGGGTCCGCGCAGATGCACGCCGATGCGGCGCCCTTCCAGTTTGTCGATCGCCTCGCGGGTGTCGGGGTCCAGCGCGACCAGGCGGTTCAGTGCGAGGGTCAGCGCAAGGCCGCCCAGCTTGCGCAGCGGATGGGGAATCCAGGCGTTGGGTTCTTTGGCCATCTTGCAATTGTATGTGCGCGTGCATATCAGCGCGATCATCCTTGATCGTTGCGCAACAAGACATCCGGGCAATTGCAGCAACTCCGCTCCGGCAACACCAGAACGGGAGGCACCCGCTTGACGTTGCGTGGCAAAGGGGGAGCCTTTAAGCTGCGCGCACTCCGTCGGGGAGTAGCCGCCTTCGGCATGCCGTCGAAGGGCTTGCGTCAACATACTCGGCCGGCAGGCCGTGGCGCCAGGCGATCTCATGGATCGGCGAGACCGACAGTCCACATGCGGCACCCGGGCCGGGTCGCGCGTGCGGATTGTCGCGTGCACCCGGCCCCGGAGATTCCCTTGGACGCCTTCATCGTTTCGCTGGGCGCCGTCGCGCTGGCCGAAATCGGCGACAAGACGCAACTGCTGTCGCTGGTGCTGGCCGCGAAATTCCGCAAGCCATGGCCGATCTGTCTCGGCATCCTGATTGCGTCGCTGCTCAGCCATGCAATTGCCGCCGAACTTGGCGCATGGCTGGCGCATTGGATGACGCCCGACGTGCAGCGCTGGCTGATCGGGCTTTCGTTTCTGGTGGTCGCTGCATGGGCGTTGCTGCCGGACAAAACCGAAGGCGACGAAGCCGTGTCGACGCGTGGGCGCGGCGTGTTCGTGGCGTCGGTGATCGCGTTCTTCCTGGCCGAACTCGGGGATCGCACGCAGATCGCGACGGTGGTGCTGGGCGCGCACTACCAGCCGCTGTGGCAGGTGATCGCCGGCAGCACCGCGGGCATGCTGGTGGCCAATGTGCCGGTGGTATTGCTCGGCGCGCGTTTCGCCGCACGCCTACCATTGCGCGCAACGCGGCTTGCCGCAGCGGCGTTGTTCGCCGCGCTGGGTGCATGGATCCTGTTGCGTTGAATGACGCTCGGATCGAAGCGGCTGTCGTGAAAAGTCAGGCCATGGATGGCCGTTCTGGTGGGCCGTTGTCGAGGATTTTTCGCGATCGATACATCCAGCGATGCAGCGATCATGGATGATCGCAATCAAATGCTTCCCGGAAAGCCGAGCTGCCGCCATGCCTCGTACACTGCGATCGCGACCGCATTGGAAAGATTGAGGCTGCGGTTGTCGGGCTGCATCGGCAACCGCAGGCGCTGCGATTCGGGAACGGTCGCGAGAACCTCATCGGACAGGCCGCTGGTTTCGCGCCCGAACAACAACGCATCGCCGTCGGCGAAACACGTGTCGGTGTAACGCTGCGTGGCATGGCTGGTGAACGCGAACACGCGCGGGCGTTGCAGGAATGCCAGACACGCGTCGAGATAGTCGTGCGTCATCACGTCGACGAACTCGTGGTAGTCGAGACCCGCGCGGCGCAGCTTGGCGTGGTGCAGCTCGAACCCGAGCGGCCGGATCAGGTGCAGTGACGCGCCGGCGTTGGCGCACAGCCGGATCACGTTGCCGGTGTTGGGCGGGATCTCGGGTTGGTAAAGGATGACGTGCAACATGCCGCCATTATCGCGGCGCGCACGCTCTCAACCCGGTTGTTCCGAATCGTAAGTGCCGTGCGGCCGTTCCGCCTGCATCGACTGCGCGGACTCGGCCTGCGTCGCGGGACCCTCTCGCAAACGGCACGCACGGTCGCCCAAGCGCACTGCATCACATTGTGGCCGGGGTCCTGTGAACGGCCCCGGCGTAGTCGGAACCGTTTCCCATTGGGCCGCCTCGTGGCGCGCCGGGAAGGCGTGCTACCAGGGCAATTCCGCGCCGTCGTAGGCCAGGAACCTGCCCGCCTCCTGCGCCTGCGCGCGCTCGATCAGGTCCAACAGCGCGTGCGCGGAATCGGTGGGTGCAAGCGTCGCCCCCTTGCCGCCCATCGCGGTCTTGACCCAGCCGGGATGCACCGCCAGCACCACGATCCCGCGGGGGCCCAGTTCCGCGGCCAGACGCTTCACCGCCATGTTGAGCGCGGCCTTGCTCATCGCGTAGCTGATGGTGCGGAAACCGACGGCTTGCGCGATCGACCCGAGCTGGGACGTGATGCACAGCACCCGTGGCTTGTTGCCCAGCGCCAGCAGCGGCGCCACCGCCTGCGTGATCAGCAGCGGTGCGCTGGCGTTGACCGCGAAGCTTTCCGCCAGCGATTCTGCCATGACGTTGCCGAAGCGCTCGCCCGACACCAGCACGCCGGCGTTGTTGATCAGAAGATCGATGCGTTGCAGGTGCTTCGCCGCGGCGTCGGGCAACGCGGCGATGGCCGAGGAGTCGGCAACGTCCAGTGCGTGGATTGCCAGCCTGCCGCCGTGCGCCGCCGCCAAGGCGGCCAGTACGTTGGCATGGACCGGATCGCGGCAGCACGCCAGCACGCGCGCGCCGCGCTCCAGCAGTTGCGTGACGAAGGCCAGCCCGAGTCCACGGTTGGCGCCGGTGATGAGGCAGCGTTGCATGGCCAAACTCCCTGGCTTTTGACGAGTGTAAACCCGCGCCGGCAGCCGTGCCTTCCGGCCGGTTGTTTTGCCCTGCAACTCCGGCTAAGTTCCCCGATGACTCGATGTCCGGGAAGGGCAACATGATGCGCAGGCACTGGCTGGCGTGGTTGGCCGCGTTCGGAATCACCCTGTTCGCGGGGGCCGTGCAGGCCGCCGACGCGGGCAGCAAGATCGACATTCCCTACACGCGCTTCGTCCTGCCCAACGGGCTGACCGTGGTCGTGAGCGAAGACCACAAGGCACCGATCGTCGCGGTCAGCGTGTGGTACCACGTGGGATCCGGCTACGAGCCGGAAGGCAAGACCGGCTTCGCGCACCTGTTCGAACACCTGATGTTCCAGGGCTCCGAGAACCACAAGGACGAATACTTCCGTCCGTTCGAACGGGTGGGTGCCACCGGCATGAACGGCACCACCTGGCTGGACCGCACCAACTACTTCGAGACCGTGCCGACCACCGCGCTGGACATGGCGCTGTGGATGGAATCCGACCGCATGGGGCACCTGCTCGGCGCGATCGGGCAGAAGGAGCTGGACGAGCAGCGTGGCGTGGTGCAGAACGAAAAGCGCCAGGGCGAGAACCAGCCCTACGGTCGCGCTTTTGAGGACCTCCAGGCCAACGCCTTCCCGGCCAATCATCCCTATCACCACGACACCATCGGTTCGATGGCGGATCTCAATGCCGCTTCGCTTGGTACCGTGAAGCAGTGGTTCCGCGACTATTACGGCGCGGCCAACACCACCCTGGTGCTGGTGGGCGATATCACCCCCGCTGAAGCCCGCGCGAAGGCCATGCAGTATTTCGGCGACATCCCGGCCGGCCCGCGCGTGCCGCGGCCGCAGGCATGGATCGCCCCACGCGGTACGTCCACGTCCGGCACGATGACCGACAACGTCGCGCAAACCCGCATCTACCGTGAGTGGAATACGCCGGGGCTGGATTCATCGGGCCACGATCGCCTGATGCTGGACCTGGCCGCGCAGGTGCTGGGCGGGGGCAAGACCTCGCGCCTGTACCAGCGCCTCGTCTACAAGGACAAGCTGGCCGACGACGTATCGGTCGGCAACATGGCGTTCGAACTTGCCAGCATGACGCTGCTGCAGGTCGACGTGAAGAAGGGCGTCGATCCGAAGAGGGTGGACGCCGCGATCGCCGACGAATGGTCGAAATTCCTGAAGGACGGCCCGACCGCCGATGAACTGCAGCGCGTCAAGACGACCTATCAGGCATCCACTATCCGCGGCCTCGAACAGATTGGCGGGTTCTCGGGCAAGGCCGTGACACTGGCCGAAGGGCAGGTGTATCGCGACGATCCGGGCGCGTGGAAGAAGGACTACGACATTACCATGGCGGCGACGCCGGCCGCGGTGAAGGCCGCCGCCGACCAGTGGCTGTCGAAGGGCGATTACACGCTCACCGTGGTGCCGGGCAAGGTCGACGCGACCGATGCGGCGACCCTCGCCGGCCGCGCCGCGATTCCGGGCCGCCCGGCCGACAAGCTTTCGCCTGCCGGTGACCACAAGGTCACCCGGAGCGACGTCGATCGCAGCAAGGGCGTGCCCAAAGTGACGGCGTTCCCCGACCTCAGCTTCCCGAAACTGCAGCACGGCAAGCTCAGGAACGGCATCGAAGTGGTGCTGGCCGAGCGCCACTCGATTCCGGTGGTGCAGGTCGAGGCGCTGTTCGATGCGGGCTATGCCGCGGACCAGGGCCGCAAGCTCGGCACCTCCAGCTTCACGATGGGGATGCTGGATGAAGGCACCCAGGACCTCGACTCGGTCGAAATCGCCAAGCGCAAGCAGCGGCTGGGCGCGGAGATCACCACCGACTGCGACCTCGACACCTGCAACGCATGGATGAGCGCGCTCGACGCGAATCTCGCCGATTCGCTGGCGTTGTACGCCGACATCGTGCGCAACCCGGCGTTTCGCGATGCCGACATCGCGCGCCTGCGCGGACAGTGGCTGGCCGGCATCGCGCAGGAGAAGACCCAACCGACCGCGGTCGCACTGCGGTTGCTGCCGCCGATCCTGTATGGCCAGGGCAACGCCTACGCGATTCCGTTCACGGGCTCGGGGACCGAGGCTTCGATCAAGGCGTTGAGCGCGGATGACATGCATGCATTCGTGCGTGCCTACCTCCGGCCCGACAACATGAAGCTCCTGGTCGCGGGCGACACCACGCTGGACAAGATCATCCCGCAGCTCGAGAAGGTGTTCGGCGACTGGCAGGCGCCGGCGACGCCCATTCCGGCCAAGAACCTCGCCAGGGTCGATTACCCGGCCACGTCGAGCGTGTACTTGGTGAACCGCCCGGGCGCCCAGCAGTCGGTGATCATCGCGGGGCTGGTCGCGCCTTCCACCAGGACGCCCAACCACCTCGAGATCGGCACCATGAACGGCGCGTTCGGCGGCACCTTCACCTCGCGCCTCAACATGAACCTGCGCGAGGACAAGCACTGGGCCTACGGTGCCTTCAGCTTCAGTCCCGACGCGGTCGGCCAGCGGCCGTTCCTGATGTACGCGCCGGTGCAGACCGACAAGACCGCGCCCTCCGCGGAAGAGATCCTGAAGGAAGCCCGCGCGGTGATCGGCGACGAGCCGCTCACCGACAAGGAAATCCGGAAGATCAAGGACAACGACATCCGCCGGATGCCGGGCCAGTACGAAACCGCGCAGTCGGTGCTGAACGCGGTCGAGACGATCGTGAAGTTCGATCGCCCGGACGACTACGTGCAGACCCTGAAGGGCCGCATCGAGGCGCAGAAGGACGCCGACGTCGAGGCCGCCGCCAGGGAAGTGATCCACCCGGATCGCTTGACCTGGGTGATCGTGGGCGATCTGTCCAGGATCGAGAAGCCGGTGCGTGCGTTGAAACTCGGCGAAGTGCACGTGATCGATGCGGATGGCAATCCGGTGAAGTAGCCAAAGAGCAAACCCCTCCCCAGGAGGGAGAGGGAATGGGTTCGAGGTCATGTGATCGTAGAATGCACCGATGATCGAATCGAACTCCCCCGGCGCCACCACCCACTTCGGCTATCGCGAAGTGCCCGTCGCGGAAAAACAGAAGCTGGTCGGTGAGGTGTTTTCGTCGGTCGCCGACAAGTACGACGTGATGAACGACCTGATGTCGTTCGGCATCCATCGCCTGTGGAAGCGGCATTTCGTCGCGACCTCGGGTATCCGCAAGGGCGATCGGGTGCTGGATCTGGCGGGCGGCACCGGCGACATCGCCGCGCTGCTGCTGCCGCGTGTGGATGTCACCGGCGAAGTCGTGGTGGCCGATATCAACGCCGCGATGCTGCACGCGGGGCGCGACCGCCTGCTGGATCGCGGAATGTTGCAGGGCTTGCGGTTCGCGCAAGTCAATGCGGAAGCGCTGCCGTTTCCAGACGAATCGTTCGACGCCGTCACCATCGCGTTCGGATTGCGCAACGTCACCGACAAGAACAAGGCGCTCGCAGAAATGCAGCGGGTGCTGAAACCCGGCGGACGCGCGTTGATCCTCGAGTTCTCGCGCGTCACCCAGGACTGGCTGAAGCCGTTGTACGATTTCCATTCGTTTCGGGTGCTGCCGCGCATCGGCAAGCTGGTCGCGCACGACGAGGGCAGCTACCGCTACCTCGCCGAATCCATCCGCAAGCATCCCGATCAGGCGACGTTGAAGGCGATGATGGAAGCCGCCGGATTCCGCAACGTCGAAGTGCGCAACCTGTCGGCCGGCATCGTGGCGGTCCATCGCGGTTACAAAATCTAAGCACCCAGTGCAATCCGACGACCGTTCGCCACTGGAACTTGGCGCTGTTCTGCGCATCTTGTGCGCGGTCTCAGCAATCGGCACCTACGTGGAATTCATGACGCCGCCGACCGACCGATTGCGAATCGTTACTGGCGCATTCGGCTGCGTAGCTTGGGCTTCCATGGCGATCTACGGTCATCGCACGCGGCGTAACCGCATGCTGGCAGCATTGTTGCTGTTCGTGTTCGTGGCGCTGCTGATGGTGTTGCTGCAGCAACACGACCTTGTAAATCATTGAGCCGCTCTGCTCGAGAATGACGTGACGGATGGGAGCCGCCCTGCGTGTACACTGCCGATCCGGCGTGCCATTGGTCTCCGTTTCATGCGCGAGCTGTATCCCGAAATCGAACCGTATCGTACCGAACGTTTTCCGGTCGGTGACGGGCACACGCTGTACCTCGAAGAATGCGGCAACCCGAACGGCATCCCGGTAGTGTTCCTGCACGGCGGACCCGGCGCGGGCCTGTCGCCTTACCACCGCCGCTTCTTCGATCCGGCACGGTGGCGTGTCCTGCTGTTCGACCAGCGCGGTGCGGGCAGATCCACGCCATTCGCCAGTCTCGAGGCCAACACCACGCAGCATCTGGTCGCCGACATCGAGCAGCTTCGCGCGCATCTCGGCATCGAACGCTGGCTGGTGTTCGGTGGTTCGTGGGGTTCGACGCTGGCGCTGGCTTACGCCGAAGCCCACCCCGAGCGGGTGACGGGGCTGGTGCTGCGCGGCATCTTCCTGGGCGGCCCCGCCGAAATCCGCTGGCTGTACGAGGAGGGTGGCGCGTCGAGGATTCTTCCGGAGAAATGGCAACGTTACGCTGCAACGGTGGCTCCCGATGAACGCGGCGACATGCTGGAGGCCTACTGGAAGCGGTTGACCAGCGAAGACGCGTCGGCGCGCACTGCCGCCGCCCGCGCGTGGGGCGCATGGGAGGGCAGCGCGTGCACGCTGGCGGAATCACCGGAAACCGAGGCCGAATTCGCCGCGCCGGAAGTCGCGGTGAGCCTGGCGCGCATCGAGGCACATTATTTCCGCAACCGGATTTTTCTTGAACCTGACCAATTGCTGCGCGACATCGGCCGGATTCGCCACCTGCCCGGCGTCATCGTGCACGGCCGCTACGACATCGTCTGCCCGGCCCAGGCTGCTTTCGATCTGCACGAGGCCTGGCCGGAGGCGGAGTTCCACGTGGTGCTGGCCGGCCATGCCGCGTCTGAACCCGCGATCGTGGACAAGCTGGTCGACGCGACCGATCGATTCGCAGAACGGTTTGCTTGATGCGCCGCGAGAGCGGTGGATCCGCTGGTAGCGCAAACGAACGCGAAGCAACGCCGAACTTTGCTTTGCGCGTTTATTCGCAGACGGATTGCTGGCGCTCTGTGCACCGCAGGAACCGGATGGCGCGCGGTGCCCGGCGCGGCGAAACTGTGCGCCATTTAAACCGGGAGTGCCCCATGCTGACCCTGTTCGATTACGCGGCCTCGCAGAACGGCTGGAAGATCCGCCAGTTGCTGCATCACCTCGGCCGCCCCTACCGCACCGAAAACGTCAGCATTTTCGAAGGCGCGGGGCGCACCGATGCATACCTGGCCATCAGCCCGACCGGCACGGTGCCCGCGATCCGGCTGGAGGATGGCCGCACGTTGGCGGAATCCAACGCCATCCTCGCGTACCTCGCGGACGGCACGCCCTATCTGCCGTCCGATCCGTTCGAGCGCGCCAAGGTGCAGCAGTGGCTGCACTTCGAGCAGGAACGCGTGGAATCGGTGATCGGCTCGCTGCGTTACTGGACGCTCACCGGCAAGCTGGCGCAGCGGCCGCCTGCGCTGGTCGAGATGAAACGCGCGGGCGCGCTGCGCACGCTCGGCATCCTGGAGCGTGAACTGGCCGCGCGCCCGTTCCTCGCCAACGACCGCTACAGCATCGCCGACATATCCGTGTTCGCGTACGGCAGTCGCGCGGAAGAGGCGGGCATTTCGCTGCAACCGTATCCGCACTTCCGCGCGTGGGTCGCGCGGGTGCAGGCACAACCGGGATTCCTCGCGACGATGCATCCATACAGCGGGGATCCGCACAGCGCCAATGAGTTGCCTTGACGGCGAGCCGCATCAAGCCGCGCGCAGATCTTCCGCGATGGTGCCCCATTGCGCGGCTTCGGCGTCGTGCGCGGCATCGCGCCAGGTTTCGGCCAGTGCCGCGCGATACCAGTCCTGCATCGATGGCAGCGCCAGCAGGCGTTGGGCATACGCGTTCGCTGCATCATCCAGCGGCGGCGAATAGGTCTGGATGCGAAACGCCACCGGCGCGTAGAACGCGTCGGCCGCAGTGAATGTCTTGCCCGCAAGGAAGGGCCCGCCGAAGCGCTGCAGGCCGTCACTCCACAGCGCATTCAGGCGTTCGAGATCGCGACGCAGCGCGTCGTCGACGCGGTGCAGCTTCACCCGGATGCCGCAGTTCATGCCGCATTGCGTGCGCAGCGCCATGAAACCCGAATGCATCTCGGCGGCGGCGCAGCGCGCGAAAGCGCGCGCCGCCTTGTCGGAGGGCCACACTTGCGGATGTGCTTCGGCCACGTATTCGGTGATCGCCAGCGAATCCCACACGGTGACAGCGCCGTCCGCGAAGCACGGCACCTTGCCGCTGGGCGAGAAGCTGGTGAACGCCGGCCCGTGAAACGGCATGATCTTTTCCTCGAAGGGAATCCCGAGTTCGCGCAGCAGCACCCACGGGCGCAGCGACCACGACGAGTAATTCTTGTTGGCGATGTACAGGGTCGGCATGCCGCGATCTCCGCACGAGGGAACGGCAGATTCTACGCCGCGCGACGGGTGCGCGCCCGCAAAACCTTGTGCGGAGGCGCGGCTACCAAGGCACTGGCATACTCGGGGTTTGTTTATCGACGGAGCGCCCAATGCGCCTGCTTCCCACCCTTGCCCTCGGGGCTTTCGTACTGCCGATCGCGGCGCAGGCCGCGGACCCCCATTCCTACGCACAACCCAAGGACGTCGTCGTCAACCACATCGACCTGAATCTCACGGTTGACTTTAAGCACAAGCAGCTTGACGGCGTCGCCACGTTGACGCTGGATTGGAAAAGCGCGTCGGCACGGGACCTGGTGCTCGACACCGAGAACCTGAAGATCGCGTCGGTGGAAGCCGTGGACGCGAAGGGCCATGCCCGCGCCTTGAAATACCAGTTGGCCCCGTCGATTCCGGACATGGGGTCGAAGCTGACCATCGCGGCGCCGCGGCATCCGCAGGAAGTGCGGATCGCATACACGACCTCGCCGGACGCCAGCGGCCTGCAATGGCTGACCGCCGCGCAAACCGCCGACAAAAAACTGCCGTTCCTGTTTTCGCAATCGGAAGCGACCCACGCGCGCTCCTGGATTCCGCTGCAGGATTCGCCCGCGATCCGTTTCACGTACAAGGCGCACGTCACCGCGCCCAAGGACGTGCGCGTGGTGATGAGCGCGCCCAACGATCCGAAGCACCCGCTGGATGGTTCATTCGATTTCGAACAGACGCACCCGATTCCCTCCTACCTGATGGCCATTGGCGCGGGCGATCTCGCCGTGCGCGAGACGGGCCCGCGCAGCGCGGTGTATGCCGAACCGTCGGTGGTCGCCAAGGCCGCGCACGAGTTCGAAGACACCGAAAAGATGATCGAAACCACCGAGAAGCTGTACGGCCCGTACCGCTGGGGCCGTTACGACATCCTGGTGCTGCCGCCGTCGTTCCCGTTCGGCGGCATGGAAAACCCGAACATGACCTTCGCGACGCCGACCGTGCTGGTGGGCGACAAATCACTGGTGTCGCTGGTCGCGCATGAACTCGCGCATTCGTGGTCGGGCAACCTCGTCACCATGGCCACCTGGCGCGACGGCTGGTTGAACGAGGGTTTCACCACCTACGTGCAGGGCCGCGTCACCGAGGCGCTGTACGGCAAGGCATTGGCGGACGAAGAAAATCTGCTGGCGATCCGCAACCTCGAAAAGACCATCGGCAAGATGCCCGAAAACTCGCAGCGCCTGGCGCCGCAGCCGCGCAACACGGATGCCGACGACGAGCTTTCCGATGTCGCCTACGACAAGGGTTCGTGGTTCCTGCGCGCGCTGGAGCAGAAATTCGGCCGCAAAGATTTCGATGCATGGCTGAAGGGGTACTTCAACCACTTCGCCTGGCACAGCATCAC
>DATCSF010000190.1:0-6181 GCA_036568625.1 Rhodanobacteraceae bacterium | reverse complement strand
CGACAGCACGATATGGCCGTCCAGGATCGCGCGCGCGGCGTCGGCGATCGGGTCCTGCTGGTCGTCGCCTTCGGTGAGCACGGTGTAGAACGCGGTGATCGAACCGCCGCCGTGCTCGGCATTGCCGGCGCGTTCCACCAGCGCGGGCAGCTTGGCGAACACCGACGGCGGGTAGCCTTTGGTCGCCGGGGGTTCGCCGATCGCCAGCGCGATCTCGCGTTGCGCCATCGCGTAGCGGGTCAGCGAATCCATGATCAGCAGCACGCTGTGGCCGGCGTCGCGGAAACCTTCGGCGAGTCGCGTCGCGTAGGCGGCGCCCTGCAGACGCTGCAACGGCGAGGTGTCGGCCGGCGCGGCCACCACCACCGAACGGCGCAGGCCTTCGGCGCCGAGGATGTTGTCGATAAAATCCTTGACCTCGCGGCCGCGTTCGCCGATCAGCCCGACCACGATGCGATCGGCGCTGGTGTAGCGCGCCATCATGCCCAGCAGCACCGATTTGCCGACGCCGGAGCCCGCGAACAGGCCCATGCGCTGGCCGCGGCCGATGCACAGCAGCGTGTTGATCGCGCGGATGCCGACATCGATCCGTGTGTCGATGGGCGCGCGCCGCAGCGGATTGATCGCGGGCGCGCTGAGGGTGCGATGCGGCAGGTCGTCGAGCGGATCGAGACCGTCCAGCGGATAACCGTTGCCGTCGACCACGCGACCCAACAGTCCCTCGCCCAGCGGATAGCGACGCGCGCCGGCGCTGCCGTCGTCGCCGAGCGGGAACACGCGCGCGCCCGGCGTCAGCCCGGTGGTTTCCGCCAGCGGCATCAGGAACACGCGGTCGCCGGAAAAGCCGACGACTTCTGCCTCCGCGAAGCGGCTTTCGCCGGCTTCCAATTGCGACAACTCGATCCGGCAGCCGCTGCCGAGCGGCACCCGCAGGCCCACGGCTTCCAGCACCAGACCGGTGGCGCGCACGATGCGGCCGCTGCTCTGGTAACCGGGCACGCTGGCGACACGCTCGCGCACCTTGCCCAGCACGGCTTGCCAGTGTTCGCTGTGCCGGCGCGCGGCGGCGGCGGTCATGGCAAGCGCTTCCGTGTTGTGCGCGGTTTGCCGTCGCGCATCGGCGCGCTGCCGTAGCGGCGCGCGCGCGCCAGCAACGCCTGCCAGCGCACTTCGCGGGTGGCGTTGAGTTCGCCTTCCGGGCCGGTGACCCGGCAGCCGCCGCGCTCCAACGCGGGATCACCTTGCGTTTTCCAGCCGGCCGCCCCGAGTTCGTCGGCCAGCTGCGCGTCGACCAGCGCCAGATCGTCAGGATGCAGGCGCAGGCACGGTTGGCCGCTGAACAACGGCTCTTCGCGCAGCAGTTTGCGGATCAACGTCCTGATCTGTTCGGGTTTGGCCTGAAGCGCATCGCCCGCAAGTTGCCGGCCGGCCGCCAGCGCCACGTCGGCGAGACTGTCGCCGATGTCGGTATCGAGCTGGTCGAGGGCCTTGTGCAAGCCTTCGATCAGCGCGGTCAGCGATTCCACCAGTTCGCGGCGGCGTTCGGCCAGCTCCCGTTCGCCGGCCGCGCGTCCTTGCTGCAGCCCCTCTTGGCAACCCTTTTCACGGCCTTCGGCAAAGCCGGCCGCGTAGCCTTCCCGATGCGCCGCTGCACGGGTTTGTTCGCGCAGTGCACGCAGTTCCGACTGCTGTTTGAGCACGCGGTCGTCCCCGGCATCGCGCTTGCTTCCGGTTTGCCCCGCGGCAGCGGGTGGCGCCAGTTCGTCCATGCGCCAGGGCCGCCACGCTTGCGGATGTTCGGTGGCGCCGTCAGACATACGCGTCGTCGCTGCCGCCCAACACGATCTCGCCGTCGTTGGCGAGTTTGCGCACCACCAGCAGGATCGCCTTCTGTTCCTTTTCGACCTGCGACATGCGCACCGGTCCGCTGCCCTCCATGTCTTCGCGCAGCAGGTCGGCCGCGCGCGTGGACATATTCTTCAAGAACTTGTCGCGCAGCGCTTCCGGCGCGCCCTTCAGGGCGAACTTCAGCGAATTGGTGTCGATTTCCTTCAGCAACCGCTGGATGCCCAGATCGTCCATTTCGAGCAGGTTGTCGAACAGGAACATCTCGTCGACGATGCTTTGCGCCAGATCCTTGTTGTGCGCGCGCACGCTTTCCATGGCGGCCTCTTCCTGCGCGGAGTTCATGAGGTTCAGGATCTCGGCCGCGGTGTGCACCCCGCCCATCTTGCTGCGTCGGAGGTTTTGGCCGTCCAGCATGTTGCCGAGCACTTCGGTCAATTCCTGCAGCGCGGCCGGCTGCACGCCGCTGAAGGTGGCGATGCGCAGCACCACGTCGTTGCGGAGTTTCTCCTCGAAGGTGCCCAGAACATCCGCGGCCTGGCGGCGCTCGAGATGCACCAGGATCGTGGCGATGATCTGCGGGTGTTCCTCGCGGATCAGCTCCGACACGGTCGTGGCTTCCATCATGTTGAGCGCCTCGATGCCGGAGTGGGCGCCATTGCTTTCAAGGATGTCGTCGAGCAGGGTGGCCGCGCGTTCCGCACCCAGCGCGCGCTCCAGCACCGCGCGGATGTGCTCGGTGGAATTGAGGTTCAGCGCGGCGTATTGCTCCGCCTCGTCCTGGAAATCACTCAGGACCTGGTGCATGTCCTCGTGCGAAACGTTGCTCAGGCGCGCCATTTCCTGGCTCACCTCCTGGACTTCGCGCGCCGGCAGCTGGCGCAGCACCATGGCCGCGCTCTCGTCGTCCAGCGCCAGCAGCAGGATCGCGCTGCGGCGCAGGCTGGTCATGTTGGCGTTACTGGCCATCGCGCCTCATCCAGCTGCGAACGATCGTGGCCACCATGGCCGGGTCCTGTTTGGCCATTTCCTTCAGATCCTGCAGGTCACGCTCATAGGTCGACCCCTTGCGCTGCGGCTTGCGTGGCGCCGGGGCTTCTTGCGGCGATCCCGCGGCGGGTTTTGCGGCGACGGACGCGGGACCGGCGAGCCAGCGCTGCCGCAGCGGTTTCAGGATCATGCGGTACAGCACGATCGCGGCGATCAGCACCAGCAGGTAACGGCCCAGCGTGCCCAGCAGGCCGGCCCAGTCGAGCCGCTGCCACCACGCTTCCTGGTCGGAGCCATTGGCCGACGCGCTGAAGGCGCTGTTGACCACCGCCAGCGTGTCGCCGCGCTGCGCGGAGAAGCCCATCGCCTCGCGCGTCAGGTCGTTGATCTGTTTCATGGTGGTGACGTCCAGCGCCACGGGTTTGACGCTGCCGTCCTTCTGTTGCTCGTCGCGGTAATTCACGACCACCGCGACCGACAGGCGTTGCACCGCGCCCAGGCTGTGCTGGGTGTGGACGATGTTGCGATCCACTTCGTAGTTGGTGGTGCTTTCGCGGTGCAGGTCGCCGCGCTGCGCGTCGGCATCGCTGGTGCTCGCGCCGGTGGTCTTGCCGGCACCATTGGTACCGGTGACGTTCGTCGCGGCGTTGCTGCGCGGATTGTCGATGGGCGAAGGCGCGGCACCGGGTGGCGTGTTGGTCAGCGCGCCGGGAACGCCGCGCGGACCGCTGTCGCCGTCCGCGCGCGTGAAATCCACCTGGTGACTGCGCACTGCGGCGGGGCCGTTGCCCTGGTTGGGGCCGTAGTGTTCATCGGTTTCCTCGCGGCGGTTGAAGTCGATTTGCGCGGTGACCTGCGCGTGCACGTTGCCGGCGCCGAGGATGGGCGTCAGGATGGTCTCGATGCGCTGCTGATAACGGTGTTCCACCTCGCGCACGTAATCGAGCTGGGTGCCGTCCAGATCGGCATCGGCGCCGTTGCGCGTCAAGAGGTGGCCGTTCTGGTCGACCACGGTGACGTTGTCGGCGGCGAGGTCGCGCACGCTGGACGAGACCATGTGCACGATGGCGTTGACCTGACCTTCGCCCAGCGCCCGGCCGGGACGCAGCGTCAGCACCACGGTGGCCTTGGCCGGCTGGCGCTCGCGCACGAACAGCGAATCCTTGGGCAGCGCCAGGTGCACGCGCGCGCTGGCCACCGGGTCCAGCACTTCGATGGAGTTGGCAAGCTCACCCTGCAGGCCGCGCTGGTAGTTGACCTGTTCGGCGAACTGGCTGATGCCGAACGGCTGCTTGTCCATGATCTCGAAGCCGACGTTGCCCGCTTGCGGCAGGCCCTGTTCGGCGAGTTTCAGGCGCAGGTTGTAAACCTTGTCGGAGGGCACCATCAGGGCGTGGCCGCCCTGCGCGAACTTGTATGGGATGTTTTGTTGTTCCAGCGCGCTGATGATCTTGCCGCCATCGCTGTCGCTGAGATTGCTGTACAGCACGCGGTAATCCGGGCCGCCGGCCCACAGCAGCAACGCGGCGATGATCGCCACCACCAGCGCGCCGCCGACCAGCATCGGGATCAGCGGTTTGCGCTTGGCCCACGCGAACGCGCGGTCCAGCGCGGCGCGGCCGCCCTGGCCAAAATTCTTCGTACCGCCGGCGGCGGTGGCGCTGGCGTCGCTTTCGCTCACCGACGGCTTCCCGGCCTGCGATTCAAGTGACGGGGCGTTGGCGCGTGTTGCGGTTCGGATGACATGGCTGGCTGTCTTGGGTCCACGGTTCCGTCGCCGGCACGCCATCCCTTCGGCGCGCGCAACGGGCTTTGACAACGGTTGCCATTATGGGCAAGGGGATTTCCAGCCAAACGGAAGAAAAGCCCATTGTTTTGATGCCATTTGCGGCCATGGGTGCGGGCGGCCCGCTGCTAGCCTTTGCTCCGCATCAGTGAGGAGAGGCGGATGAATACGGTCGGCATGCAGGGCGTGATCCAGCAGATGAAGGTGCTGGCGACACAGGCCGGCGGCGCGCCCGCGAAGGCGGCGACTGCCACCGGCACCGGCGGCTTCGGCCAGGCCATGCGCGCCTCGCTGGACCGCATCAACGACATGCAGCAGTCGGCTACCGGCGAAGCCCAGGCCTTTCAGGCCGGCAAACCGGGCGTCGCGTTGTACGACGTGATGATCGACACGCAGGAAGCCAGTCTTGCGTTCCAGATGGGCGTGCAGGTGCGCAACCGCCTGGTGAACGCCTACAAGGAAGTGATGAACATGCAGGTCTGAAGTATTTGTGCGGATCGTCCGTGCTCGCCGCGCCTCCGGCCTGGTGGTCGGCTGAGTCGTTCCGCGCTCGTGAAGATCAGAACGGCGTTGCCTGGCTTTTCACGACAGCCCATCCGCGCTACCGCACATCCATGTGGCTTGCCCTGCGGCATCCAATTCGGCGGCCTTGCCGATTTGCGGCGTTGCGCGATGGCGCTTCAGGCGTTCCGCGTTCTGCGAGCGGAACATGGATTCGGGGTGCCGCTCTGACCGCTTCAGTCGAGCAGCGATAGCACGTTTTGCGCGGACAGGTTGGCTTGCGAGTCCACCGCGGCGCCGGGTTTCTGCACGATCAGCGTGTGCGCCTCGCGGGAGCTCACGGCCGCGTGTCCGGAATCCTTCAACGCCGGATGCTGCGCAGACGGGCTTGCATCATCCGGGCGCGCGCCGCTCACCGACAAGTGCAATTCAATGCCATCGTCGTGGGGCCCCGCGTGTGTATCGCGGTCGGATCGAGCCTCGACGCTCTTCACCGGGCCGTGCACCACGTCCACCATCGCAGCGTCCACGAAGCCGCCGGTGCGCGAAAAGATGAGGCCGTGGCCATTGCCGATGTCCACCCGGTAGTAACTGCCGTCGCTGGCCAGCGCGGCGTAGCCCGACCCGTCCTTCAGCGCATACACCTTTCCGGTGATCGGTTGCGCGGCCCTGTCGTCGGAGGTCTGCTGGCGGGCTTGATCCCCTACGCCGGCGAGCGGTGTGATATTGATCGGTGGCATGGTTCGGGTCCTCGTCTGCTGGTTCGAACAATCCTGCCGCAACGTCCCACACAGGTTGATGCCCAGTTCCCCGCAACGCCGGCACCTCGAAAACTAATCCGTCACGACATCCATCGGCCGCGACGCGCATTTCTTTAGGGTCTTTTGGTGCGCGCAAAAAAGGCCCCGCTTGCGCGGGGCCGGAGGTCGCCTTGGGTGGGTGTGTGGGAGGGGGAGGTCCCACCCGAGACGTTTTTAACCCAACAGCTTCAGCACCGTCTGCGGAACCTGGTTGGCCTGGGCGAGCACCTAAGTGCCGGCCTGCTGCAGGATCTGCGCG
>DATCSF010000189.1:0-9603 GCA_036568625.1 Rhodanobacteraceae bacterium | reverse complement strand
CACACACGCGGCATTGCTGGATCAGGGTTGCCCCCATTGTCCAATATTCCCCACTGCTGCCTCCCGTAGGAGTCTGGGCCGTGTCTCAGTCCCAGTGTGGCTGATCATCCTCTCAGACCAGCTACGGATCGTCGCCTTGGTGGGCCATTACCCCGCCAACAAGCTAATCCGGCATCGGCTCATCCAATCGCGCGAGGCCTTACGGTCCCCCGCTTTCACCCGAAGGTCGTATGCGGTATTAGTCCGGGTTTCCCCGGGTTATCCCCCACGACTGGGCAGATTCCGATGCATTCCTCACCCGTCCGCCACTCGCCGCCAGGGAGCAAGCTCCCCGCGCTGCCGTTCGACTTGCATGTGTTAGGCATGCCGCCAGCGTTCAATCTGAGCCAGGATCAAACTCTTCACTTAAGGTTTCGACAACCCGAAGGCTGTCTATTCTGAGTAGAGTCCGAAACCTGAACTGCAATTCATCGCTGAATCACTAAGGTTCAAAGGTTTGGACGTCTTGCATCGATGAACATTCGTCCACCTGCAAGCCGCCCACACAAGTCACCTGTGCACACTGTCAAGGAACTTTGCGGTGCGAAACCTTCCGGTTTTGCGTCGCGTGACATTTCGTCTCGCGAGCCGCCCATTGTAGCGAATCTTCCGGGGCTGTCAACAATCTTCGGAGAAAATTTCGAGCCCTGTTGCCACACGCGGATCGACTGCCTCCGTCGCGGGCCGACAAGGATAGCGTGATCGATTCCGGTTTGGAAGAGACCGCGCGCAAACCGCGCTACACTGCGGCTTTCGGCGATCAAGGTATGTTCGAATGCGCGTTGCTCCCTGGTTGCTTCCGCCCGTCCTGGCCGCGGCCCTGGCCTGCGCTGCGTGCGGTGCGGCGGTGCACGCCGTCGCCGCGGGCACGCCCAGCGTGACGTTGCGTGGCCATACTTTCAGCGTCGAACTTGCCGCGACACCCGAGGAACAGGAACACGGGTTGATGGACCGCAAGTCAATGGCCGCGAATCACGGCATGTTGTTCGCGTTCCCGGACGCGGAGCCACGTACCTTCTGGATGAAGGACACGCTGATCCCGCTGGACATGCTGTTCTTCGACGAGGCGCATCGCCTGGTGACGATCCGCGCAAACGTCCCGCCGTGCAAGGCGGACCCGTGTCCCACCTATGCCAGCACGGCGCCGGCGCGTTACGTCCTGGAACTCAATGCCGGCGCGGCGGCAAAACTGGGCTTGCACAAGGGCGACGTGATCACGTTTTCGAACCTGCCTTCCGGCACCCAGTGAAACACGCCGTCGCCCGAGCGCACGCAGGTGAAATTGCTGGGCAGGGGCACCAACGGTCCCGGCAGCTCGTCATCGAACCAGCGATCGTCGAACGGAACAAATTCGCGCACCCCGGTCTCCTTGCCCTGTTGACCAATCCATCCAAGCACACGCGCGTGAACGCCTGATGACCCAAATGGGGCAGGGAAATGACGATCAGCCGTCGATCTCGATCATTTCGAAATCGTCCTTGGTGACGCCGCAATCCGGGCAGGTCCATGTGTCCGGGATGTCTTCCCAGCGGGTGCCGGGCCCGATGCCCTCTTCCGGCAGACCGGCTTCCTCGTCGTAGATGAAGCCGCAAACCACGCACATGAACTTGCGATAAGTGACGACAGTTTCTGCGGAGGAAGCATTCATGGACGGACGGGCGAGGTGACGCGAGGGACGATAAGCCCTATTGTCGCAAGTTGCGCGCCTGCATGAAAGCGAACCCTTGACGCAAGTCAACTTGTCGATGCCTCAGCAATCGCACTTTCCACGCTGCAACCCCTCTTCAAAGCTCGGCACAGGCCTGTACGCCATCACCGACGGTCCGCGTGAGGATCTGCTGGCGGTGGTGCGTGCCGCGCTGGAAGGCGGCGCGGCGATGCTGCAATATCGCGACAAGACTCGGGATGCGGATCGCCGGTTGTGCGAAGCGCGCGCGCTGGCTTCGTTGTGCGGCGGATTCCATGCGCCGTTGATCATCAACGACGACGTCGAACTTGCCCGCGCCAGTGGCGCCGCGGGCGTGCACCTGGGCGAAGGTGACGCGGGCGTCGCCGATGCACGCGCGGTTCTCGGCACGGACGCGATCATCGGCGTGTCGTGTTACGACTCGCTGCAACGCGCACGCGCTGCCACACAGGCGGGTGCCGATTACCTCGCTTTCGGCGCATTCTTCCCGTCAACCACCAAACCGGGCGCGCGTCATGCCCGGCCCGACTTGCTGCGCGAAGCCCGCGGCTTCGGCTTGCCCTTGGTGGCAATCGGCGGCGTCACCCACGAAAATGGTGGATCCCTGATCGCGGCGGGCGCGGATTTCCTGGCCGTGATCGCCGCGCTGTTCAGCGCCCGCGACGTGCGTGCTGCGGCGCAGCGACTCGCGGCCTTGTTCAACCTGCGAAATATGGCATGACCACCAATCACGAGCTTTTCCAGCGCGCGCAACAGGTGCTGCCCGGCGGCGTCGATTCGCCCGTGCGCGCATTCAAGTCCGTCGGCGGCGAGCCGTTCATCGCCGCGCGCGCCGACGGCCCGTACCTGTGGGACGTCGAGGGCAAGCGCTACATCGATTATGTCGGTTCGTGGGGGCCGATGATCGCGGGCCACAACCATCCGCACGTGCGCGAAGCCGTGGAGCGCGCGGTCCGCGACGGACTGTCGTTCGGCACGCCGTGCGCGGCGGAGGCGGAGTTGGCCGAAGCGATCCGCGCGCTGATGCCCTCGCTCGAGATGGTGCGCTTCGTCAATTCGGGTACCGAAGCTACGATGTCGGCGCTGCGGCTGGCACGCGGCGTGACAGGCCGCGAACGCTTCGTGAAGTTCGAGGGCTGCTACCACGGCCACGGCGATTCGTTTCTGGTCAAGGCCGGTTCCGGCGCGCTGACGCTGGGGGTGCCGGATTCGCCGGGCGTACCCAGGGCGCTGGCCGACCTCACGATTACCCTGCCGTACAACGACATCGAGGCCGCACGCGCATTGTTCGATGCAATGGGCAAGACCGTTGCCTGCGTGATCGTGGAACCCGTGGCCGGCAACATGAACTGCGTGCCGCCGCGGCCGGCCTTCCTGCAGACGTTGCGCGACCTGTGCACGCGCGACGGCGCGCTGCTGATCTTCGACGAGGTGATGACGGGCTTTCGCGTGGCCGCTGGTGGTGCGCAGTCGTTGTACGCGATCACGCCCGATCTCACCTCGCTCGGCAAGGTCATCGGCGGCGGGATGCCCGTGGGAGCCTACGGCGGGCGCCGCGACCTGATGGAACGGGTCGCGCCGGCCGGCCCGGTCTATCAGGCCGGGACGCTGTCCGGCAATCCGGTGGCGATGGCCGCGGGCCTTGCGATGCTGGATCTGATTCGCGAACCCGGGTTCCACGACCGTCTGTCATTGAAAACGCAAGCGCTCACCGACGGCCTGGTGGCAATGGCGCGCGAAGCGGGCGCGCCGTTCTCGGCCAACCGCGCGGGCGGGATGTTCGGATTGTTCTTCAGCAGCGAAAAAGTCGAAACCTTCGCGCAGGCCATGGCGTGTGATCGCGAAGCGTTCAACCGCTTCTTCCACGCGATGCTGGAACGCGGCGTGTATTTCGCGCCCAGCGCGTTCGAGGCCGGCTTCATGTCCAGCGCGCATGGCGATGAGGTGATCGCCGCAACGCTGGACGCTGCGCGTGTTGCGTTTGCAGCGGCACGCGGCTAGCGGCGACTTACCACTTCCCCGTGTTCGGCATCGATGCCCATGGCTCTTGGAGTGGCTTGGCTTCGCCCGCCTGCAGCAACTCGATCGAGATCAGATCGGGCGAGCGCACGAACGCCATGTGTCCGTCGCGCGGCGGCCGATTGATCGTCACGCCCATCGCCTGCAGGCGCGCGCAGGTCGCGTAAATGTCGTCGACGCGGAACGCAAGATGCCCGAAATTGCGCGCCGAACCGTAATCTTCGCTCGAATCCCAGTTGTACGTCAGCTCGATTTCGCCCTCCGGGCTGTCCGGAGCCGCCAGGAACACCAGCGTGTACTTGCCCTCGGGCACTTCCTTGCGACGCACTTCGCGCAAGCCCAGCCCCTCGCGGTAGAACCGCAGCGACGCCTCCAGATCGCGCACGCGCACCATGCTGTGCAGGTATTTCATGTCGCCTCCTAGGGGTGATCCTGTCGTGGCATTGCCGCGATTCGGCTATCGTGGACGGATCGGCTCGACACATGCAAGTACGGAGACGGCGCGATGACCCACAAATTCGACACGCTGGCGGTCCACGCGGGCGCGGAACCCGACCGCGAAACCGGGGCCGTCGCGCCGCCGATCCATCTTTCGACCACGTTCTTGCACGGCACCGGCGATGGCCTGGAGACCTTCAGCTATCAACGCGACGCGCATCCCACCCAGTGCCGCCTGGAAGCCGCGCTGTCTGCGCTGGAAGGCGGTGAACGCGCGCTGGCGTTTGCTTCCGGCATGGCCGCGGTCGCAGCGGTACTGGACACCCTGCAGCGCGGGCAGAAGGTCGTGGTCCCTGAGGATTGCTACGTCGGCACGCGCGGCTACGTCACCGAAGTGTTGCCCGAGCGCGGCGTCGAAGTGATCACGATCGATACCACCGACCTCGACGCAGCACGCGCAGCGTGCCGCGGCGGCGTCGCGCTGCTGTGGGCGGAATCGCCTTCCAATCCGCGCCTGCGCGTCAGCGACCTCGCCGAGCTGGCGAAGATCGCGCACGCGGCCGGTGCGCGCCTGGTGTGCGACAACACCTTCGCCACGCCGGTGCTGCAACGGCCGCTCGAACTCGGCGCGGACGTGGTGATGCACTCCACCACCAAGTACTTCGGCGGCCATAGCGACGTGCTGGGCGGTGCGCTGATTTTTCCACGCAGCGACGAATTCGCCCGGGGCGTCGCCGCGCGGCGCCTGCTCACCGGGGCGATCCTGTCGCCGTTCAGCGCCTGGCTGACGTTGCGGGGCTGCCGCTCGCTGCCGGCGCGGATGGCCCTGCACTGCGCCAACGCGCGCAAGGTCGCGGAATTTCTCGCCATGCATCCGGCCGTCGAGCGCGTAAATTGGCCGGGTTTTTCCGACCACCCCGGACACGCGATTGCCGCTCGCCAAATGCGCGACTTCGGCGCGATGCTGAGTGTCGAATTGCGCGGTGGTTACGAAGCGGCGCTGGCGCTGGTGCATGGCACCAGGGTCTTCACCAACGCGACCTCGCTGGGCGGTTGCGAATCGCTGATCGAACATCGCGCGTCGGCCGAAGGCGTGCACACCCACGCGCCGCCCGGGCTGGTGCGGATGTCGGTGGGGTTGGAAGATGCCGATGACCTGATGGACGACCTGGAACGCGCATTGGCCGGGCACCACGGTTGACAGGGTCCGTTCGTGCCGGGTCCGTCGAAGCGCGGGCAGACCGGAACCTATCGCCGGAAGCGCCCTTCGACTTCGCTTCGCAAGACCAGCCCTGAGCCGAACCGCCGGTCAGGCCGGGCTGCCTGAATCGTGCGCCGGTCGCTTGCCATCCGATGGCCCGACCCGGAACCTGCAAGCCGGCGCTCCATGCAACATGCACTGCGTCCGCTGCACCGGCCGGCCGGTCGCCGCGCTCATGAAAGCCAGATCGAACCGGCACACGTCCGGGTGCGCCTTGGCCAGCGAATGGAACACGCAGTTCCATGCCTCGACCTCGACGTGCCCGTCGGCGCCGACCGTCTGCGCCTCATAACCCAGGATGTCGAGTTGTTCGGCCAGCAATCGCGCGGCTTCCTTGTCGTCGGCAGCAGTCTCGATGCGCTCGGCGGCATCACGGCCAAGATTGGCGCCCATTTCCGCCAGCATCGTTTGCACCGCCTGCGTGCCCGCGTGCGCGTACAGGTATTTGATCATGCCACCTGCGACCAGCGCGTAATTGCGCGGAAACAGCTCGCGTCCGGCCGGCAGCAGCACGAAACACGCACGCGGACGCCCGCCACTGGCGATCGATTCGCCGCGCGCGATGAACCCCTGTGCCATCAACGCGGTCAGGTGCTGCCTGACCGCGTTGTGGGTGATGCCGATGGTCCGGCACAGTTCTTCCACGGTCGCACCCTGTGGCGACAGCAACAGCTTGCGCAGCAGCTTCTGCTGGGTGTCGCCAAGCTGGCGCAGGGCGTTCGCGTGTTTCACGTGGGTCAATGCGCCTTGTTCGGGAACTGCTTGGCGATGCCGCTGGCCAGCACGTCCGAGATCATGTCCATGTGATGCTGCATTTCGGTCCAGGATTTCGCCTGTTGGGCCGCCGGCGCATTCGACATCATCGCGTCGATCTGGGTCTTGTGATCGTTGACGTGCATCATCAGCGCACCCTGCAGCGCACCCTCGGTCCAGTTCGGGTTGGCGCCGGCCAGGAATTTGGCGATTGCGGTGGCATTGCCAGCGAGATCGTTCATGGCCTTCTGTTCGCCGGCGGTATCGCCTGCCTTGGTAGTATCGGTCAGCGCCTTCACACCGCCCCAGTGCCCGGCCAGCAATTTCAGCAAGCCGTCGCCCGCATCCTTGCCGTAGAAGCCGGCGACGGCATTGGCGATCTGTTTGGCATTGGCGACGACTGCGTCGGCCGCCTTGGCCTCGTCGGCCTTGTTGCCGGCGTGCACGGCCAGCGCGTAATCACGGGTGGCGGCAACGTGCCCATGCCACAACGAACGCAGCGCCGCATGCAACTGGGGAGCCGCCGGCGCCGCAGCGGGAGCGGTCGCGGCGGGGTGAACGGGTTCGGCCATAACGGTCGGCGCGGCGGCGGTCAAAACAAGTCCGAGCGCGAGCGCGCAGGCAGTCGAAAACGGTTTCATGGTGGTCTCCTGATGGTTTGTCGTCCGATGGCGACCCCGCCAGCATGGCGTTTTAGCACATATAGTAAATGTCTATATGTCTAAAGTGCATCTACAAAGACATTCCGCGACCTGGCAGGTCGCTCAAGGCTTCTGGAACCGCGGCATCGCGTCCCGCAGTGCCGTCAGCCGATCCAACGGATCGGTGATCTCCAGCAAGTGCTGGCGTTCGGCATCGCCCAGCGGCAACAGCTCGGCCAGGCGAAAACCCACCCAACTCGCGTCGTCGTATCGCTCGCGCGGCCCGTTGCGCCACGCCAGCCCCGCCTGTTCGGCCAGGCGTTCCAGGATGGCCGGCAGCAGCGAGAACTCGACGGGCACGGGCACGATAGGCTCTTCCGGCCATTCGCGCACCTCCCCGATCACCAGGCCGTTGCCACGAATGCGCGATTTCTGCACGCGAAAGCGCCCGCCGCCGATGACGCTGATGCCCAGCAGTCCGTCCGGCAACGTGTCGAAATCGACGATGTGCGCTAGCGTGCCGACCGCCGCGGGCAGCGCGGGGTCGCCGGCTTCCTGGCCTTGCATGATCAGGCAGACGCCGAAGGCACGGCCCGCGCGCGCGCACTCGCGCACCATGTCGAGGTAGCGCGCTTCGAAGATGCGCAGGCCGAGTGTGCTCCCCGGAAACAGCACGGCGTTGAGCGGAAACAACGGAAGTTCGTGGCGCCTCACGCCTTGAGTCTAGCCGCCCCGCAACGCGTCGAGAAATCGTCGCGGTGCGTTTTCGAACCCCCCGTTGGACATGAATACCACGTGGTCGCCGGGACGGGCCTCGAGTCGCAGCGCTGCCAACAAGGCATCGACCGACGCAGCGGCAGACCCGCGCCCGCCCAATGCATCGATCACGGCTTGCGCATCCCAAGCCAATTCGGGACGCCGCAACAACACCACCGCATCGGCGTCGGCCAGCGAAGGTGCCAGCGCCGCGGCGTGCGCGCCGGCACGCATGGAATTGGATCGCGGCTCCAGCGCCACCAGGATGCGCGCGCTGCCCACTTTCGCACGCACGCCTGCCAGGGTGGTCGCGATCGCGGTGGGATGGTGCGCGAAATCGTCGTACACGTGCACGCCGTTCACGTCGCCCAATGACTCCATGCGGCGCTTGACGCTTTCGAAAGTCGCAAACGCGGGCAGCAGCACCTCCGGGTCGACGCCCGTGGCGTTCGCCGCAGCCAATGCAGCCAGCGCGTTCATCACGTTATGGCGGCCCAGCAGATTCCAGCGCACCTCGCCGACGGTTTTGCTCTTGTGGGTGATCACGAACGCCGATCCGTCGGGCTCGGTCATCCGCGCCTGCCAGTCGCCGACGTCGATGCCGAAAGTGTCCAGCGGGGTCCAGCAGCCCATCGCCAGCACTTCGGCGAGCCGCGGATCTTCCGCGTTGACGATCAATCGACCGTTGCCGGGCACCGTGCGCACCAGATGGTGGAACTGGCGCTGGATTGCGGCGACGTCGGGAAAGATGTCCGCGTGGTCGTACTCGAGATTGTTGAGGACCGCGATGCGCGGCCGGTAGTGCACGAACTTCGAGCGCTTGTCGAAGAATGCCGTGTCGTATTCGTCGGCCTCGATCACGAACGGCGCCCCGCCGTCGCCCATTCTCGCCGACACGCCGAAATTGCCGGGCACGCCACCGATCAAAAAGCCGGGCGACCATCCCGTCCGCTCCTTGGAGGCATGGTCCAGCAGATGCGCCAGCAGGCTCGTGGTGGTGGTTTTGCCGTGGGTGCCTGCGACCGCCAGCACCTCGCGACCGCGCAAGACGTGTTCGCCGAGCCATTGCGGGCCCGAGGTGTAAGGCATTCCTTCGTTCAACATGTATTCGACCGAAGGATTGCCGCGCGACAGCGCGTTGCCGACCACCACCAGGTCCGGCGCCGGCTGCAGGTGTTCCGCCGACCAGCCTTCCTGCAACGCGATTCCCAGCGCGCGCAGCTGGTCGCTCATCGGCGGATACACATTGGCATCGGAACCTTCCACCTCGATGCCGAGTTCACGCGCCAACGCCGCGATCCCGCCCATGAACGTGCCGCAGATGCCGAGGAGGTGGATACGCATGGGATTTCGCGGATTTCAGGCCACGCCGATCACGCCCGCCGTCAGCGCGGCGACGATCAGGTTGACGAACAGCAGCAGCAGAAACACCAGCACCCCGCCCGCCACCGGAATTTCCAGCGCGCGCCGCAGGATGCCCACCCACACGCAGAACTGCCAGACCACCAGCGCCGCGATCGCGAACATCACCGGCGCCTGGTGACCGGTCACGACCGGCAGATGCGCCGGCTCGGCCATCATCTGCTTCTGCCATGCCTTCACCGGCAGCAGCAGCGTCAGAAGATTCTTGGCGAGGCCGAACAGCAGGTACACCGCCGCCAGCGTGGTCGCCGTCTGCACGAAACGTTCGGGCTTGCCGGTGCCGCGCAGCAACAGGAACACCAGCCAGACCATCGCCAGGCCGCCCAATATTGCACCGGCAATCAACGCGGGCTGGACGCCATCGTGCAGATTGAAGGCCACCTGCAACACCCCGCAAGCCACCAGCAGCGCGATCAGCAGCGGCTGCGAATATGGCATGTCCTCCGGGCCACGCCGGAACAGGCAGACATCGCGCAAGCTGGCAAGGAATTCGCGCAAAATCACGCGCTGGCCGGCACGCGCGCGCGCAGCGCGGCAAGCACGCGGTCGCCGATGGCCTCGATCGCGCCGACCCCGTCGATTTCGGT
>DATCSF010000188.1:0-9557 GCA_036568625.1 Rhodanobacteraceae bacterium | reverse complement strand
GGCCGGTCTCCAGATGAGCGCAAGTGTCGAGCTTCAAGGGGCACGATGCAAGCTCGGCGACGAAGCGGGACGTGCCTCGACCCCGCTGCGCAAGCGAAGGAGTCGACGCGGCGCTTACCGATCGCGGTGGACGATGTAGCGCGCCATCCAGCGCAGCGGTTCGGCGGCCTCGCCGAACGCGTCGAGCGCGGCCAGCGCCTCGGTGTAGAGTGCATCCGCGCGGCGCCTGGCATTGTCCATCCCCAGCAACGACGGGTAGGTGGCCTTGCCGCGCACCGCGTCGGCGCCGTGGGTTTTGCCGGTGAGCGCCTGCTCACCTTCCACGTCCAGCACATCATCCTTGATCTGGAACGCGAGCCCCATGCATTCGGCGAAATGGTCGAGCGCGGCGCGCGAAGCGGCCGGCAGCTCCGCCACCGCGCACGCTGGCATCAGCACCGCCGCGCGGATCAGCTTGCCGGTCTTGTCGCGGTCCAGCGCTTCGAGATCCGCGGCAGCGAGCTGCTTGCCTTCGGATTCGAGATCCACCGCCTGCCCGCCGGTCATGCCCTGCGAACCGGCGGCGGCCGCGAGGATCGCGATCATGCCCAGCCGTTCGGCGGCGTCGCGCGTGCCATCGCCCGCGAGGATTTCGAACGCGCGCGTCTGCAACGCGTCGCCGGCGAGGATCGCGGTCGCCACGCCGAACGCCGCGTGGGTGGATGGCTTGCCGCGCCGCAGCGCATCGTCGTCCATGGCCGGCAGGTCGTCGTGCACCAGCGAAAACACATGCACGCATTCGACCGCACAGGCGGCATCGTCCAGGCGCTCGGGGGCAACGCCCAGCACCTCGCCGCTCGCGTAGCACAGCAATGGACGGATGCGCTTGCCGCCACCCAGCGCCGCATAGCGCATGGCGGTATGCAGGGACGCCGGACGCGCATCGGCCGCGGGCAGGCGTGCGTCCAGCACCCGTTCGACCCGTTCGACGTATCCAGGCACCCGATCTGCAAACGACATCGCCCCGCTCCTTGTCCGGCGGCGCTCGCCGCGAATCGTCGCGAGCCTAGCGAGGCCGCAGCATGCGTGTCAAAACCGTTTCCGCGTTACTTCCACCTCATCTTCACGCACAATGCGTACGATCACGAGGTCGGCTGACGATGCGCCGAAGGAGACCAGCAGGATGATCGCCCAAGCTTTCGCCAGTGGATTGCGACGAGATGCCGAGGCTTACCAGGCGCGCATTCTGCCCGAAGTGTCGCGCACCTTCGCGCTGACCATCCCGCAACTCGACGCGCGTCTGCGCACGGTGATCGCCAACGCCTACCTTTTGTGCCGGATCGCCGACACCATCGAGGACGAACAGGCCTTGGCCGGGGACGTGAAGCAACAGTTCCATGGCCGCTTCACACGGGTGGTGGAATCCACCGAGGATCCCGCCTCGTTTGCGCGCGACTTGGCGCCGCTGCTGAACGGCAACACCCTCGCGGCCGAGCGCGACCTGGTCGCGCATACGCCGGAGATCATCGAGGTCACCGACGGTTTCAATCTCGCCCAGCGCGAATCGCTGGCGCGCTGCATCCGCACGATGTGCACCGGCATGCCGAGCTTCGAGCGCCGCACCAGCACCGCCGGCCTCGCCGACATGCGCGAGATGGACCGCTATTGCTATTACGTCGCCGGCATCGTCGGCCAGACCTTGACAGACCTGTTCTGCGACTACTCCCCACGCATCGCCGAACATCGCGATGCGATGTCGACCCTGGATGTGTCGTTCGGCCAGGGCCTGCAGATGACCAACATCCTCAAGGACTTCTGGGAAGACCGCGACCGCGGCGCGTGCTGGCTGCCGCACGACCTGTTCGCCAGCGTCGGCGTGCAACTTGAGGACGTCCGCCGCGGCAACGTGCCCGCGGCGTTCGGCAAGGCTTACGCGCAACTGATCGGCATCGCCCACAGCCATCTGCGCAATGCGCTGGATTACACGCTGTTGATTCCGGAGAAGGAAGTCGGCATCCGCCGCTTCTGCCTGATCGCGCTGGGGCTGGCGATGCGCACGCTGGCATCGATCCTGGCCAAACCCGATTTCACGGCCGGCGCGCAAGTGAAGGTGTCGCGGCAAGTGGTGAAGAAGATCGTGATCGTCACCCATCTGTTCGCGGGCTACAGCCGCGTGCTGCAACGCTGGTTTGCCCGGATGGCGGAGGGCCTGCCGCTGCAGGCGCTGGCCGCGGATTGGCGCGGCCTGCTGCCGGACCCGCACAGCGCATGGCCGCGCAGCGAGGCCTGCGGACCGGCGCAGGCATTCACCTTCAAATAGAGTCTGCTGCGGCCATGTCACCCGATTCCGGCCTTCCCCAGCGTCGCCCCACGGCAGATCCCGCCGAGGCGGTCGCGCGCGACCGCCTTGCGACGGCTATCGAAGCTGCGCGCTCGGGCCTCCTTGCGCGCCAGCGCGCGGAGGGTTGCTGGCAATACGAACTGGAAGCCGACTGCACGATTCCCGCCGAATACATTTTGATGTTGCACTACCTCGGCGAGTCCGACCGCCTGCTGGAATCCCGCCTCGCCGAATACCTGCGCAACCACCAGTCGCGCGATGGCGGCTGGCCGCTCTACCCCGGCGGGGCGCTGGACGTGAGCTGCAGCGTGAAGTGCTATTACGCCCTGAAGCTGACCGGCGACCGTCCCGACGCGCGGCACATGGCGCGTGCACGCGCGGCGATCCTCGCCCACGGCGGCGCCGCACGCAGCAACGTGTTCACCCGCATCGCGCTCGCATTATTCGGCGAACTGCCGTGGCGCGGCGTGCCGTTCCTGCCGGTCGAGATCGTACTGCTGCCGCACTGGTTTCCGTTCCACCTCGGCAAGGTGTCGTACTGGTCGCGCACCGTGATGGTGCCGCTGTCGGTGCTGACCACGCTGAAGCCGCGCGCGGCCAATCCGCGCGGCGTGCACATCCGCGAATTGTTCGTCACGCCGCCGCAACAGGAAAGGAACTATTCCCATCCGCGCTCGCTGTTGAACCGCGTGCTGTTCGTCTGCGAGAAAACCATGCGGCACTTGGAGCGCTTCATTCCGGAACGCGTGCGCCGGCGCGCGCTGCAGCGCGCCGAGACGTGGATCCTCGATCGCCGCAATGGCGACGGCGGCCTGGGCGCAATCTTCCCGGCCATGGTCAATGCCTACGAAGCGCTGGCGCTGCTGGGCTACCCGGCCGAGCATCCCGCGCGCCGGGAAACCCGCAAGGCCATCGACGATCTTCTCGTGGTGCGCGATCACGAAGCCTGGTGCCAGCCGTGCGTGTCGCCGGTTTGGGATACCGCCCTCGCCTGTCTCGCGTTACAGGAAGACCGTGACGCCCCGGCGAACGCAACGCAGCGTGCGCTGCACTGGCTGGCGTCTCGTCAGCTTCGCGACGAGCCCGGCGACTGGCGCGACTACCGTCCCGATCTTGCCGGTGGCGGCTGGGCGTTCCAGTTCAAAAACGACGACTATCCCGACCTCGACGATACCGCCGCCGTTGCGCGCGCGCTGCAGCAGTCGCCGCAACGCGCGGAATTCGCGGACGCAATCGGACGCGCTGCCGACTGGTTGTGCGGCATGCAATCGAAGAACGGCGGTTTTGCCGCATTCGACGCCGACAACAACCACCATTGGCTCAACCAGATTCCGTTCGCCGATCACGGCGCCCTGCTGGACCCGCCCACCAGCGACGTCAGCGGCCGCGTGCTCACCTTGCTGTCGATGCTCGACCGTGCGACCGACCGCACCACGCGCGAACGCGTGATGCGTTTCCTGCTGGACGAGCAGACGGCGGAAGGCGCGTGGTTCGGGCGCTGGGGCACCAATTACATCTACGGCACCTGGTCGGTGCTGGGTGCGCTGTGCGCGGCCGGCGTGCCGGGCGATGCGCCGGCGATCCGGCGCGCGGTGGCGTGGCTGAAATCCGTGCAACAGGCCGACGGCGGCTGGGGCGAAGGCAACGACAGCTACCTCAACCCCGAACTGCGCGGGCGCGGCGCGCGCAGCGGACCGGCGCAAACCGCGTGGGCGCTGTTGGCCCTGATGTCGACGGGCGAAGCCGACAGCGCGGCCGTGACGCGCGGCATTGAATATCTCCTGAAAACGCAAGCCGGCGGCGAATGGCACGACGCCCGCTTCAACGCACCGGGTTTTCCACGTGTGTTCTATCTGAAATATCACGGCTACAGTCGCTACTTTCCCTATTGGGCCCTGGTGCGCTATCGCAATGTCCACGCCGGGCGACTCCCCTGATGGCGGCACCGGTCTGGTGGTGGCGCTTCCCGCCGAGGCGCACAGCCTTGGCGCCCGCGGAATGCACGTCGGCGATTGCGCGCGCTGGCGGCGTGGATGGATGGCCGTCTCCGGCATTGGCCCGCACAACGCGATGCGCGCGGCCGAACGCCTGCTCGCCTGCGGCGCTTCGCAGTTGGCGAACTGGGGTGTGGCGGGTGCACTGGATGCCGGGTTTACGCCGGGCGACGTGTTGATCCCAGACCACGTCCGCTACAACCACGACGACCCGGGGTTCGCCACCGATCCCCTTCTCGACGCGCGCCTCATTGAACTTCTGTCCCCACGCCTGCGGGTACGCCGCGGTGTCCTGTGGTCGGCCCCGCAACCCATCGCGACCGCGGCGGACAAGCAGGCATTGGCCGCACGCAGCGGCGCCGTCGCGGTGGACATGGAAGCCGCCCCGATCGCGGCGGTCGCGGCGCGCGCGAAGCTGCCGTTCGTGGCGGTGAAAGCCATTTGCGATCCGGTCACGCGCGAATTGCCCGCGAACATCGTCGACGCGCTGGACGGCGCCGACCAGGGATGGTCGCTGCGCATGGTGTCGGCAATCGCGTTTGGCGGCCCGGCCACCTGGCGTGCGGCCCGCGCGCTGTCGCGCGACTTCAGGTGCGCGCGCCGTTCGCTGGCAACCGCCGCAGCGCTCGCTGCATGAGCGGGCGCGTCCTGGTCAGCGGCGCCAGCGGATTCGTGGGCTCGGCCGTGGTGCGTGCGTTGTTGCGCCACGGCTACCCGGTGCGCGCATTGGCGCGCGCGTCAAGCGACACCGCAAATCTCGACGGACTGGACGTCGAAATCGTCCACGGCGATCTGCTGGACATGCCTTCGCTCGAACGTGCGCTGCAAGATTGCGAGGGCCTGTTCCACGTCGCCGCGGATTATCGGTTGTGGGCGCGCGACCCACGCGAGATTCGCCGCTGCAACCTGCGCGGCACCCACAACATCCTGCTGGCCGCGCAGCGCCGCGGTGTCCGACGCAGCGTGCACACCTCCAGCGTCGCGACGCTGGGTTTGCATCAAGACGGCACGCCTTCCGACGAGGCCACGCCGGTGCGCCCTGCCGACATGATCGGCGAGTACAAGCGTTCCAAGTTCCTGTCCGAGGCGCTGGTGCGTCGCTGCGCGCGCGCAGGCAACGACACCGTGATCGTGAATCCCGCCACGCCGGTTGGTCCGCGCGACCGCAAGCCGACGCCGACCGGGCGCATGATCCTGGATGCCGCGCGCGGGCGGATGCCCGCGTTCGTCGACACCGGGCTGTGCGTCGTGCACGTCGACGACGTGGCGGAAGGTCACGTGTTGGCTTATCAGTACGGCCGGCGCGGTCGTCGCTACGTGCTGGGCGGCGAGAACATGAGCCTGCAATCCATTCTTGCCACCATCGCAGAATTGACCGGCCGGCGCGCGCCATGGCCGAAACTGCCGCACGCCGCGGTATTGCCCCTGGCTCATGTCGCCGAAGCCTGGGCACGTATCACTGGCGTTGCGCCGAACGTCACGGTGGACGGCGTCAAGCTGTCGCGGCACCGGATGTATTTCTCGAGCCGCCGGGCCGAGACCGAACTCGGTTATCGGGCGCGTCCGGCACGGGAAGCCCTGGCCGACGCAATACAATGGTTTCGGGACCACGGATATCTTCGATGACCTTGCAACCCATGCGGGCCACGGCCACGGCGCAGCCCAACATTGCGCTGGTCAAATACTGGGGCAAGCGCGACGTTGCGCTGAACCTGCCGGCCGCGGGTTCGCTGTCGATCACGCTGGGCGCGCTGCATACGCGCACGCGCGTGCGCTTCGACGATGCGCTCGACGCCGACGACATCACGTTGAATGGCGAACGCGAGGCGGCGCAAACCCGCAAGATCGGCGCGTTCCTGGACCTGTTCCGCACGCGCGCGGGCACCGCGATGCGGGCACACGTCGAATCCGACAACGACTTTCCGACCGGCGCGGGACTGGCGTCGTCGGCATCCGGTTTCGCGGCGCTGGCGGTCGCGGTCGACCGTGCGCTGGGACTGAATCTCGATGCACGCGAACTGTCGATGCTGGCGCGACGCGGCTCGGGTTCGGCCGCACGTTCGATCTTCGGTGGTTTCGTGGAAATGGCGCCGGGCACGCGTGTTGACGGTGAAGATGCTTTCGCGACACCGCTGCTGGACGCCGAGGCGTGGCCGCTGAAAGTGGTGGTGGCGATCACCAGCCGCAAGAAAAAGGCGGTCGATTCGCGCGCAGGCATGCAAACCTCGCAGCGCACCTCGCCCTACTACCACGACTGGATCGCGACCGTGCCGGGCGATCTCGTGATCGCGCGGCAGGCGGTGCAGGCGCGCGACTTCGAAAAACTTGCCCGCGTCAGCGAGGCGAGTTGCCTTGCGATGCACGCCGTGATGCTGGCGACGCGCCCCGCCCTCATTTACTGGAATGGCGCGACGCTAGATTGCATCCAGTGCGTGCGCGCGTTGCAGGCCGATGGCGTCGCCGTATTCTTTACGATCGACGCGGGCCCACAGGTGAAGGCCGTATGCCTGCCAGAGGCCGCTGCGCGCGTCGCCGACGCACTGCGTGAGGTTGCCGGCGTCGAAGACGTCCTGATCAGCGGACTCGGCGAAGGCGCACGCATCGACGGGGACGGCGCTTGACGCACATCGTTGCCAGCGCACCCGGCAAGCTGGTGTTGCTGGGCGAGTATGCGGTGCTCGAAGGCGCGGCGGCATTGGTGCTGGCGGTGGATCGCCGCGCACGTGTAACACTCACGCGGGTCGATGACGACGCTTGGGAAATCGTCTCGCCGACGCTCGGGCGACGGGCGCACCTGCAAGTGCAAAGCGGCAGGGCAAACTGGGCCGACGCGGCGCCGCCCGAACTCCAATGGATTGCGACGCTGCTCGAGCGATTCCCGCAAGCCGATCGCCTGCCGCCGTGCCGCATCGAACTCGACAGCGATGCGTTTCATCTGGACCACGCAGGCAGGCGCGAAAAACTGGGGCTCGGTTCCAGCGCCGCGCTCACCGTGGCGCTGCTCGGCGCGCTGCATGCCCACGCCAACCTCGCAGCGCCGACGCTCGAGGAAGCCATCCGCGCGCACCGCGCGATCCAGCACGGCCGTGGCAGCGGCATCGACGTCGCGGCGTCGTTTGCGGGCGGACTGTCTCAATTTCGACTCGACGACGGCGGCACGCGCGTCGGTCCCGCCCGCTTGCCCGACGGCCTGCACTGGCGCTGCGTCTACAGTGGACGCCCCGCCTCGACCGGCGTGATGCTGGCCGCGGTCGCGGCTTGGCGTGAACGCGCGCCGACCGCGTTTGCGCAATGCATGCACGAACTCGCTACAATTTCTTCACGCGGTATCGACGCCCTGACCGCCCACGATGCCGCCGCCCTCCTGTCCTCTCTCCACGATTATGCAACAGCCTTGGCACGCTTCGGCACGGCCGCGGGCGTAGACATCGCCAGCTGCGCGCACCGGGCCATTGCCGCGATCGCCGCGGAGTGCGGATGCGTCTACAAGAGCTGCGGCGCCGGCGGCGGTGACGTCGGCGTCACGTTCGCCGTGGAAGATACGCGGTTGCGGGAGTTCTCGGCGCGCGCGACGCGCGCGGGGTTTCCCATGATCGGGATGGAAGCGGACCCCAAGGGTCTGGAGGTCGTGTCAAACGTTTGAGGCTCAAGGAATCCAAGATGGACCAGTCGAGATTGCCGGGTTTTTACAAGTTGTCGGTGGCGGAACGCGTGAACCTGGTGCGCGAGCGCGGCCTGCTTTCGCGCGAGGATTTTCAAGTTCTGTCGAGCGGTGCGCACACGCTCACGGTCGCGCGCGCCGACAAGATGATCGAAAACGTGATCGGCGTGATGGGCCTGCCGCTGGGCCTCGGCCTCAACTTTCTGGTCAACGGCAAGGATCGCGTGGTGCCGTTGGTGGTCGAGGAACCCTCGATCGTCGCGGCGCTGTCCTCGGCGGCGAAGCTGGTGCGCGCGGCGGGCGGCTTCACCACCCGTTCGACCGAACCGATCCTGATCGGACAGGTACAGATCGTCGACATCGACAACTCGGCCACCGCCCAGGCCGCGCTGCTGCAACGCAAGCAGGAGATCCTGAACCTCGCCAACAGCCTGCACCCGAACATGGTCGCGCGCGGCGGCGGCGCCAAGGACATCGAGGTGCGCATCCATCCGGCCGCCGACGGCCGCCGCGACATGGTGGTGCTGCACCTGCTGGTCAACACCTGCGACGCGATGGGCGCGAACATGGTCAACACCATGTGCGAAGGCGTCGCGCCGCTGGTGGAAGGCATCACCGGCGGCAAGGTGTTCCTGCGGATTTTGTCGAACCTCACCGACCGTGCGCTGGTCTGGGCCAAGGCGGTGATTCCGACCGAACTGCTGGCCGGCAAGGGTTACGACGGCGAGCAGGTACGCGACGGCATCATCCTCGCCAACGACCTGGCGGTGTGCGATCCCTACCGCGCCGCCACCCACAACAAGGGCATCATGAATGGCGTGGATGCGGTTGCGCTCGCCACCGGCAACGATTGGCGTGCACTGGAAGCCGCCGCGCACGCCTACGCCGCGCGCGGCGAGCACTACACCTCGTTGACCCGCTGGTACAAGGACGACACCGGCAACCTGGTCGGCACCATCGAACTGCCGATGAAGGTCGGCACCGTGGGCGGCAACCTGCAATCGAACGCCACCGTCGCACTGAACCTGCGCCTGCTGAACGTCGCCACGGCGCGCGAACTGGCGGAGACCATGGGCGCGGTCGGCCTGGCGCAGAACTTCTCCGCACTGCGGGCACTCGTCACCGACGGCATCCAGCAAGGCCACATGACGCTGCACGCGCGCAGCGTCGCCGTCAGCGCGGGCGCGACACCGGAAATCTTCGACACCGTGGTCGAACGCCTGCTCGACTCGGGCGAGATCAAGGTCTGGAAAGCCAGGGAGATCATCGCCAAGGTCAAGAACCAGGCGCAGCCCGAGGCCAGCACGGTTGCGCAGGGCTTCGAGCCCGTGGACGAAGCCGAATACGCGACCGGCTACGGCAAGGCGATCCTCCTGGGCGAGCATGCGGTGGTCTACGGCCGCCGCGCGATCGCGGTGCCGGTGCCGATGGCGATCCGCGCGCGCGCCGAGGAATCGAAGGACGGCACGCAACTGATCATCCCGCGCTGGGGCGTGGAGCAACGCCTGCACCCTGGCAGCAAACACCCGGGCTCGTTCCTGCAATCGCTGGAATTGATCCTGCAACGGCTCGAACTCACCGA
>DATCSF010000187.1:0-10530 GCA_036568625.1 Rhodanobacteraceae bacterium | reverse complement strand
CGCAGCAGGCGACCAGGCCTACGCCGCCGCCGTAGGCCGAGCCATTGACGCGCGCCAAGGTCGGCTTGGGGAAGAACTGCAGAAGGCGCAGCAACTTCGCAAGGCGGAGGGCGTCGTCGCGGTTTTCTTCGGTGCTTGCCTTCGCCATGCGCCGCATCCAGTTGAGGTCGGCACCGGCGGAAAAGGTCGCGCCCGTGCCGGTCAGCACCAGCGCGCGCACTCCGGAATCGCCCGACAGGGATTCCAGCGCCGCCGTGGCTTCGGCGATCAAGGTTTCGTCGAATGCGTTGTGAACGTGCGCGCGGCTCAATGTCAGCGTCGCCACCGCGCTTGCGCGTTCGAGCCGGATGGTCTGGCCCATCTCTCTTTCCACGTAAAACGGGAAGAATAACCGGTTCGGTGCGGGACCGATCCCGCCGTTCCCCGGCGGGTGGCGTCGTTCGTAGGGGCGGAGCGTGCCTGCAAGACTCCAATGGCGTCTCGCCAATAAAGGGTTGCGTTCACAAATGAGAACGATTAGCATTTGCTGTCGTGCAGTGTTTGCCGGTCATTCGAATCGTGGAGCCCGTAACGATGCGCAGGTGGCTGCTGATGAAGATGGTGGCGTTTGCCGGTGGCTTGGTCATCTGGGCCGCCGCGGGTGCCGCCGCCATGCCCGAGTTTCATCTGGTGCTGAAGGATCAAAAGTTCGAGCCGGCGACGCTGAAGGTACCGGCCGACACCAAGTTCAAGGTGCTGGTGACCAACCGCAACCCGGCGCCGTCGGAGTTCGAGAGCACCGATTTCAACCGCGAGAAGATCGTGTTGCCGAATTCCACGGTCACCGTATTCATCGGGCCGCTTGGAAAAGGCACCTACAAGTTTTTCGACGATTTTCACCAATCCACCACGGGCAGTCTGGTTGTGGAGTGATGCATGCTCGGTATCGCGCTGCTGGTCTTTCGTGAAGTCCTGGAAGCTGCATTGATCGTCACGATCGTGGCGGCGGCGACGCGCGGCGTGCCGCGGCGCGCGGCCTTTGTCGGCGGCGGAATTGCACTGGGTGTGGCGGGCGCGATCGTCGTGGCCATTTGCATGGGCTTCATCGAGGGTTCGCTGGGTGGCATCGGGCCGGAGGTGTTCAATGCCGCCGTTCTGCTGGCCGCGGTGGTGATGCTCGGCTGGCACGTCACCTGGATGTCCAGTCACGGCAAGGAAATGGTGCAACAGATGCATCGCGTCACCGATTCGGTGAAGGCCGGGTCGAGTTCCATTGCGATCCTGCTCGCGGTGGTAGCGCTGGCGGTGTTGCGGGAGGGCTCCGAAATCGTGCTGTTCCTGTACGGCATGGCCGCCGGCGGCGCGGGCGAGCTGGGCTTCCTGACGGGTGTTCCGCTGGGGCTTGCGGGCGGCGTTGCGGTCGGCTTCGCGCTCTATTTCGGATTGCTGCGCATTCCGATCCGCCATTTTTTCAGCGCGACCAACTGGATGCTGGTGGTGCTGGCCGCAGGGTTGGCCTCCAGCGCGGCGGGCTTCCTGATCCAGGCCAACGTGTTGCCCGCCTGGGGCAACCAGCTTTGGGATACATCGTGGCTGCTTACCAACGGGTCCATCGTGGGCCAGGCGGTGCATATCCTCACGGGCTACGAAGCGCGTCCGGCCGGCATGCAACTGGTGTTCTGGGTCGTGACCTTCGCGATTCTTGCGGCAGGCATGGGCGTGATTTCCTTGCGCGTGACCGCGCAACGCAAGCGAGTGAAGCCCGCCTCGCAACGCGTCTCCGACGGCCCCGCCGCGGCCACGCGCGGCGCATGAAACACCGCAACCGGAGTTGTCGATGAAACGCTGTTTGCCCGGCTTGGCGACCGGCCTCTGCGCGGCCGCGGCGTGCGCTTCGCTGGCCGGGATGGCCGCGGTGCCCACTTCCGCTTCGGAAGCCGGCGAGATCGCCTCGCTCAAGGCCAGGATCGCCCAGCTCGAGCAGCGCAGCCCGGCACCGGAGCTGGGTCACCAGATGCTGGAGCTGCAGATCCGCCACGACCGCCTGTGGTGGGCGGGCGAGGCCGGCAACTGGAACTTGGCGTATTACATGGTGAGTGAACTGGGCGAGGCCCTGCGCGGCATCGAGGAGACCAATGGCGACGCACCGGAGCTGCAACCCGAGAAGTTGTCCGACGTCATGCCCGCGATCATGAATCCGGCAGTCCGCGGCGTGCAGGATGCACTTGCGAAGAAGGACAAGGCCGCGTTCGCCAGCGCCTACGATCGACTCTCGGCGTCCTGCAATGCCTGCCACGCGACGGCCGGCGTCGAATTCCTGCGCGTCCAGCGTCCGCAAACGCCGTTGCTGGACAACTTGCGTTACGAACCCGAAGCCGGCAAGTAACGATTCCAGACGTTCCCCATGACGCGGATGGCAACCATGGAAGCCCATCGATCTCCGGAACGCCCGGTGAAAACCTGCTTGCTGGTGGGCTACGAGGTACGGGGGCCAACCGGTGTCCTGGTTGGCGATCGCGGCGATGTTGTTCACGGGGATGCGCCTGATGGCGGCACGGCTTGCAGCCGTACGCTCGCATGCGCGCGTGCGGTCACCGCGGGCGGCTCCGCCGGACGTGCCGCGAGTCGTACGCGTCAAGCCCTGACGACCGGTTAATGAAAGCGTGGTGCGACGCCGGGCGCACCGGCGGGGGCGCTCGTGCGTTCGGGCCGTCACCGGCGGAGGCCTGCATCGAATCGATCTTTGCGCTGTTCGAGCCATAAGGAATCGAAATGAAAAAGAACAAAGGGCAACCGCTTGCACTCTGGCTGCTGGCCGGCCTGTTCGGTCTGGGCGGGATGTTCGCCGCACCGGCCACGGCGGTCGCCGGGCCTGCCTCGGTGATCTACTCGCCCATCGTCGACTATCGCGAGTGGGAGCTGGAATTGAAGGCCGGCACGTTCGACTGGGGGCGCGGCGAGGATGGCGAGCGCGCGGCGAAGCTCGCATTCGGCTATGGCCTCGCACCGCGCTGGGGAATCGAGTTCGAGGCCGAGTACTCGCAGGTACCGGGCCAGGTCGCGCACGTGGAGGAATACGAGTTCGAGAACATCTTCCAGTTGACCGAGCACGGTGAGCACTGGATGGACGCCGGCATTTTCGCCGAACTCGAACACAACCGCCTCGAGAACACGAATACCCTGGTCCTGGGACCGATGTTCCAGAAGGAAATCTACCGCTCGCAGATCAACCTCAACGTATATTTCGAGCGGCGCCTGAGCGCATCGTACGATGACGGGGAAGGCGGTGAGGGCGGCGTGCGCAACGAGGTCAAGTATCAGGCCCAGTGGAAATACAACCTGCGCCCGCGTTTCCAGCCCGGCCTGCAGGCATTCGGTTCGTTGGGCGCCCCCGGCCACCTGCATTCGCAGGAGCTGAGTCTCGGCCCTGCATTCTTCGGTGTCGCCAACCTCGGCAACGCGAAGAGCCTTCGCTACGATGCGGCGATCCTGGTCGGCTCGACACGCGGCACGCCAGACACGACGTTCCGCTTCCAGCTGGAATACGAATTCTACTGAGCCCCGCGCGTCACATCCGGAAGACCCCGTAGCGCTGTGGTTCGATCGGGGCATTCATCGATGCCGAGATGGCCAGGCCCAACACGCGGCGGGTATCGACGGGATCGATGATGCCGTCGTCCCATAGTCGTGCACTGGCATAGTAGGGGTGGCCCTGGCGTTCGTATTGTTCGCGGATCGGTGCCTTGAAGGTTTCTTCGTCTTCGGCCGACCATTCGCCGCCGCGCGCCTCGATTCCGTCGCGCTTGACGGTGGCGAGCACCGATGCGGCCTGCTCGCCGCCCATCACGCTGATGCGGGCATTGGGCCACATCCACAGGAAGCGGGCGCCGTAGGCACGCCCGCACATCGCGTAGTTGCCGGCGCCAAAACTGCCACCGATGATCACGGTGAATTTCGGCACTGAAGCGCACGCGACGGCCGTGACCATCTTGGCGCCGTCCTTGGCGATGCCCGCCTGCTCGTATTTCTTGCCCACCATGAAGCCGGTGATGTTCTGCAGGAACACCAGCGGCACGCCGCGCTGGTTGCACAGTTCGATGAAATGCGTGCCCTTGAGCGCGCTTTCCGAAAACAGGATCCCGTTGTTGGCGACGATCCCGACCGGATAGCCATGAATGTGCGCGAAGCCGGTCACCAACGTCTTGCCGTAGCGCGCCTTGAACTCGTGGAACTCGGAGGCATCGATGATGCGGGCGATCACCTCGCGGATGTCGAATGGGCGGCGGGTGTCTTCGGGAATCACGCCGTAAAGTTCTTCGGCCGGGTACTTTGGCGCGGCCGGCTCGCGCAACGCCAGCGGCATCGTCTTTTTGCGATTGAGCGAAGCCACGATGTCGCGCGCGATCGACAACGCATGCGCATCGTTTTCCGCGAAGTGGTCGGCCACGCCGGAAATCGCCGTGTGCACGTCGGCACCACCCAGGGTCTCGGTGTCGACCACCTCGCCGGTCGCGGCCTTTACCAGTGGCGGGCCGCCGAGAAAGATCGTGCCCTGCTCACGCACGATGATGGTCTCGTCGCTCATCGCCGGCACGTAGGCGCCGCCCGCGGTGCACGATCCCATCACCACCGCGACCTGCGGAATGTTGAGCGCACTCATCCGGGCCTGGTTGTAGAAGATGCGGCCGAAGTGTTGCTTGTCGGGAAAGACTTCGTCCTGCAACGGCAAAAATGCACCGCCCGAATCGACCAGATAAATGCAGGGCAGGCGATTCTCCAGCGCCACTTCCTGCGCGCGCAGATGCTTTTTCACCGTCATCGGAAAATAGGTGCCGCCCTTGACGGTTGCATCGTTGGCGACCACCACCACTTCGATGCCGTTGACGCGGCCGATGCCGGTAATGATGCCAGCCGCCGGCGCGGCACCGTCGTACATGCCGTGCGCGGCCAGCGGCGACAGCTCGAGGAAGGGCGAGCCCGGGTCAAGCAGGGCGCGGATGCGCTCACGGGGCAGCAGCTTGCCGCGCGCGACGTGCTTCTCGCGCGCTTTCGCGCCGCCACCATCGGCGGTGCGCGCCAGTTGGGTTTTCAGGTCATCGGTGAGTCTGCGCAAATTCGCGGCGTTGCCACGGAAGGTTTCGCTTTTGCTGTCAATGGCAGTGGAAAGGACAGGCATGATCGGTTCCGTGGCGTGCACGAGCGCACGAAACCGGCATTCTATCGGGCGCCGCACGGGCCAAAGAATCGCCGGGAGCGATTCGACATCGCGCCAGCGGCGGCCCGGAGGGGACCGCCATGGATAGTGGTCGCAAAAAAAACCGGCCGCGCAACGCGGCCGGTTCGTGTTGCAACAGACGATGCGATCAGTGCTTCATCGCATCCTTGGCCTTGCTGGCGGCGCCCTGGGTGGCATCGGCAGCCTGGCCGGCCTGGTGGGCCGCGTCCTTCATCGCATCCATCGCGTTGGCTGGCGTGGAGGCCGGTGCCGGCGCGGTGCCGGTGGTCGCCGGCTGCGCGGCACTGGCCGCCCCGGCTGCTTCCGATGCCGCGCTCGCGGCGGTCGAGGCAGCGCTGGCGGCCTGCGAAGCGGCGTTCGCGGCTGCGGAAGTGGCGCTGGCCGCATTCTGCGCAGCCTGCTGCGCTTCATCGGCGGCCGACTGGCCTTGGCCGGAATTGTTGCAAGCCGACAACGACATGGCCATTGCAGTGGCGACAGCAGCCACGAGGATGGTACGAGTGAACTTCATTGGGTTTCTCCTGGATTGGGCCGTGGAAAGCCACGGGAGTGGCCGCACTATTAAACCGCGTCTGACTGAATAACGCCAGCATCTGACTTTTTTCGGGCAAATAACGTTCAGTCGCCGCTTACTGCATTGGGGGTACAACCCTGCAACCGCGCAGTGGGATCAAATCCGCTCGATCGCGATCGCGGTGGCTTCGCCGCCGCCGATGCACAGCGAGGCCACGCCGCGCCGCTTGCCCGAGTGCGTCAACGCGTGCAGCAGCGTCACCAGGATGCGCGCGCCGGTGCAGCCTATCGGATGACCGAGCGCGCAAGCGCCGCCGTGCACGTTGAGCTTGTCGTGTGGAATCGAAAGTTCCTTCATCGCGGCCATCGCCACCACCGCGAATGCTTCGTTGACTTCGAACAGGTCCACGTCGCCGACTTTCCAACCGGTCTTCCGCAACACCTTCTCGATCGCGCCGACCGGTGCAGTGGTGAACCACTGCGGCTCCTGCGAATGCGTGGCGTGGGCGACGATGCGTGCCAGCGGCCTGACGCCGCGCGCCTTGGCGTCATCCGCCGACATCAGCACGACGGCCGCGGCGCCGTCGGAAATGCTGGATGAGCTGGCCGCCGTGACCGTACCGTTTTCCTTGCGGAAGGCAGGCTTCAGCGTCGGGATCTTGGCGGGGTCGACCTTGCCCGGCGTTTCGTCGACGGAAACCTGTACGTCGCCCTTGCGCGAGGGCACCGTGACCGTGGCGATCTCGTCGGCGAAGGTGCCGGATTTCACCGCCCCCTGCGCGCGGCGTACCGATTCGGCCGCGAACGCATCCTGTTCCTCGCGCGTGAAGTGGTACTTGTCGGCGCACTGTTCCGCGAACACGCCCATCGACTTGCCGTCGTAGGGATTGGTCAAGCCATCCCACATCATGTGGTCGACCATGCTGCCGCCGCCGAGACGGATGCCGGTGCGCACCGCCGCCATGTGCGGCGCGTTGGTCATCGATTCCATGCCGCCGGCGACGACTACGCCCGCGGAACCGGCCTTGATCAGGTCGTGGCCCAGCATGATGGCTTTCATGCCCGAGCCGCACACCTTGTTGAGCGTGGTGCAACCCGCGGATGGCGGGAGTCCCGCCGCCAACGCGGCCTGGCGCGCGGGCGCCTGGCCAAGGTTGGCCGGCAACACGCAACCCATCAACACTTCGTCGACATCGGCAGGCTCGATACCCGATTGTTGCAACGCGGCGCTGATGGCGGCGGCGCCAAGCTTGGGGGTGGGAAAGCCGGTGAACTGGCCAAGGAAGGCGCCGATGGGCGTGCGTTTGGCGGCGGCGATGATGATGTCGGACATGACATACTCCGGGGGCTATCGTTCGGATCGAGCCGAGTTGCGAAGCGGTTTCGGCTTGCTTGCATAGAAAGGTGCAGACCACGGATTATGCGGCGAATGCTGCGCTGCCGCAAATATTGTTCGCAGGCGGGCTTCGTGCAAAATAGGGGAAACCAACCCGGATCGGATGCGTGGATCCATGGCGGGCAGTGATGCGTTGAACTGGGCGCGTCGCGCGTGGGATTTGTGCGCGCCGCTGATGCTGGCCGGCTTGTTGTCCGCCTGCGGTGGTGGCGGCAGCGGCGCCGTGCGCACGGCGCCCGCGTCACCCCCGCCGCCACCGCCGCCGCCACCAGCTTCGACCACGCCGCAGCCGCCGATCGATGCGCAGTTGTCGATCACCAATACCTATGCCGCGCACGATGCCGGCTACACCGGGCAGGGTGTCACCATCGGCATGGTGGACAGCGGCATCCTGCGCAGCAATCCAACCGTTGCAGGGCGGGTCACGGCGGAACTGATTTACGTCGATTCGACGCAGAACAACACCAACATCGATGACGTGGTCGGCCACGGCACGTGGGTATCCGAAATCGCCGCCGGAGTCCCATTCGCCAAGTTTCCGGGCGGTATCGCACCGGGCGCGGATCTGGTGTCGGCGCGCATCATTTCCGACAACGCGCCCGACGACAACGGCAGCACGCCGCCGGCGACCGTCACTGCCCAGGATGCGCAGTTTTTCCAGGCCGTCAACGCCGACCTCATCAACAGTGGCGTCAACGTGATGAACAATTCCTGGGGTGGCATCACTTGGGATACATCCGACAGCAGCGTGAACCAGGCCTTCGACACGGCCTACAGCGCCTTTGTGAACCAGAACGACGGCTTGGTGGTGTTCGCCGCAGGCAATGATTCTCAAGCCAATCCCAGCACGATCGCCGCACTGCCCAGTGTCGCGCCGGATCTCGAGAAGGGCTGGCTGACGGTGGTGGCGATCGACAGCAACGATCCCACCCGGCTCGAAAGTTATTCCAACAAGTGCGGCATCGCGATGAATTACTGCCTTGCCGCGCCGGGCGACGTGATCGTGCTCGACAAGGACACCACCAGCACCACGACGGATCCGACTTATTACATTGTCGAAGGTACCTCGCTCGCGGCGCCGCAGGTATCGGGCGCGGCAGCCTTGGTATGGCAGGCGTTTCCGTATTTCAGCAATGACCTGGTTCGACAAACCCTGCTGGGTACCGCCGATCCGTTGGGCGGTTCGCAGCCCAATGCGACCTTCGGTTACGGCGAACTCGATGTCGGCAAGGCCGTGCAGGGGCCCGCGCAATTCAATTGGGGCGATGTGTCGGTATCGTTCGATGGTTTGACTTCCACCTGGAGCAACGATATCTCCGGTGCGGGCGGCTTGATCAAGAACGGCACCGGTACCTTGATTCTTTCCGGCACCGACACCTACATGGGCGGTACGCAGATCCTAGGTGGCTCACTGCAGGCGGCGCATGTTTTGCCGGGTGACGTCAGCGTGGGCAGCAGCGGCACGCTCGAGGCGGTACCGGGTTTGCAAGGGGCGCTCACCAATTCCGGCACCGTGGTGGTAAGTGGTGGCAATACCGATGTGGGCGGCAATTACACGCAGACGGGCACCGGTACATTGTCGGTCAGCCTGGGTTCGCAACTGGCAGTCATTGGTTCCGCAAAACTTGCAGGCACGTTGAACGTGCAGGGCGCGGACCCGGGTTACGTCACCAACCAGCATCAGGACGTCCTGACAGCCATGCTCGGCGTCAACGGCACGTTCGCGCAATTCACGCAATCGCCGGGCGTGTTCCTCAATACCACCATCCAGTACACGTCGAACAGCGTGTGGCTGGACACCACCAGTCTCAGCATCACGCAAACCGCCGCGGCGATGGGCATCGTGACGCCGATGTCGGCGGGCGCCGCGGCGCGGGTGCAGAGCGGATTCGATGCGCTGAACTCGAAGATCGCGACCGGCGGGACCATCGCGCCGGGCGTGCTGCAAGGCGCGGGCGCGATCCAGCACGCGGCCACCCCGGCCGTGGCGCAGGCCACGTTGCAAAGCCTGTCCGGACAACTGCACGCGGCGAGCGCAGCGATGTTGTTCGACGGCATCGATGCAACGGGCAATGCGCTGTCCGAGCATTTCGCTGATCTCCTGAACGGGCGCACGAAGCCCGGTACGTGGTACGACGACCTCGGCTGGCAGGGTGACCTGCGACGCGGCGGTTACGCGGGCGCGACTTTCCGCAGCGACGGCAGCCTTGTCGGCGGCGATTTCCGGGTTGGCACGCATGCACTGCTGGGTTATGCCGTGGGTGAAAGTCGCGGCTATGGTCAGCTCGATGCAGCGTGGGATCACAACCGCACCCGGGCCGATCACGCAATGTTGTACGGCGGCGTGTTGAACCGCCCGTGGTACGCCAGGGCGCAAATCGGCGGCGGCTGGTTCCATGAAGACATGCAGCGCCTGTTGCTGCTGGGTGGCCTCTCCGCGCCGGTGGGCAGCGGATTTTTCGGCAGCTACGTCGCGGGTTCGTTGGAAGGCGGTCGTCAATTTCTGGTGGGTGACACGCGAATCACGCCTTTCGTCGACCTGCGTTACCAACGCCTCGACCAGGGCGCATTCGCGGAAGCTGGCGGTTACGGTTTTGGCCTGATGGCCGATGCCCACACGATCGGACGTCTGCAGACCGGCGCCGGGTTGCGTGCCGAACGTGGCTGGCGTCTCGCCAACGGCATGCTGATGCGGTTCGACGGCAGCGCGGCGTGGCGGCACGCGCTGCACCAGTACGGCGATGCGTTCGACGCCAGTTTCACCGGCTTCGACGATTGGATGCCGGTCGATGGCATTGGTCTTTCGCGCGATGAATCGATATTGCGCGCCGGCTTGTCGTTGTGGCCGACCCGCGCGTTCGGGCTGCACCTGGGCTTCACGCGCGGGCAGGGCCAGCGGCAGCAATCGCAAAGTGTGATGCTGCAGGGTGCGTTCGCATTTTGATTGTGCGATCGATCCTTGATCGCCGCTTCGGCGGAACCACATAAGGGAAGTGGCGTCAGGCGGCTCGATGTTGAACGGCCATCCCTGGCCGGACTTCACGCGAAGCTTTGCGTTCGTCCATGAACGCCGCAACCGTTGCGGCTCCAAGGCTACGGATCGTCCACGCTCCGCACGAGAACCACAATGGATGTTTGTGCCCTGATTTTCCAAAACAGCCGCTTCGGCGGGGGCATCAGGCTGGGCAAAAAGACAATCGGCGCCCATTGGCGCCGAGACCGTTACGTTGCGCGTTTCGTGCGAAAAATGCAAGACGTGCCAAACGAAATTCATGCGCTAATATCGACCCATGCAATCCGTGGTCATCCATCGTCCCTCCACCTCGCGCCGGCGTTCGTTCGCGGCGGCATTCCTGCCCGGCCGTTTCGATTGGCTGATGGGTTTGTACGCCGAAAACCATAAAAG
>DATCSF010000186.1:0-6486 GCA_036568625.1 Rhodanobacteraceae bacterium | reverse complement strand
ACCGGCGCCGCGAACGCCAGCAAAGCCACCGCGCACCAACATGCAATCATTCGCTTCATCACGCTTCTCCACTCTTCTTTCGCGGTCCGACCACCATCCGCAGCAACACATCATCGTGCTGCCGGAAGTGATGCCACAAGGCCGCGCCAACGTGCACCACCAGCAACGCGACGAGAATCCAGAACAGCGTCTGGTGCAGCAACAGCGCGCGTGGTTTCCATACCGGATCGAGGCCGCCGGTCAGGCTGGGCAGGTCGAACCAGCCGAACCATACCAGCGGCGCGTTGGCCGCCGAATTGAACCACCAGCCGCTGAGCGGAATCGCAAGAATCAACAGGTACAGCGCCAGGTGCGCCGCGCGGGCGGCGCGCCGCTGCCAGCGCGGGGTTTCCGGCGGATCGAGGGGCCGCCTTTCGGTGAGCCGCCAGGCGATCCGCAACAGCACCAGCGCGAGGATGGTCATCCCGATGGACTTGTGCAGCGCGAACACCCGCACCTTCGCAGGCGTCAGGCCCATCTGCACCATCGTCAGCCCGATGATGCCTTGGGCGAGGATCAACACCGCGATGAGCCAGTGGAACGCGCGTACCAGCGCGCCCCAGCCGCGTTCAGTGCCGCGCAGCGGCATGCGCCTTCTCCGCGGCTTGCACGTATTCGCGCTCGGCATCGCGATCGAGCTTGGCTTCGATCTCGAGTCGAAGCGTGACTTCAGTGCCGACCGCTTTCGGAAATGCGGTCATGCCGAATTGCGTGCGATCCAGCGCCGCGTGCCCGGAAAATCCCGCGATGGTTTCGAACCCGAACAGGGTCGCTCCCACCCTGTTGACGGTGAAGTCGACTTTCACGGGCAAGGTGACGCCGCGCAGCGTGAGCTTGCCGACCAGCGTGCCGGTGTGCTCGCCGTTCCTGGTGACGGTATCGCTTTCGAAATGCGCCAGCGGAAACTGCGCGGCATCCAGGAAATTCTTGCCCTTCACCGCGGCGTTCCAGCCCTTGTCGCCAAGATCCGCGGAAGCAAGATCGATGTCGGCAACGACTTTGGACGCGCCCCAGTCGTCGGGATCGAAACGCAGCCAGCCGCGCGCGATCGCCAGCCGGCCGACCGGTTTGGAATAACCATCGTGGTCGGCGCTGAACAGCACCTGCGAGTGCACCGCGTCGATCTTGTAATCCAGTGGATGCGCGTGGACCGCACCGGCGAAGAACAACGCCGCGGCCGCGAGCAACGCGAGAGAGCCGTACGTGGATCTGTGAGGAGGCATCCCGGTCATCTTCACACAGACCGGGGCGGTTCGCGCAACCTGACGCGCATCGCCCCCGATTTTCCTGCATCATTACGGACCGGCCCGTGGGGGGAAAGGGACATGCTTTCTGCATTGCTTCTGGCCGGGGCGCTGGCAAGCGCGGCGACACCCAATGCGGCGAGCGTGCCGCCCACGCCGATCTTCCGCAGTTACGGCGTCGCCGATGGCCTGCCCTCGGCCGAGGCGTACACGGTCACCCAGGACGAGTCAGGCTATCTGTGGATCGGCACCCATGCCGGGCTGGTGCGCTACGACGGCCGCGAATTCAAGGTGTTCCGGCATGATCCCCAGCGGCCGGATTCGCTGCCCGCGAACGATGTATCGGCGGTGATGGTCGATCGCGCCGGCCGCGTGTGGGCCGGCGGCGAAGGCACCGGGCTCAATCTGTACCGGTCCGCGGCGGGTGGTTTCCGCCATTGGCTGCACGACGCCGCGAGCGCCGACAGCCTGTCCGCCGACGACGTGATGGCGATCGCTGAAGACAACTCCGGTGCGATCTGGGTCGGCGTGTATGCCGGCGGCTTGAACAAATTGCAGGCCGACGGCAACAGCTTCGCGCATTGGCGCCATCGCAAGCACGATCCCGCGAGCCTTGCCTCGGACAACGTCACCGCGCTTGCGGCCGCCAACGATGGCGGGCTGTGGATCGGCACCGACGCGGGACTCGACCGGATGGATGCGCACGGGCGCATCCGACCTGTCGCGCTGCCCGGCACGGCGAACCCGCCCACCGTCTGGCAACTGCATGCCGCGTCCGGTGGCGTGGATGCGTCCACCAGCGCCGGGCTGTTCCACATCGACTCCCGTGGAAACGCGAAGCTGATCGGCGCCGCGCGTGAAGCGCTGGCCAGCCTGCGCGACGAAGACGGCAGCATGTGGATCGCCGAACGCGGCGGCCTCACCCGCATCGGCGCAGGCGGCGCCAGCCGCTTCGAACAACCGCTGCCGGGCGTGGCCGGCAGCCTGCCTGGGCATCTTCCGGACGGCCTGTTCCGCGATCACGAAGGCGGACTGTGGGTGGCGATGGTGGACGGCGGTCTTGCCTACCTGCCGCCGCAATGGCGCGCCTTCAGCATGTACCGGCACGTGCCGGGCGATCCGGCCAGCCTTGCCCGCAATCGCGTGCGCGCGCTGGCGCTGGCGCGCGACGGCACGTTGTGGGTGGGCGGTGCCGGCATGCTCGACCGGATCGATCCGGTCACCGGCGTGGTGCGGCATGTCGCGACGCCCGATCTGGACAACATGTCGATCTCGGCACTGGCGGAAGACGCATCCGGGCGGCTGTGGATCGGCAGCCACAAGGGCTGTTTCGTATGGGACGGCAAGCGCCTGCAAGCCATCGCTGCGGGCAATCCGGCGCTGAAGCACGGCGTGTGGCGATTGCTCGCCGCGCGCGACGGCGCGATCTACGTCGCCGGCGTCGGCACCGGCGTGTTCCGGGTCGATCCGCAAACGTTCGCGGTCCAACCGCTGGCCCCGCCCGGCAGGCGCGAAGGCGCCCGGGAAATCGTGCAACTGCGCGACGCGGCGGACGGCTCGATCTGGATCGCGACCCACGCCGGCATCGCGCGGCTGGCGCCTGGCGCAAACGCGTTCGCCTTCGTGCCGGGGGTGGCGCGCAGCGACGTGCACGCCTTCGCCTTCGGGCCTGACGACGCGTTGTGGGTCGCGCGCGCAGCCAGCCTGCAGCACTACCAGTTGAAGCACGGCCGCGCCGTCCTGCTCGCCGATATCGATGCTGCGCAGGGCTGGCCGGACACCAGCGTGCTCGGGCTGCAGACCGGCGAGAGAGGCCGCGTGTTCGCGCTCGGGACGCGCAACCTGTTGGTCTTCGACCCGCGCAACCGGCAAGTGCACGCGTTCGCCACGGCGGAAGGATTGGCGACCACCGACTTCACCGGCGACGCGCTGCTGGCCACCGGCAACGGGCAACTCTTCGCTGGCAGCCTCGCTGGCGTCATCGGCATCCGCACCAGCGAGCTGCCGTGGCTGCTCGCGACACCGAACGTCGTGCTGGAGTCGGCGAGCGTGCACCACAACGGCAAGCTGGTGAACCTCGATCCCGGCAAGCCTTTGGACCTCGACTGGCGCGACCGCGAACTCACCGTCACTGCACAGGTGCTGTCATTCGTCGATCCCGTGCGCAACCAGTACCGGTTCCGCCTGCAGGGTTTCGATCCGGGCTGGGTGGATACCGGCAACCGCAACGTGCGCGAATTCTCGGTGCTGGAGCCCGGCAGTTACCGGCTGTTGGTAAGCGGTCGCACCGGCGATGGCCCGTGGAGCGCGCCGCTGAGCGTGCTGTCGCTGCGTGTATCGGCGGCGCCGTGGAACACACCGTGGGCACGGGCGCTGTATCTGCTCGCGATCGCGGCCTTGCTGGCGTGGGCCGTGTGGGCGCTGCGCCATCGCCTGCAGCACCAGCACCGCCTTGCGCTCAGCGAGGAACGCCAACGCATCGCCGAGCAGGCCAACGCGGCCAAGTCGCGCTTCCTCGCCAACATGGCGCACGAAATCCGCACCCCGCTCACCGGCGTGCTGGGCATGACCGAACTGCTGCTGAAAACCCAACTCAACGAGCGCCAGCATCAATACGCCGACGCGATCCGGCGTTCGGGCGCGCTGCTGCTGCGCCACGTCAACGACGCGCTGGACGTGGCGCGCATCGAGGCCGGCCGGCTGGAACTCAACCACGCGCCGTTCGACCCCGCCCAAGTCCTGCGCGAGATCGCGGACGCCGACGCCGGGCTCGCGGCGCAGAAGAACTTGGTCATCGAGGTTGCGATCGCGCCCGACGTGCCGCGCGCGGTGCGCGGCGACACGCTGCGGGTGCAGCAGATCCTGTTCAACCTCACCCACAACGCGCTGAAGTTCACCACCCACGGCGGCATCACGCTGAAACTTGAGCGCGACGGCGACGGCATCGCCTACCGGGTGATCGACAGCGGTCCCGGCATGACGGCGGAAGAATGTGCGCGGATCTTCCGGCGCTTCGAGCAGGCCGACCACGGACGACTGCAACCCGGCAGCGGACTCGGCCTTGCGATCAGCCGCGAACTGGTGAACCTGATGGGCGGGCGCATCGGCGTGCAGTCGGTGCCCGGACGCGGCAGCACCTTCAGCGTGCACCTGCCGCTCGCCGCCGTGACGCCTGCGAGGGCCGCCGAACCGCCACGGCGCGCAGCCCCGCCGTCGACGCCCGTCGCGTCGCGCGAGGAATCGCCGCACGACGCCCCGCGCCTGCGGGTGCTGCTGATCGAGGATGACCCGACGGCGGGCCAGGCGATCGCCGGCCTGATCGAAGCGTTCGGTTATGCGGTGACGCTGGCGCCGCAGGCGCTGGCAGCCCTGTCGGAAATTGATTCGGGCGGCGGCTTCGACCTGATCGTCTGCGATTTCGACCTGCCCGGCATGGATGGTTGCGAACTGGTGAAGCTGCTGCGCCAGCGCGGCGTCACCACACCGGTCGTCGCGCTCACCGCCAGCGCGCACGGCGACGAGGAACAACGCGCATTCGCCGCAGGCATGGACGCATTCCTGCGCAAACCGGTGTTGCCGGAGGATCTGCGCGAGACATTGGATTCGGCACGCGAGAAAGCGCTGTCGTAGCGACGACGCGAACAGTCATCCGTTGCAGGAACGGCCAAAGATCGCGACGGAATCTTCTGATCGCAGCGAACGTCCAGGTGCACCGCTCGTGCGCGAAAAACAAAGACGGCTGCGCGCCGGCGCGCTCCTACATGCTGCGGTTTATCAACCACTGCGTGAGCAACGGCACCGGCCGGCCGGTGGCGTAACCCTTGCGGCCCGGCACCCACGCGGTGCCGGCAACATCCAGATGCGCCCAGCGCGTGCCCTCGGTGAAGCGCGACAAAAACAACGCGGCGGTGACAGCGCCGGCATTCTTGCCGCCAACATTGGCGATGTCGGCGAATGCGGATTCGAGCTGGTTGCGGTAGTCGTCCCACAGCGGCATCCGCCATGCGCGATCCAGTGACGCGTTGCCAGCGGCCAGCAGTTCGTCGGCCAAATTTTCGTCGGCGCTGAACAGGCCGGATGCATGCGCGCCCAACGCGATCACGCAGGCACCTGTCAACGTCGCCGCATCGACCAGCGCCGCAGGCTGGAAGCGCTTGCAGGTGTACGACAACGCATCGCACAGGATCAGCCGGCCCTCGGCGTCGGTATTCAATACTTCCACCGTGATGCCGGCGTGGGTATGCAACACATCGCTCGGCCGATAACCGCCGCCGTCGGGCATGTTTTCGACCGACGGCACCACACACGCGAGGTTGATCGGCAGCTTCAGTTCGACCGCGGCGAGGAACGCGCCCAGCACGCCGGCGGCGCCGCACATGTCGTACTTCATTTCTTCCATCGAGCCGGTCGGCTTGAGGTTCATGCCGCCGGTATCGAAGGTGACGCCCTTGCCGACCAGCGCATACGGCTTGGAATCGCCCGCGCCCTGGTACTGCAAAACGATCAATTTGGGCGGCGACGCCGACCCGGACGACACCGCGAGCAGCGCGCCCATGCCGAGTTTTTCCATGTCGGCGCGTTCCAGCACCTCCAGCGTGACCGAACCGGCATGCTCGTCGGCGATGGTTTTGGCCTGCGCCGCGATGTGGGCGGGGGTGCACAGGTTCGGCGGCAGGCAGCCGAGCTCGCGCGCAAACGCGACGCCCCGCGCGATGGCGCGCGCCTGCTCGATGCCCGTGCCCGCGTTCGCGTCCGCAACCAGTTCCAATTGCCGGAGACGCGGCGCATCCCCGTTCGACGGCTTCAGTGTTGCGGTGTAACGAAAGCAGGCGTGGTCGATCGCCAGTGCGCAAGTGCGCCCGCGCCAGCCGGCGTCACGATCCTTCACCTCGACTTGCGGCAGCCACACGGTCACGCGGGTGACGGGCAAGCCCTTCAGCACTTTGCCTGCCTCGCTGCAGGCGCGCTCGAACGCGCGCGCGTCGATGCCATCGCGGCGCCCCAAACCCACCAGCAGCACGCGCGGCGCCTTGACGCCGGCGAGCCCGTGCAGCACCAGCGTGGCGCCGGGCTTGCCCGTGAAATCGTCCGATTCGAGCAGTCGCGTCAATGCACCATCGCTGGCCGCGTCGACCGCGGCCGCGTCCGCCGACAACGCGCCTTCGAATACCCCCACCACCGCACAAGGTGTATCCGCCGCATC
>DATCSF010000185.1:0-8019 GCA_036568625.1 Rhodanobacteraceae bacterium | reverse complement strand
GAGCGTTTGGCCGGCGATGTCCGGCGGAACCTGTACGTCGTTCCATTTCGCGTCGAGCGCGAAGGTCATCGGCGTGGCATCGAGATGGACCGCGCCCGTTGCGATGGCGCTGCCCGCGATCTGGGGCGAACGCAACCGCAGCGGGTCGAGCGTCAGGGTTTTCCCGTCGTAGCGGAATTGCGCGGGATCGAGCAGCAGCATGGTGTCGTTGACCGCGACGCTGCCCTCAAGCTTGCCGCCGCTCGTGTCGCCGGTGCCGTGCAGATCCATGGCGAGCGTTTTCACCGAAGTGGGCAGCATGGGCAACGCGCGCGCATCGAACCTTGGCGCATTCAGTGCCAGCGTCCACGCGTGCGAAGCATCCAGCCGCAGCGAAACGTTCGCCTCGATGTGGGTTGGCGCCGAAAGCATCGCACGCAGTTGCGCGATCTTGCCGTCCGATTGCGAGGTGACGGTGCCCGTATAGCGCGTGCCGTCCTGGGTCCAGTCGAACTTTGCGGTGCCGTGGCCGGCATGGCCTTTTGCAACGGCCAGCGTGCCCTGAAGCTCGGCGCTGCCGCTCGGTGCGCGCAACGCGAGTTGCCGGATCAAAACCTGCTGACTGCTCCACAGTCCCGTGGTCGCGAGGCTGTCGGCGGCAAAGGTTGGCTTGCCATCCTGTTTGACCGCGATATGCGTGAGCAACGTGTCGTCCAGTGCGATCGTCAGCGGTGGCTCCAGCGAAAAACCGGACGACTTCGCGGGTTGTTTGGACGGCGCGATGTCGATGGCCACGCCGTCGACCCGCGCCTTTGCGATGTGCAGGCGATGCCCCAGCAACGCCCAGGGTCGCAGCTCGATCGTTGCGCGTGCAATCGTCAGCTTGGTGCCGTCCTCGGTGCGATACCGCAGGCCGTTGATCGTCGTGGTGCCCGCCAGGGTGCCGCTCACGCTTGCGTAGGCGAGCCGGCCCTGCGTCATCGAGACACCGCGGTTCAGCGCGAAACGCAAGCCCGACGGCGTGTACAGCACCCAGAACAGCAGCGTCACGAGCACGACGCTCAGTGCGCCGATGGTGGCGCCAACACCGACAAGCCATTTGCGTGCGCGCGTCACAAGTCTGGACCGATCACGATGTGCAACTGCGCACCGTGGTTGTACGGATTGTTGATCGGCACGCCGACATCGACGCGCACCATCCCGACCGGCGAACGCCAGCGCAGCCCGACGCCAGCTCCGGTGCGCGCGTGGAAATCGCTGCCGTCGAACGCGTCGCCGGAATCCACGAACGCCGCCATGCCCCAATCGCGCGTGAAGTAATGCTCGACCGTGGCGCTGCCGACCAGCAGGCGCTTGCCACCGACCACCAGGCCATAGCTGTTGCGCGGTCCGATCGCCTGGTATGCGTAGCCGCGGATCGAGCGGTCGCCGCCGGCGAAGAAGCGCAGTTGTGGCGGCAGCTTGCTGAAATCATCGACGCTGGTGATGCCGGCATCGCCGCGCAGGATCAGCCGATTGCTGCGGCCGAGCGCGCGGATCCACACCACGTCGGCCAGCGCCTGCGCGAAGCGCGTGTCGATGCCGGGGCCGGCACGTGCGATCAGGTTGATCGAATAACCCTTGCGCACGAACAGCGGATTGTCGGCGGCCTTTTTCGTCAGACCGATCTCGGGATAGATCAGGGTGCTGCGGCCGCGCTCGATGCCGGGAATGTTCACGTCGCTGCGGGAGTTGCCGACCGTGAAGGTGCCGCTCAACAGGTGCACGCCAATGGTGCGCACGAAACCGTGCCAGTCGCGCGTCTCGTTGGCGGCGATCGAGAACGTGCGCGACTTGGAAGTCCTGGTGTTTTCGTCGCGATAGCCGATGCCCAGGTTGAAACTGGCGTGGTCGCGGCCCGGACGCGGAATGCCGTACACGATCTGCGCGGTCTTCAGGCGCTGCGCGACCACTGCCTCGGTGTCCAGGGTGTGCCCGCGCCGATTGATCCAGCGGTGCCGGATGCCCGCGCGCACGCCCGGGCCGGTATCGGTACCGACGAACACGCCGGCGGTATAGACCGTGCGCTTGGCCGGCGCCACCTCGACCTTCACCGGCACCACGTGGTCCTTTGCCTCCGCGACCTCGGGTTGCACGTCCGCGATGGAAAAATAATCCGCGTCGGTCAGGGCCTGCTGCAGGGCCAGCAAGTTCGATTGCGAGTACCAGTCGCCGGGCTCCCACGGCACATAGCGCTGCAGGAAGCCCGGCTCGAACTGCGAACCCTCGAACGTGACTTCGCCGAGCTTGTAGCGTTCGCCGACGTCGTAGCGCAGGTGGATCGCCGCGCGGTTGTCGGTGCGCGTGACGGCCACCTTGTGCTCGGTGGCCTTGGCATCCAGCCAGCCGGTTTCAAGCAATGCGCTGGCGATGGCGCCCTTGGAACCTTCGTAGATGCCATCGTTCATGGGTTCGCCGACCCGCGGATGAAACGCACGCACCGCATGGCGCACCGGCGGCAACTTCAACGCGACGTCCGGCACCTGCAGGTCCAGTGTCGCAACCTTGGTGGCGGCGCCGGGCGCAACCTTGAGGTGCAGCGTCCACGCGTTGTCCTGGTGTTGCAGGTGGCTTTCGACCTGCGCGTTGTAATAGCCGTAGGGTTGCAGCGCCGCCGCGGCTTGAGCTGGGGCATCGTCGGCGAAGACGCGCGCTTGGGTCGCGCTGACGTCGTCGCGATTGACGTACTGGCTCGCGGTGAGGTTGGCGCGCACCGCGGCGGCCATGTCCTTGTCGACGCCGCTTATCGTCACCTTCAGGGTGTCGGCCCGCGCGAGGGGCGCGATGGCGAGCGCCAGCAGCGCGGCGAGCACGCACACACATTGCGCCCATGACGCACACGAGGGGAGTAGGTTGGGCTGACCACGGGCTTCGTCCGTGGGAAGCCCAACGTCATCGCCTGAAAGTTCGACATCCATGTTTTTTTCCGCGCGCCTCCCGGGCGCACGGATAACTTCTCTTTGTTTGGCCAAAGAGAAGTCACCAAGAGAAAGGCCACCCCGGTGCTGCGTTTTTCGTCCATCCATGGACGAAAAATCCGTGAGGGCCGGCCGGGCTTGCCGCCGCGCCGCCCCCGGCGCGGCGGCAAGTGGGCGCAATCCCTTGCGCCCACCCTGCGGGCCTGATCGTCCGGCCCTCACCGCAGCACGGGGGCCCCAATTCCGCTTCGATGGCGGCCATCGTGGCCTCGCACGAAGCAAGGTCGAGCAAGCTGCTTCATTCGCCACGCGCGCAGGATGCGCGCAAATCGGGCCCCTCGAACACGGCGAGCGGACGACGGACATGCCCGAAGGGTGGCCCGCAGGATGCGGACCAGTTCGCCGCAGGCACATGGACGTGCCTTCGGCGAACCCCGCGCCCCCGGGAGGGGCGCGGAAAAGGACAAGGACGCCGTATCGCACATGCAAGGGGTGGAAAACCCGCGTGACCAGCGCACACGCGCGCGCCATGAAGATCAGCCAGGGTGCTCGGGTCAGTGTGCGTGTTCGTCGCACGAGCACGTCCATCCTTGTTACGTGGCGGCGGTGTTGGCCTCGACCGCTTCCGGGGTGCGTGTTTGCGCAGTGCGCGGCACCGTCGCCTGTGCCTGCGGCGCTTCCGCTGGCTGCTCGCGCGAGTAGCGTGCCACCATGGCGCCGACCAGCGCGGACAGGTAGGGGACGGCCTGGGCGGTCAGGATCACCATCCACAATTCGCCCTCGACGTAGTGCGAGCCGAAATTGAGCGCCATGCCGACGATCGCCAGCACCAGCGCGATGGACATCAAGAGTTCCTCGCGCACGGGCCCGAGTGCGCCGGCCGCGCCACCGGACAGGCGCCGGCTTTTCGCGGTACGCACGAACGCGGTCTTCTGCTTGATCAGGCCCATCCAGATGCCGCGCGCGATCGCGTGCGAAAGCCCCATGCTGGCGATTGCCGCCATCAACGTGTCGCGCCATCCGCACGGCACGCGTGCGCGATACAACACGACGCCGAACACGGCCTTGGCGACGAAGAAGCCCATCACCGGGATCAGGAACAGCCGCATCGGCAGGCTGAAGATGGTGGGCGCCAGCAGCATGCCGGCCGTCCAGCCCAGCGCCATCAGCGTAAACACCATGTGCAGCGCGTCGGCGAACCACGAGAACCATCCGGTGAGGAAATGGAAGCGCTGGCCGGCGGTCAACGGGCCCTTGTGCACCATCCAGTTCCAGCGGCCCTTCAGGATCTGCATGGCGCCGAACGCCCAGCGGTAGCGCTGGCTCTTGTATGCACGGAAATCGGCAGGCGTGAGGCCCCTGCCCATCAGTTCGTCCACGTACACGGTTTCGTAGCCGGCGTGCATCAGACGCAGGCCGAGTTCGGCGTCCTCGCAGATGGTCCACTCCGACCAGCTTCCGGTACCTTCCAGCGCGACCCGCCGCACCATGGTCATGGTGCCGTGCTGGATGATGGCGTTGCGCTCGTTGCGGTGGTGCATGCCGATCCGGAAGAAGCCGTCGAACTCCCAGTTGGTCATGCGGCGGAACGCGTTGCCCATGTAGTCGCGGTGGGCTTGCGGACATTGCACCACCGCGACATTGCGGTCGTGGAAATAGCCGGTCAGCGCGGCCAGCCAATCCTTGCGCACCACGTAATCGGCATCGACCACCGCGATGATGTCGGCGCGCGGATCGGTCTGCTTGAGGCCGTAGTTCAGCGCGCCGGCCTTGAAGCCGGGCCACGGATCGAGATGGAAGAACCGGAAACGCTCGCCCAGGTCCGCGCAGCGCTGTTCCACCGGCCTCCACACCGCCTCGTCCTTGGTGTTGTTGTCGATCACCAGCACTTCGAAATTGCGGTAGTCGAGCTGGCTGAGCGAATCCAGCGTCGCGATCACCATGTCCGGCGGCTCGTTGTAGCAGGCCAGGTGGATCGACACGAACGGCTGCTCCTCCGGCGGATCGGGTTTCAGCAGGCCGAACTGGCGCAGCCACTTCCGGTGCCACAACACTTCGACGAATTCGAAGCCGTTGATCAGCAGGATCGCGAGGATCGCGAGCTGCGCGGGGAACAGCACGATCAGCATGCCCCAGTCCACCACGTCGAGGTAGAACTGGAACGGCACCGTCGCCGACCACACGATCAGGCCGGCCGCGAGCTGGATCAGGCACAGATACGTGAACCGCCCGACCAGCTTCAAGCGCGCGAACCGCCACGCGAACCAGACCATCGGGATCAGCGCCAGCAATCCGGAAGCCAGCGCCTTCCACGGCCAGGTCGAATCCTCCAGTACCGGTCCGGTCAGCGGGAATTTCAGTTGCCGGTCGGCGTTGAACACGCCCCAGTACGCACCGGTGCGGCCCTCGCCCAAGCCTTCCTTCCACGGCTGGTCGATGGCCTCCATGATGTAGTAGTCGTCGATGTGCAGCTCGCGCGCGACACTGAACCACTCGCGCAGAAAAATCGCCTCATTGGCGGTCGATGGCTTGGCGTATCCGAAACGGTCGCCGTTGGACGGCCAGCCGATCTCGCCGATCACGATGCGCTTGTCGGGAAACAGTTGCTGCAGGTGCCGGTAGCGCATCAGCACGTCGCCGATCGCGTCCTTGCGCGGCACCTTTTCCCAGTACGGCAGCAGGTGCACGGTGATGAAATCCACGTGCTGCGCAAGTTCCGGGTATTTTTCCCAGATGTGCCACGGTTCGGCGGTCGAGACCGGCTGATGGACCGCGGCGCGCACCCGGTCGATGTACGCCATCAACTTTTCGGGCGTCATGTTGTTGTCCAGCAACACCTCGTTGCCGACCTGGACGCGCTTGATGTCGGGCCAGCGCCGCGCCTGCGCGATCAGCGCGTTGACCTCCTTTTCGTTGTTGTCGGTGCGGCGATCCAGCCAGGCGCCCAACATCACGTCGAGGTGGTACTTCATCGCCAGGCGCGGAATGTCGGGGTACTGCAGCGAGGAATAGACGCGGATGCGCTGCGTGTGTTTCGCCATCAGCGCGAGGTCGCGATCGATTTCCGAGTCGCTCGGGACGTCACCGACCAGGGGACTCTGATAGCGCTGGTACGGGCTGTAAGCGAAACCGGCGGTGTGGCCGTTCCACGGCACCACCCGGGTCGGCCGGTCGGCCACCGCCCACAGCGCAAAGTTCAGCGCCGCCACCAGCAGCGCCAGCAGCAACGCCGAAACCATGGCGCCTGCCCGCCGCGGGCGCACGTCGATGGCGATGGGTCGGTTCAAGGGTTTCCCGGTCGGAATTGCCGCAACTCGAGCGCCATAGGGTAAGGGCGTACGCCTGAAGATTTTGCAAATTGGTTATTTATGTGATCGTCCCTGATCGCTGCTCGTTCGGCGTCATCGGACATGCGGCTTCGAAGTCATACGGACCAGAACGGCCATCCATGGCCTGACTTTCCACAACAGCTGCTTCGCACGCGCATGAGGGTAAAATCCAGTGATTCTGGATTTCACGTTACACCAAGGCACCGCTCCGCTGCTGGTCAGCCTGCCGCACGACGGAACCGAGCTTCCCGCAGCCATTGCGGCGCGGGCGACGGACGCCGGCAAGCGGGTGCCGGACACCGACTGGCACGTGGGCAAGCTGTATGCGTTCGCGCGGGAACTTGGCGCATCGATGATCGCGCCACGCTGGTCGCGCTACGTGGCCGACCTGAACCGCGATCCGGCGGGTCAGGCGTTGTATCCGGGGCGCGCCGAAACCGCGCTGGTGCCGATCACGACGTTCGCGGGTGAGCCGATCTACGCCGCTGGCGACGAGCCCGGTGGCAAGGAAATCGCGCTGCGCAGGGAACTGTACTGGCAGCCGTATCACGATGCCCTGGCGGGCGAGCTGGCACGGCTGCGCGAACGGCATCCGCGCGTGGTGCTGTGGGACGGGCATTCCATCAAGAGCCGGGTGCCGATGTTCTTCGACGGCCAACTGCCCGACTTCAATCTCGGCACCGCCAATGGCGCAAGTTGTTCGCCGGAACTGCAGGACGCGCTGACCGGCGTGTTGCGCGAACGCGCGGTGGGCAGCGACGGCTATTACAGCCACGTCGTCAATGGCCGCTTCAAGGGCGGCTACATCACCCGCCATTACGGCCGGCCGCAAGCCGGCATCGAAGCGGTGCAACTGGAACTGGCCCAGTCCACCTACATGGACGAGGACAGTTTCGAATACCTGCCCGAACGCGCCGCGCCCGTGCAGGGCGTGATCCGCGCGCTTCTGGATGCGTGTGTCAACGCGATGTAGGACGCATCCATCATGACGCGCGTGCCGCGCGCTGCGTTGCACCGGGCCGAAGGGTCATGCCCAGCACGCCCGACAGCAGCAGCGCGAGCGCGCCCAGGATCACGAACACGCTCCAGAACGGTTCGCGCATGGTCGCGAGCGAAGCCAGGCCGGTCAGCAGGTAGAAAACGCCGACCAGACCGGACGCGAATAGCGGGTTCCCTTCGCCACGCGCCGCCTTCCATGCGCTCCAGACCACCAGCATGCCGAAGACCAGCATGCATCCGCCGCAGAAGTACCACACCAGGTAAATCAGCTTGTCCGTGTGCGCGTCGAGCGGCAGCGATGCAAGACCGGCATCGAGGGCCTTGCGTCCCATGAAGCTGTGACCGAACCCGCCAAGGCCGATCAGCAACCCCGTCAAGGCAAGCAAAGTCGAAGCGAATTTGCGAAACATGGGTGTTCTCCCGGTTCCGGTCGAATGCATTCGTTTCCCGTGCGGTGGCGCTCAGGCTGCCTTTGCCGCGGCGGCGTAGGCGGCCAGCAGCTTGGGCCAACCTTTCTCGACGTTGTCGCGGATGTTCCGGCCCGCTTCGCCGTGGCGTTCGAAGCAGCGGTGCTCGAATTCCAGGCGCGTGCGGGTGGGCGCCTCTTCGATGAAGCGCACTGCGTATTCGCTGGCGTGCGCGAGGTCGTGATCGAATTGCCAATCGCCGCCGATGTTCCAGGACACCACCAGCCGCGACGGCGGTTCCCACGCCAGCACCCGGCCCCAGTCGCATTCCGCGCCATGGATGCCGCG
>DATCSF010000184.1:0-4948 GCA_036568625.1 Rhodanobacteraceae bacterium | reverse complement strand
GCGCTCGCGCGTACTCGAATACCTGAGCCAGGCGCGCGACAAGTTGCCGGCCAGCGTCAACCCGGCGCTCGGCCCCGATGCGACCGGCGCGGGCTGGATTTACGAATACGCGCTCATTGATCGCACCGGCAAGCATGACCTGGGCCAATTGACCGCGCTGCAGGACTGGTTCATGCGCTATCGCCTGAAGACCGTCCCGAACGTTGCGGAAGTCGCCACCGTCGGCGGCATGGTGCAGGCGTGGCAGGTGGTGCTCGATCCGCAGGCGCTGGCGGCGCGCGGGCTGACCGTGCCCGCGGTCGAGGACGCCATCAAGCAGGCCAACGGCGCCAGCGGCGGCTCGGTGATCGAACAGGGCGAAGCCGAACTGATGGTATCCAGCGAAGGCTATCTGCAATCGCGCGCGGATTTCGCGCGTATTCCGTTGGCGACCGGCAAGGACGGCACGCCGGTGTTGCTGAACGAGGTGGCGACGATCCGGCGCGGGCCGGCCTTCCGCCGCGGCATCGCCGAGTTGGACGGACAAGGCGAAGTGGTCGGCGGTCTCGCGATCATGCGCTACGGCAAGAACGCGCTGACCACGATCGAGGCGGTCAAGGCGCGGCTCGGCGAACTGCAAAAGAGTTTGCCGCCGGGCGTCGAGATCGTGCCCACCTACGACCGCTCGAAGCTGATTCACGCCGCGGTCAGCACCCTGGGCCAGCGGCTGCTGGAGGAGTTCATCATCGTCGCGCTGGTGTGCGCGCTGTTCCTGTGGCACCTGCGTTCGTCGCTGGTCGCCGTGATCACCCTGCCGCTGGGCGTGCTGGCTGCGTTCATCGTGATGGACCTGCAGGGCGTGTCGGCCAATCTGATGTCGCTCGGCGGCATCGCGATCGCGATCGGCGCGATGGTGGATGCCGCGGTGGTGATGATCGAGAACACCCACAAGCATCTGGAAGCCTGGCGCGCGGCGCACCCGGATCTGCGTGAACCGGACGCACGCGAGCGCTGGAAGCTGGTGGGCGAGGCGGTTTCCGAAGTCGGCCCGGCGCTGTTCTTCAGCCTGCTGGTGATCACGCTTTCCTTCGTGCCGGTGTTCGCGCTGCAGGCGCAGGAAGGACGGCTGTTCAAGCCGCTCGCGTTCACCAAGACCTATTCGATGGCCGCCGCGGCCGCGTTATCGGTGACGCTGATCCCGGTGCTGATGGGGTATCTGGTGCGCGGACGCATCCGGCCCGAACACGCCAATCCGGTCAACCGGCTGGTGAGTGCGATCTATCGGCCGATGCTGGCCTGGGTGCTGCGGGCGCCGCGCATGGTGCTGATCGTCGCGGCCATCGTGCTGGCCTCCGCGTTGCTGCCGCTGTCGCGCCTCGGCACCGAATTCATGCCGCCGCTCGACGAGGGCACGCTGCTGTACATGCCGACGGCGTTGCCGGGCCTGTCCGCGGGCAAGGCCGCGCAACTGCTGCAGCAGACCGACCGGATGCTGAAGACCGTGCCGGAGGTCGCGCATGTGTTCGGCGTCGCCGGGCGGGCCGACACCGCGACCGACAACGCACCCCTGGAGATGTTCGACACCACGGTCACCTTCAAGCCGAAGAGCGAGTGGCGTCCCGCGATGACCATGGACAAGCTGAAGTCCGAACTCGATCGAGCGGTGCAGGTACCGGGCCTCACCAACCTGTTCGTGTTCCCGATCCGCAGCCGCACCGAAATGCTGCTCACCGGGATCAAGACGCCGATCGGCATCAAGGTGATGGGGCCGGATCTTGGCGAGTTGCAGCGCATCGCCCGGCAGATCGAAGACGTCGCCAGGACCGTGCCGGGCGTCGGCTCCGCGGTCGCCGAACGCAGTGCCGGCGGGCGCTACGTGCAGGTGCGCATCCGCCGCGATGTGGCCGCGCGCTACGGCCTCAGCCAGCAGGACGTGCAATCGCTGATCAGCACGGTGGTGGGTGGCGAGCCGATCGGCGAAACCGTGCAGGGGCTGGAGCGGTTCCCGATCGTGCTGCGCTACCCGCGCGTCGAACGCGATTCGCTGACGGCCCTGCGTGCCTTGCCGATCGTGGCGCCCGGCGGCGCACAGGTGACATTGGGCCAGGTCGCGGATCTGACCGTCACCCACGGGCCGCCGATGATCACCAGCGAGGACGGCGTGCCGGCGACCTATGTCTATGTCGACACGGCCAGCAGCGATCTCGGCGGCGTGGTGGCTTCGCTCAAACAGGCGGTCGCCCGGCAGGTGCAACTGCCCTCCGGCTACACGCTGTCCTGGGCCGGGCAATTCCAGAATCTGCAACACGCCAAGGAACGCCTGCAACTGGTGGTGCCGGCCACCATCGCGATCGTGTTCCTGTTGATCTACTTGGTGTTCCGCGATGCTGCACAAGCCGGCATCATCCTGTTGACCGTACCGCTGGGGCTGGTCGGCGGACTATGGTTGACGTGGCTGCTGGGCTATGCGGTGTCGGTCGCCGTGGTGATCGGCTTCATCGCCCTGGCCGGACTCACTGCGGAGTTCGGCGTCGTGATGATGTTGTACCTGCGCCAAGCCTGGCAGCGCCGGATCGATGCGGGCGAGCTGACCCACGCGGCACTGGACGATGCGATCCACGAAGGCGCGCTGCTGCGCGTGCGGCCGATCGCGATGACGGTCGCGGTGGTCACCGCGGGCCTGCTGCCCATCATGATCGGCGGCGGCGCCGGTTCCGAACTGGTGCGGCGGATCGCCGCGCCCATGATCGGTGGCATGATCACCGCGCCGATCCTGTCGATGCTGGTGATTCCGGCGGCGTTCCGGTTGCTGGAGCGCCGGCGGCTGCGCAAGCGCAACGAGCAACACTTCCTGCAGCGAGAGGAGAGCTGATCATCAATTGATGCGGGGTTCACCCACAGGCGGCGCTGACTGGTACTCGCTCTGAGCCAACGGACATGGTCCATTGCCGATGTACAGAACAAATGCGGTCGTGTGCAAGCTGCGAGAACCGCCAGAGGACCTGGCTGCGATGTACGGTGTGTACGCGCGCGCCGAATCGCACGCCAGACAGGTCCGGGTGTGCTGCATTCGGCGATCGGGTTGAACCCGAAGCGGTCATTGCAACGCGCCTGGTCGAACGTCGACGTAGGATCGCATGCCGCCGTTGCGAAGCTCGTCCCGCGAACCTGCTTCCGCGCCACCTGCGGAAGCAGGCAAACGAGGTGTGACACGTCGGGTGCGCACGGCCGGTCATCTCCACCAAGCGTACGACAACCTACATTGGTGCCGACATGTGGACCGATAACGCTTGGTAGACCTTCAAGTGGCGACCTGCTTGTTGAGTTCGACGATCTCATCTCGCAGTTCTTCTATCTCTTGCTTGGTTGCGGCGCGGCTGCGAGTTCGCCTCTCAACCATGGAACTACAGGGGCCGCTGGCTGGCTGGACCTACGACGAGAACGGAACCATCTACACCACGAGCGGCTACCACGCCAGCGCACAACAGATCGAGTGCGCGCTCTGGCTGCTCGGATGTTGGGCGCGCGAATCGCGCCGCTACCTGATTCGCAGCGACGAAGCCCCAGGCGCACTACGTCCGCCGTACGAACCTGCCGACCACACCCCCGCGATTGAACCGACTCGGCTACGACTGGCCGAGTAAAGCGGATCCTCGCGAAAAACTCAGCGCTTCGCGCGGAAGAAATCACGCAGCAGACGGGCCGAGGTTTCCGCCAGCAGACCGCCCTGCACTTCGATGCGGTGGTTGTGGAGGTCGGACGTCAACGTGTCGAACACGCTGCCCGCGGCGCCGGTTTTAGGGTCGGTGGCGCCGAACACGACCCGCGCCACGCGCGCGTGCACCAGCGCCATCGCGCACATCGCGCACGGTTCCAGCGTCACGTACAGCGTCGATCCCGGGATGCGGTGATTGCCGAGGCGTTTCCCGGCTGCGCGCAGCGCGCCGATCTCGGCGTGTGCGCTTGGATCGCTGAGCGTGATGTTGCGGTTCCAGCCTTCGCCGACAATCTCGTCGTTCAACACCAGCACCGCGCCGACCGGCACCTCACCTTCGCTGTCGCGCGCGTGCGCGGCCAGCTCCAGCGCCCGTTGCATGCGGCGGATGTCCTCGGCGGTGAATGGCAATGCAGCTTCGTCGGCCATGGTGCGCGTTCCAGAATGCCGGGGATTGTAACGTTCAACAGTCACGCACCGTCGTTTGCGCCTCAATCGGAAACGGCGAATGCGCATGAACCGCAGCATTACGGCCGGGCGGTCTTGAATTGCCAATCGCGGCGGGGTTGCCTATGGTTTCCGGATGGCACAACGGAGGTGCGCATGAATAGCAAGATCGCGGTCGGTCAGATCTTTCCGGATTTCGAATTACCGGACCACACCCGGACCAAACGCCGGCTGTCCGCGCTGCAGGGCAAGCAGGATCCGATGCTGGTGGTGTTGATCCGCGGCTTCTTCTGTCCCAAGGATCGCGAGCAGCTGAAGGAGCTGACGCGTTTTCACCCACAGCTCGTGGTCGGCAGTTGCCACCTGGTGGTCATCACTACGGACGACTGGCACACCACGAACAATCTGCGCCAGCAACTTGGCGCGAGCTATCCGTTTCTCTACGACCAGGAGAAACGCGTGCGCGACGAACTGGAGATCCTGGAGTACACCGACTCCCAGCACGAGCCGATGATCCCGCACACGTTCCTGCTCGGTCCGGGATTGCGCATCCACAAATGCTGGAACGGCTATTACTACTGGGGCCGGCCATCGGTGGCGGAATTGCACCAGGAATTGCGCAAGTTGACGCGCGGGATCCGCGCCGACTGGGATTTGTCCGCCGATGCCTTGAAACGCAAATGGGATGCCGGCGACAAGTCCTCGTTCTATCCCTATGGCGTGAAGTCGATGGAGCAGACGCTGATCGAAATGGCTGGCGCGGTGGACCAGTACGCTTGAGGGGCCCTCCCGCAGCGTGTCCCGGCC
>DATCSF010000183.1:0-9081 GCA_036568625.1 Rhodanobacteraceae bacterium | reverse complement strand
GCCTTGTAGGCGTGTGCGCGGTTGAGCAAGCCTTTGGCCGTCACGCAGGTCAGCATCCACGTCAGTTCAGGAATCTCCGGGATGTCGGATTGCCTGTAGAACGTGACGCGTCCCGGATCGAGTCCGCAGGCCAGCCACGTGGCCGCGATCTCCAGCCGCGAACGCGCGATCCGCACGGGATCGTCGCTCTTGATCAGCGCGTGGTAATCGGCGAGGAAGAAAAACCCGTCGGCGTCGCTGCGCCGGCTGGCTGCGATCGCGGGACGGATCGCGCCGACATAGTTGCCGAGATGGGGCGTGCCGGTGGTGGTGATGCCGGTAAGAAAACGTGTACTCATGGGGTACTAACGATAGCCTTTGTGCACCGCGTCCACCAGCACCGCGACGTGTTCCGGGTCGACGTCCGGCGTGATGCCATGGCCAAGGTTGAACACGTGGCCGGGTTGCGGACCGAAATCCTGTTTGACGCGCTGGACTTCGCGGCGGATCACGTCGGGCGAGGCCAGCAGCGTCGCCGGGTCGAGATTGCCTTGCAGCACCACGCGGTCGCCGACCCGGCGCCGCGCTTCGCCCAGCGAGATGGTCCAGTCCACGCCCAGCGCGGCGCAGCCCGTGTCGGCCAAGGCTTCCAGGCTGGCGTTCGCGCCCTTGGAAAACAGGATCAACGGCACGTCGCGTGCGTGCGGATCGTTGCGCAACAGCGCCGCGATCTGTGCGAGGTATCGCTGCGAGCATTCAAGGAACATCGCGGGCGCCAGCATGCCGCCCCAACTGTCGAACACCATCAGTGCCTGCGCGCCCGCCGCGGCTTGCGCGGCCAGATACGCGGCGACCGCCCGTGCGTTGAGTTCCAGCAGCGCGTGCATCGCTTCGGGTTCATCCAGCGCGAACGCCTTGACGCGCGCGAAGTCGCGCGAGCCCTCGCCTTCGATCATGTAGCACGCAAGCGTCCACGGGCTGCCGGCGAAACCGATCAGCGGCACGCGCCCGCGCAGTTCGCGCCGGCACAACCGCACCGCGTCCATCACGTAGCGCAGCGATGCTTCCGGGTCGGGCACGCCGAGTTTTGCGATATCCGCCGCACTGCGCAGCGGGTGATGGAACTTCGGGCCCTCGCCCTCGACGAAATGCAGGCCCAGGCCCATCGCGTCGGGCACGGTGAGGATGTCGGAAAACAGGATCGCGGCGTCCAGCTCGAAACGTTCGACGGGTTGCAGCGTGACCTCGCAGGCAAGTTCCGGCGTCTGTGCCAGCGCGAGGAAGCTGCCCGCGCGTTCGCGCGTCGCGCGGTACTCGGGCAGGTAACGGCCGGCCTGGCGCATGATCCAGACCGGCGTCGCATCGACGGGCAGGCGGCCGAGCGCGCGCAGGAAGCGGTTGCCGCGATGGGAGGCTTCAGCCATGCGGGTTTTCCATGCCCTGCGTGATCATCACCTTGAAGCCGCGCTTCAACTGCGCATCGCGGGCCTGCTCGAAAGCGGCCAGCGCGGCATCGCGATCGAGATACACCTCACGCTTCAAGGTCGCGCGTCCCCCTTCGGTGCCGGATTCGCGATACAGCGTCCAGCCGCCGAGCAGGTCCTGCTCCAGCGCGATGCGGCAATAGCGCGGCGCGGCGCCCCCACCGGGCGGGGTTTGCATGTAAAGGTGCATGCGGGATCATGTTGCAGCGAAACGACCATTGTAAACGTGAGCGGGGCGGCGACAGGCCGTGGGGCGCCACGACAGCGCTCTTCGGGAATTGAACGTTGCGCAGATGCGGGTTCAACGCACCGCGCTACCCGCCCCGTCCTCGCTTTTCGCGCAAAATCGCCAACACCTCGGCATCCTCCACGCGTTCCGCGATCTCCACGCGCCCGATCCCGCGCCACAGGACCAGTCGCAGTGCGCCCGCGCGGTTTTTCTTGTCCAGATGCATCCGCGCGAACAACGCGTCGGCGGCAATGCCGTCCGGAACCGCAGTCGGCAGGCCGATGCGTTCCAGCAACGCGCGCAGCCGTTGCGTTCCCGCCTCGTCGGCCATGCCGAGATGCGTCGACAAGCGCGTTGCCAGGATCATCCCGATCGCGACCGCCTCGCCGTGCAGCAGCATGCCGTAACCGGCCTCGGCTTCCAGCGCGTGGCCGAAGGTGTGGCCGAAATTGAGCAGCGCGCGCTCGCCTGCCTCGCGCTCGTCGCGCTCCACCACCCCGGCCTTGAAGCGGCAACAGGTGGCGATGGCGTGGGTCAGCGCCTCGGCGTCGCGTGCCAGCAGCGCGTCCGCGTGCGCCTCCAGCCAGCCGAAGAAATCCGCGTCGCCGATGCAGGCGGTCTTCACCACCTCGGCGAGCCCCGCGCGCAGTTCGCGATCGGACAGGGTGGACAACGCGTCGAGATCGGCCACTACCGCGCGTGGCTGATGGAACGCGCCGATCAGGTTCTTGCCGGCGGGATGGTCGACGCCGGTCTTGCCGCCAACCGAGGAATCGACCATGGCCAGCAGCGTGGTCGGAAATTGCACGAAGTCGATGCCGCGCATCCAGCAGGCGGCCGCAAAGCCGGCGATGTCGCCGACCACGCCGCCGCCCAGCGCCAGCACGCAGGCGTCGCGGGTGGCGCCGAGTTGCGCCAGCGCGTCCAGCACCGTCGAAACGGCGTCCAGATTCTTGTGCGCTTCGCCGGCGGGCAGGACGACCGCTTCGCAGCGGACCGGTGCACCATGCGCGGCCGCAAGCGCGCTGCGCAGGCGCTGCGCGTACAGCGGCGCGACATGGTCATCGCTGACGATCAGCGCGTGGCCGCCGCGGATCGCATCGCGCCAGGCGCTTGCACTGTCGAGCAGGCCGCTGCCGATCCTGATGGCGTAGCGGCGCGTGGCGAGACCGACATCGATCGTGGTGGTCATACGTTGGCCTTCGTCGCGGATGCGCGCTGCCAGTGTTGCTCCAGCAGCGTCGCGATGCGGGTCGCGGCGTGCTGGCAGGATTCGTCGGTACTGGCGACCACGAGGTCGGCGAGGTCGCGGTAAACGGGGTCGCGCTCGCGCGCAAGGTGTTCCAGGCGCTCGCGGCGATCCGGGGCGACCAGCAACGGGCGCTGGCGGTCGCGCGCCAGGCGCTGCAGCTGCTGCTCGATCGACGCTTGCAACCACACCACGAAACCGCATCCGCGCAGCAGCGCGCGGTTTTCGGGAACCAGCACCGCGCCGCCGCCGGTCGCGAGCACGATGCCATCCTGCACCGAGAATTCGGCGAGAAGATCGGATTCGCGGCGGCGAAATCCCGATTCGCCCTCGATCTCGAAGATCGTCGCCACGCTGGCGCCGGTACGCTCCTCGATCGCGGCATCCAGATCGACGCACGGCATCCCGAAATGCTCCGCCAGCCGCCGCCCGATGCTGGACTTGCCGGCGCCCATCGGGCCGATCAGGTATAGGTTGGGCGAGGGATTCATCGCTGTCGTGAAAAGTCAGGCCCGGGGCGGCCGTTCTGATCATCCATGGCCGAAGTGCGTCAAGTGCGTTCGACGTTCAGCGGAACAGCGATCAGGGGAGATCGCAAGTCCAAGTTACAACATTTCCAACCAATTCCACTTGTCCTGCGTGCGCCCTTCGAACAACCCGAAGAACAAATCCTGGATCTTGCGGGTGACCGGACCGCCTTCGCCGCTGCCGACCTGCTTGCCGTCCACCGCGCGGATCGGGGTGACCTCGGCGGCGGTGCCGCACATGAAAATCTCGTCGGCGAGGTACAGGTATTCGCGCGGAAGTTCGCGCTCGACCACCGTGATGCCGTTGTCGCGCGCCAGCGTGATGATCGAGTCGCGGGTGATGCCGTTCAAAAGCGCGGCGCTGACCGGCGCGGTGTGCAGCGCGCCGTCGAACACCAGGAACACGTTTTCGCCGGCGCCTTCGCTCAACAGCCCGGTGGAAGCGAGCGCGATGCCCTCGCCGAAACCGCGCTGGCGCGCCTCGCGCGCGATCAACTGTCCGGAAAGATAATTGCCGGCTGCCTTGGCGCCGGCCGGGATCGTGTTGGGCGCGAAACGCTGCCAGCTCGACACGCAGGCCGTGATGCCTTGCTTCAACGCTTCGGGGCCGAGGTACGGCCCCATCGGCCAACCGGCGATGGTGATCTGTACCGGCGTGTCGGCCGAAATGCCGAAGCCGCCCAGTCCGCGGAACGCGCAGGGGCGAAGGTAGGCCTGCTCGAAACCGTTCCTTTTCAGCACTTCGTGGCAGGCCGCCGTGGTCTGCTCGAGCGTGAAAGGCATCGGCATGTCGTAGATGCGAGCCGAGTTGTACAGGCGCTTCATGTGCGCCGCGAGCCGGAAGAACGCCCCGCCTTTCGGCGTCTTGTAGCAGCGCACGCCCTCGAAAACCGCCGAACCGTACTGCAGGCTGTGCGACATCACGTGCACGGTGGCTTCGTGCCAGGGCACGATCGCGCCGTTGTGCCAGACCCACTCCGGATACTTCTGTTCGGCCATGTCGCCGCTCCGCGAAAAAGCGGAATGATAGCGTGTCACGCGGACCAGGCATCTTGTGCGCGGCCCGAAGTGGCCGTTGGTGAAAAGTCAGGCCATGGATGGACCGCTGTGGTCCCCCCCACGATGACGATTACGTGGGGGATCGAGTCGTTTCCCGAAGCAGCGATCACGGACGATCGCAAAAACTTGCGGAAAGTCAGGCAAGAAGCCCGTTCTGGTGATTTCGCAGCCGAAATCGTTGGGTGCATCGATTCACGTCGAGGCAGCGATCAAGGGCGATCGCAAAAACTATGCCCGCGGATGATGCTGGGCGTGCAGCCGTTTCAAGCCTTCCCGCGCGACCAGCGTGTAGATCTGCGTGGTGGAAAGATTGCTGTGGCCCAGCAGCATCTGCAGCGCGCGCAGGTCGGCGCCGTGGTTCAGAAGGTGGGTTGCAAACGAATGCCGCAGCACGTGCGGCGAGATGCGCTTGGCCGCGATGCCGGCCGAGAGCGCGTGTTTCTTCACCAGCGTCCATGCCATCTGCCGCGTCATGCCGGCCGCGCGATTGGACAGGAACAGCGCGGGCGTTTCCCGACCCTTCGCCAGCGTGGGACGTGCGTCGCGCAAATAGCGGGCCAGCCAGTCCACGCAGGTTTCGCCGATCGGCACCAGCCGATCCTTGCCGCCCTTGCCGGTGACCCGCAGCACGCCCTGGCGCAGGTTCAGACCGGCCAGCGGCAGCGTGACCAGTTCGCTGACCCGCAGGCCGCAGGCGTACATCAATTCCAGCACCGCGCGGTCGCGCAAACCGATCGGCGTCGCGGTGTCCGGCGCTTCCAGCAGGCCCTCGATTTCGCGTTCGGCCAGCGCCTTGGGCAGGGTGCGCGGAAGTTTGGGTGTGTCCAGCAATAGCGTCGGGTCTTCGAACGCCGCATCGTGGCGCACCTGCTCGGCGTAGAAGCGGCGCAGCGCAGTCAATTCGCGCGCGTTGGTGCGTGCGCCGATGCCGGCCTGGTTGCGGGCGGCGAGATAGCGAAACAGGTCCTCGCGCGTGGCGTGCAGCAGTCCGTTTGCATGGTTCATCAGCCATGCCGCGCAGCGTTCCAGATCACCGCGATAATCGGCCAGCGTCAGGTCGGCCAGGCCGTCGCGCGACCACGCGCCTTCGAGGAACGCGTCGATGGCGGCGCGGTCGCGCGGGTCGATGTCGGTCGCGGAATCGGTCATCATGCGATGCTGGCGCGCACATCATTCCATCGCAAGTCCTGTCATGTCCTCGACCTCATCCTCACTCGCCGTTGCCAGACCAGCCGCGCTGTGGCGGCGCTTCGCCAGCGTGCTGTACGACCTGTTCCCGCTGGTTGGACTATGGATTGTCGCCGCCGGCTTGTGGGTATTGGCGTTCCACAGCATCTACGATCCGCGGCATCCACAGCCGGCGTTGCGCGCGGTGTTGAGTCTGTGGCTGCTGGCGGTGGCGGGCGCCTATTTCGTGGTGTCGTGGACGCGGATCGGCGCCACCATCGGCATGCGCGCATGGAAATTGAAACTCGTGCGCGGCGATGGCACGCGTGTCGATGTGCGCATTGCGCTGTTGCGCTATGTGCTGGCGCTGGTGTCGCTCGCCGCGCTCGGTTGCGGATTCTGGTATGCGTGGTTCGATGCCGAGCGGCGCACGTGGCACGATCGCGTATGCGGAACGCGCATGATTCGTCTTTGATGCGCGCGGCGCATCACGCCCTTCGGTAATACCAAACCGCAATCGCCAGCAGCAGCAGCGCCGGAATCAGGTTGACGATGAACGGCGGTGCGCCGAATACGGTGCCGGTGCTGATGATGGCGCGCTGGATGAAGTACCACGCGATCGCGACGATCACGCCCAGGAACAGGCGCTTGCCGAGGCCGCCCGAACGCAGCGTGCCGAACGCGAACGGCAACGCGGCCAGCACCAGGAACAACGTGTTGATCGGGTAAAACGCGCGGGTCCAGTAGGCGTTCAGGTACACGCTCGGGTTCTGCCGGTTGGCGCGCAGGTAGTCGATGCTGCGCGACAGGTCGCGCAGCGAAAGATATTCCGGATGCACCACCGAGGCTTCCAGCACCTCGGGGTCGAGCGAGGTTTCCCATGGCTGCTGCGCGTGGCTGGTGCTGACGGCGCCCGCCGGCGACACGCGGGTGTCACGCACGTCGTGCAGCGTCCAGGCCTTGCCTTGCTGCGTCGCCAGTTTTGCGTGACGGAACGAGGTGAGCGCGCCGGCGTCGTCGAAGCCGAAGATGCGCACGTCCGCAAGTTCGACCTGCGGCTGCCCGTGCACGAGGTGCGCGAGCGCGGCCTTGGCGTTGATGATGTCGTTGCCGTCGCGCTCCCACAGGCCGCTGGCCTGGTGGGTCAGGCTGCCCGCGGTGCGTTGCATCTGGATGGCCTGCGCGCGCTGGTCGCCCGCCGGCGCCGCGGTTTCGCCCAGGATGAACACGCCGATCAGCAGCACCACGACCAGCCCCGTCACCGACAGGCTGATCCGGAACTTGGACATGCCCGCGGCGCGCAGCGCGGTGAGTTCGCCCGACGACGCCAACGCGCCGATGCCGATCAGGCCACCGATCAAGGCGGCGAACACGAACCACTGGTACGCGCGCCGCGGCACCGTGAGCAGGATGTAGGCAATCGCCTTGCCCAGCGAGTAACCGTTGTGGCCGATGCTGCCGATCTGGCCCGCGAACTGGATGAAGGTGTCCAGCCCGGTCAGCACCAGCCAGGTCAGCAGCAGGCCGCCCAGCACGGTGGCCGCGATCAGCCAGTCCGCACGCTTGATGCGCAGGTATTGCCAGACCGCGCCGGTCACGCGCCGGCCTCCGTCGCGCCGCGCAGTTTGCGCGTCGCGTATTGCCTTGCGAACACCCATGCCGCGCCGACGAACACCGGCACCAGCACCCACCACATGCCGGCGGGCGCGGGCAATTTGTCGCTGGCGATGAACATGCGCGCCAGCGTCATCAGGTTCGCGATGATCAGATAGGCCAGCACCGCCACCAGGATGCGGCCCACCGGTGACGAACGCGGCGCCTGCCGCGCCATCGGCAGCGCCAGCATCGCCAGCACCAGCGGCCCGAACGGAATCGCGATGCGCCATTGCAGCTCGGCGCGCGCCGCGGGGTCCAGGTCGCCGATCAGCGAGGCGGTGGTGCGCAGGCTCTCCGGATCGCTTTCGCCGCTGTCGTCCGCGGGCGGCGACAGCGCGATGTCGTTGCGCTGGAATTGCATCAGCTGCCAGTTCTCCTGGCCCAGCCGGATGGTGTAGCGGTGGCCGTCGTGGAGGGCGACGAAGCGGTTGTCCTCCTGGCCTTCGTGGAACAGGTCGCCGTGGTCGGCGGTGATCACGTTGATGTTGACGACGCCGTCCTTGTCTACGCTCTCGCTTTCGACGAACAGTTTGCCGAGCCGGGTGCCATCCGGGCTCACCGTGTTCGCGAACAGGATGCCGCCGCGTCCTGCGAGGCTGGTGAAGCGGCCGGCTTCCAGGCCTGCCGCGATCACCGAACGGTTGGCCTGTTCGATTTCCGCGTTCGATGCGCGTGCGGCCAGCGGGCCCAGCCACAGCGCCACCAGCGCCACCACCACGCCTGAGCCCACGCCGAAAATCGTGGCTGGTTTCAACAAGCCCTTCGGCCCGAACCCGGACGCCGACAGCACGTGCATTTCGCTGTCGCGATACATCCGCCCCAGCGCCAGCAGCATGCCCAGGAACATCCCCATCGGCAGCAGCGCCTGCAGGGTGTTCACCAGGTTCAGGCCCAGCACCGTGAACATCACCCCGCCCGGCAGGCGTCCGGTCGCGACCTTGTTGATCACGTCCGCGAACGTGCTGCCGGTGAAGATCACCAGCAACACCACCACGGCTGCGACGCTGCCGAACAGGAATTCGCGCAATATGTAGCGATCGAGGATGGAAAGTCGCGGCATCGGTTGCAGTACGGGCGTGGCTGTGCGCAAGTGTCCGGGACGCTCGCGCCCTGGGGTCAAGGGGCAGGACGAACCGTCGTGGACGGTTCGGCGCAGGTTGTGGGGAAGTGAGTCTGACGGAATCGGAGCATCGTCTGGCGGGTTGTCCGGATGTTCCCTACACTGGAACGCTTTGCAAACGCGCAGTGTAGTGGTGCGCATGAACCGGCCCGATATCCCAGGAGCGTATTGCGATGCTTGAGTTCAGCCTGAGTTCCCCCGTTGCCGCCGATGCGGCGGATACGCCCTGCGCGGTGGTGGGGGTATTCGAAGGCGCGTTGTCGGCCGACGCGGCCGCGATCGACGCGGCCAGCGATGGCGCATTGAAGCGACTGCTCGAATCGGGCGATTTCACGGGCAAGCCCGGCGCCACGCTGATGTTGCACGGGCTCGCCGGCATCAAGGCGCCGCGCGTGCTGCTGGTGGGTTTGGGGCGCCGCGACGGCGTCGACGCGCGCGCGTTCGAGCGCGCCTGCGGCGAGGCGGGCAAAGTGCTGAAGGGCTTGCCCGCCGCCCGCGCGACCGTGTGGCTGCCGCAAGTCGAGGTGAAGGATCGCGACGCCGGCTGGCGCGGGCGCACTTGCGCACTGGCGATCGACCACGCCTGCTTTCGTTACACCGCAACACTGAAG